>NZ_JBSFUO010000100.1:0-1015 GCF_053591835.1 Streptomyces sp. NPDC002911 | reverse complement strand
CCCGCCCGCCCTGAGTGTCTTCGAGAGCCTGGAATCGGAAGTACGGAGCTACTGCCGCGGTTGGCCCGCGGTCTTCGACCGTGCGCAGGGTGCCCGGCTCACCGACGAGGACGGACACTCGTACCTCGACTTCTTCGCCGGTGCCGGATCTCTCAACTACGGCCACAACAATCCGGTGCTGAAACGCGCGCTGATCGACTACATCGAGCGCGACGGCATCACCCACGGCCTGGACATGGCCACGACGGCCAAACGGGCTTTCCTCGAGACCTTCGAGAACGTGATCCTGCGGCCCCGTGACCTGCCCTACAAGGTGATGTTCCCCGGCCCGACCGGCACGAACGCCGTCGAGGCGGCGCTGAAGCTCGCCCGCAAGGTCAAGGGCCGCGAGTCCGTCGTCTCGTTCACCAACGCCTTCCACGGCATGTCGCTCGGTTCGCTCGCCGTGACGGGCAACGCCTTCAAGCGGGCCGGTGCCGGCATCCCGCTGGTGCACGGCACCCCGATGCCGTTCGACAACTACTTCGACGGCACGGTTCCCGACTTCATGTGGTTCGAGCGGCTTCTGGAGGACCAGGGTTCCGGTCTGAACAAGCCCGCCGCCGTGATCGTGGAGACCGTGCAGGGTGAGGGCGGCATCAACGTCGCCCGCGCCGAGTGGCTCCGCGCGCTCCAGGAGCTGTGCCACCGCCAGGACATGCTCCTGATCGTCGACGACATCCAGATGGGCTGCGGCCGGACCGGCGGCTTCTTCTCCTTCGAGGAGGCCGGCATCGTCCCGGACATCGTCACGCTGTCGAAGTCCATCAGCGGTTACGGCCTGCCGATGTCGCTCTGCCTCTTCAAGGGCGAGCTGGACATCTGGGAGCCGGGCGAGCACAACGGCACGTTCCGTGGCAACAACCCGGCCTTCGTCACCGCCGCCGCCACCCTCGACGCCTACTGGGCCGACGGCCAGATGGAGAAGCAGACGCTGGCCCGCGGCGAGCAGGTCGAGCAGACCATGCTGGCGATC
>NZ_JBSFUO010000099.1:0-1033 GCF_053591835.1 Streptomyces sp. NPDC002911 | reverse complement strand
AGAACCTGTTGTTTTTCCGGGTGTGATCGCCGGGTTTCCGCTGGTCAGGCGTAAATTCGCCCGCCCTGCAGTAGAGATGACACGTCGTGTTCTCTCTTTGGTGGAGGTGCCGGATGCCGTCGGTGATGGGGTTGATCGAGGAGCGGGAGGTCGCTGCCCGGCGGCGGGTGGAGTCGCTGCGGGGTGAGCTGGACCGGCTCGTTGCCGAGCTGGAGGAGGCGGAGGCCGCGCGGGATCGCCTTGTGATCGCGAAGGAGACGGTGGGTGAGGTGCTGTCCGAGGCCGGCGAGCCCGATGACGCGCAAGTTTCCCGGGAGGCCCGGCCGGTTGAGCCGGGTCCGGCGGTGGGCCGGGCGGTGTCCGGCTCGGTGGTGCCGGTGCGGCGGGAAGGGCTGGACGTGACGGTGCTGCCGCCGGACTATCAGCGGATCATGCATGTCCTGGCTGATCGTGAGAGGTCGGGCGAGGGGCCGGCGATCTGTCGGCAACTCGCTGACGGGTTGGGACTCGAATTGGTTCCGGCGAAGATCGAAGGGGTGCGGTCCAAGGCGAAGCGCCTGGCCGCGCGAGGCTGGCTCGTCGAGGACACACCGGGCTCCTTCAGCGTTCCTGTTTCGCGAGGCGGCGGCTCATGATCATGGTCATCGACCACAGCACCATCGCCTCGGACGTCTCGGTCCGCCTTTCGTAGTCGCGTGCCAGGCGGCGCGAGCGCATCAGCCATCCGAACGTCCGCTCGACCACCCATCTGCGGGGCAGCACCACAAAGCCCGAGGCGTCCGCGTTGCGTTTGACGACGGTGAGTGCGAGACGCAGTACCTTCGCGGCGAAGTCAACCAGGGGTCCGGTGTAGCCGCCGTCGGCCCAGACCAGCCTGAGCAGGAAGAACCGTGTCGCCAGCCGGGCCAGCAGCACCTGGGCCGCCTCCCGGTCGGTCACGTTCGCCGCGGTGACCATGACCGTCAGCAGCAGCCCCGTCGTGTCGACGACGATGTGCCGCTTACGGCCGTTGATCTTCTTCCCGCCGTCGAAA
>NZ_JBSFUO010000098.1:0-1035 GCF_053591835.1 Streptomyces sp. NPDC002911 | reverse complement strand
TGCGTTGGGGGGTGTGTGTTGTGGGTGATGGGCCGTCGGTGGATGGGTTGTTGTTGGTGTTGACGGGGATGCGGCGTCCGAGGGCGGATGGGGGGCGGGTGCGGCGTGAGGTGGTGGACAAGCATGTGGGGTTGGCGGATGGGTTGGCGGATTTTCGGGTGCGGGCGGGGGTGGTGTCGAGGGGGGTGTCGGGTGCGGTGGGTGGGGAGTTCGATGAGGCGTTTGTGCGGGCGATGCGGGTGTTCGGGTCGGGGGAGGGGCGGGATTATGTGGTGGGTTTGGAGCGGGCTGCGCGGGATGTGGCGGAGTTCGGGGAGGAGTTTGCTTTTGAGGTGGTGAAGACGAATAAGGCGGTGGTGATTTATGCGTCGGCGTTTTGGGTGGAGTGGGTGGCGACGTTGGCGACGGCGTGGATCAATCCTTTTGCTGCGGTGAAGTTGGCTGCGTTGCGGGTGGTGTATGGGTTTTTGATGAAGTATTTGTTGACGCGTTTTGCGGTGTGGGTGGGTGCGCGTGCGGGGGTGATGGTGGGTGTGCAGACGGTGATGGAGGTGTCGGTTGAGGCGTTTGCGCAGTTCTTGACGAGGGAGGCGGGTTTTCGTACGAAGTTTGCTGGTGAGTTTTTGCGGGGTGCGGCGCGGGCGGGTGCGATTGGTGGTGCGGTGGGGTGGGTGGTTCCGGGTGTGGGGGAGGCGGTGGTGGGTTGGGTGCGTCGGGGGTGGCGGGGTGCGGGGCGTGGGTTTGCGTCGGAGGTGGATGGGGTGGTGGGTCGGGGTGTGGGGGAGCGGGTTGGGGGTGGTGTGGTGCGTGATGGTGTGGTGGGTGGGTTGCGGGGTGTGGGGGGTGGTGGGTCGTTCGGGTCTCGTTTGGGTGTGGTGGTGGGGGGGATGGCGAATGGTTTGGAGCGGGGTGGGGTGGATGGGGTGGTGCGGGCGGGTTTTGTTCGTGAGGTGGGTGGGTTGTTCGAGCGTGGTTTGGTGCGGGAGTTCGGGGGTGGTCGGGCTGCTCGGTTGGCGGGGGAGGCGTGGGCGTCGG
>NZ_JBSFUO010000097.1:0-1095 GCF_053591835.1 Streptomyces sp. NPDC002911 | reverse complement strand
CGATACGGCTACTGGCCGTCGATACGGACTTCTGGTTCGACAACCACTGGATCATCGACTCCACGCCGGTGGAGTGCGGCCGCTCGCGTCCGACGTGAAGCGGTCGGACATGGCCGGCCGGGCCGGACACGGGTACTGCGCCTCGCACACCCGGTTCTTCTGGGGCCTGCGCCTGTACCTGGTGTGCACCCCGACCGGGATGTCCATCCTGTGGGCACTGGCGAACCCGGAGCTGGACGAGCGGGAGGTGCTGTCGGCGATGCTGGACCGCGAACCGCACCTTGCCACGGATCGGCCAAGCCTGCTGGTGATCGCGGACAAAGGCTTCGCCTCCAAGGAGTTCGAGGCCGATCTGGCCTTCCGGGGCGCGGAGCTGCGGCGTCCTTCGTTCAAGCGCGAGAGGAAGCGCAAGGGCGAGAGCCTCCTGAAGTCGGTGCGGCAGCTGATCGAGTCGGTCAACCACACCCTCAAAGGCCAGCTTGACCTGGAACAGCACGGCGGCCGGACCTTCGAAGGCGTCGCCGGCCGCACCTGGGGCGCCAAAGGCGTGACGCCGGTCGTCCGCCGTACCGGCAACCGGTTCTCCGTGAACGCGATGTCCGCGATCAGCACGAAGGGCCGGATGCACTTCATGGTCTTCACCGAGACTTTCGACGCGGAGGTCATGTGCCGCTTCCTCGCCCGGCTCGCGGGGCACTTCGACCGGAAGGTGCACCTGATCGTGGACCGGCACTCGGCCCACCGCTCGAAGGCTGTCCGGGCCTGGCTCGCCGACCACAAGGACCAGGTCGAGCTGCACTTCCTGCCCTCGTACTCACCCGAGCTCAACCCGGACGAGCTGGTCAACGCCGACCTCGAAGGAAGCCTTCCCCACACTCACAGGGCCAGGAACCAGAACGAACTCGCCGCCGAGACCCGCAGGTTCTTCCACCGCCGACAACGTCAGCCCCACATCGTGCGCGGATACTTCGGCGGCCGACACGTCCGCTACATCCTCGACGGGACTGTAAAACGTTCGGCTCTGGCCCGTAATCGGTGGTAGCGCCGTGTAGTGATCACTGGAGGAGGATGCGGTGGCGGAGCAGGGGGAACCCG
>NZ_JBSFUO010000096.1:0-1229 GCF_053591835.1 Streptomyces sp. NPDC002911 | reverse complement strand
GGTGAGGTCAATGGGTCGGTGCAACATCCCAGGTAGAACTGCTGCTGGAGGTGTTGCTGGGTGGCGAGAATCGGGCGTCCGGGGCTGTCGGACGAGCAAAAGCGTGAAGTGTGGCGACGGTGGCGGGACGGGCAGTCGCTGAGCGAGATCGGGCGTGCGCTGGGCAAGGTGCCCGGGTCGATCCACGGAGTGGTCGCGGCGAACGGCGGATTCGTCCCGGCGGCCAGGACTCGATCGGCCGGAGTGCTGTCGCTGGCGGAGCGGGAGGAGATCTCCCGGGGTCTGGCCGCTGGCGACTCCTTCCGGGCGATCGCGGGCCGGATGGGGCGGGCACCGTCCACGGTCAGCCGCGAGGTGGGACGTCACGGCGGGCGTGAGAAGTACCGGGCCGCTCACGCGGACGAGGGGGCCTGGGGCAATGCCCGGCGCCCGAAGTCCTGTTTGCTGCAACAGAGTCCGGCCCTGCGGGACACGGTCGCGGGCAAGCTGAAGGAAGACTGGTCGCCGCGTCAGATCGCAGGCTGGCTCGCCCGCACCTTCGCGCCCGAGGACGGTATGTACGTGTCTCACGAGACGATCTACAAGAGCTTGTTCATCCAGGCCCGAGGCGTACTGAAGAAGGAGCTCGTCTCCCATCTGCGCCGCCGGCGCACGATGCGCCGCTCGAAGAACGCCTCCACCGCAGGTCAGCAGCGAGGTTGCATCCGTGACGCGGTCTCCATCCGCGAGCGTCCGGCCGAGGCCGAGGACCGGGCTGTTCCCGGCCGCTGGGAAGGCGACCTGATCACCGGTGCGAAGAACAGTCATATTGCGACACTGGTCGAACGGCACTCCCGCTACGTCATGCTCGTCCGGGTCGCAGGCAAGGACACCACCAGTGTGATCTCCGCACTGAGTCATCAAGTCCGGTATCTGCCCGATGGGTTGATGACTTCACTGACCTGGGACCGGGGTACTGAGCTGGCCGACCACAAGCGGTTCACGATGGCCACCGACGTCAAGGTCTACTTCGCCGATCCGAAAAGCCCCTGGCAGCGGGGATCGAATGAGAACACCAACGGACTCCTCCGCCAGTACTTTCCCAAGGGAACCGACCTGTCCGGATATACCCAGGCCGAATTGGATGCCGTCGCCCTCAAGCTGAACACCCGCCCCCGGCAGACCCTCGGGTTCGAAACTCCCGCTGGTAGGCTCGCGGCAGCTGTTGCATCAACCGATTGACTCCACCG
>NZ_JBSFUO010000095.1:0-1325 GCF_053591835.1 Streptomyces sp. NPDC002911 | reverse complement strand
TGCAACGCATGGTGCGCCGTATGCAGCTCACGCTCCAGCTCCTGCCGCACCCGCAACACCTCCCCCGCACCCAACGTCCCCGCCGACGCAAAACTGTCCAGCCACCCATCCGCCACCTCATCGAACCCACCCAACACCCGCGACACCGCACGTGACCGCTCCGCCAACTCCCCCACCCGCTCCACCACCACCCCCCGCAACACCCCCTCCCGCACAACCAGTTCACGCACCCATTCCTCACTCCGCACCTGGGCACGCTCGAACCGCTCCCCCAACGACTGCGGCGCGGTCACCTCCCGCACATACGCGTCCCACCGCTCACCCGGCCCACCCGACGCGTCCGCTTCGGGGCCCGACAACTCCGCGAACCTGTCCCGCAGCTCAACGGCCATGTCCTCCCGAAGCTGCACCCATGACCACCCGTCCAGCCCACCGTCCTCACCACGTCGGCGCTCCCAGTCCGCCAGCTCACGCTCCACCGTGTCCAGCGCCCCGCCCACAGCGGTCTCGCGCACACCGCGGTCCACCACCGCGCCGCCGCTCCCCGAGACCGTGTTCACCACCGGTCCCGCGCCGCCGACCGACTGCACCGGGCCCGCCGACGCCGGACCCCTGGCCGCTGTCCCCTGGCCGCCCCCGGCCGTGGCCTGGCCGGGGGCCGTGGCTGCCGACGTCGGCGACGCGGCGAACGGATCGGTGCGGTAGTGGTCGTCGACGACCCGCAGGTACTCCGCCCTCAGCTCCGCCCGCAGACCTCGCAGATCCATCGCGGGTACGCCGGAACCGCTCTGCGGCCGCTCGCCACGAACCTCGTCCGTGCCGGCCCCGTCCGCCCATTCCGGGCGCGCAGCCGGGTGCTCCTCCACCAGGAAGCGGCTGCCGAACAGCCCGTCGGACACCTCGGCGACCGCACCGTCCACATCGCGTACGAAGCCGGTCTCGAGCCTGTCCCGCTGCACCGCCCATTCCACGGCCCGGCCCAGCACGGCACTCTGACGGCTCTCCACCGCCCCCCAGCCACCACCGGGGCCACCTCGCTCGCCGGGACCGGCCAGGAGCACCTCCTGGTTGCGCTGCACCACCGTCTCCACGAAGCCCCACACCCGGCCGGCTCCATCGCCCGAGCTGATCCCCTGGACCCAGTCCGTGCTCGGCAGGAGGCCGCCCGGCACCCATCCCCGCTCGGCCCATCCCTGCACGGTATCGGCGATGTTCTCCCGGGTCCCCACTCGTTGGGCGGCTTCGTGGGTGGCCAGACGCCGCCCGAACTCGGCATCCCGCTCCGCACGGAACGACTCCCACCGCTCCGCCCGCCCCACCACCGC
>NZ_JBSFUO010000094.1:0-1376 GCF_053591835.1 Streptomyces sp. NPDC002911 | reverse complement strand
TGGCTTGCCGGTCCCGGGTGTTGATCCGGTAGGAGAGCTTGGAGGAGTACTTCGAGTCCGGCCGCTTCAGGTGCCGGTCCGCTTCGCGTAGACGCCGAGTGCCGTTGTCCAGCTTGCGGTGCACCTTCGCCGCAAGTACGGCCAGGAACACATTGATCTTCTTGGGTGTGTCCGCGCACTGGCGGACAACGCTGCGGCGTGTGTGCTTGAGGACTTTGATGAACGACACCCGGTCCGGGTCGATACCGTTGTCTTCGGCCAGCTTCATGACGACCCGGGTCAGGCAGTGGTGCACTGTCAGATGCGCCCAGACCTCTTGTCGGACAAGGGCGGGGTCGCCAGAACGCAGGACTTCGGCCGGTCCGCGCTGGAACGTCTTGATCTGCCGAAACGCCGACTCCGCCTCCCATCTTTCCCGGTACAGAGCCGCGAGCTCCGCCGCCGGATACTCCACCGGGTCAAGCAGGTCGGTCAGTAGCCTGACCACCTCACCGCCGTTGACGCGGTATTCGATCACCCGGACCAGCACACCGCCGGGGTGCGCGCCCTTCTGCCCGGCCAGGTTCATCCTGGCCGAGTAGGTACCGTCAGCGAAATGTTCTACCGGACGGTGGGCCACCGGTGAACGGGCCCGGAGTAGGAGATGCGCCCCGGCTTCCAAATAGGCCTTCCACAGGGCGACTCCGGGGAAGTTACGGTCCATGACCACGAGCATCCCGGCCGCTGAGACGGCCAGAGCGATCGCGAGTTCCCGCTCGCCGCCGTTGAAGCCGCCCACCGCCGCGTCGATCTGCGCATGGGTGCCACACTCGGTCAACGTCACCACCCTCACCTGCGGAAACCCTGCCGACTGGCCGTTCTTGACCGGCCCTCCGAACGCGGCCCGGTTCGCTTTCGTGTCCGGCGCGTCCATCACGAACCCGTCCACGGCGGCCAACCGCATACCGCGGTAGAAGGAGTCCCGCAGTCCGACCGGCGCCAACGGGCCGGCTAGCTCCTGGAACACGGTCTCCAGCACCAGCGGACCCAGACGTCCGCGCGCCCGCGTAAACGACGACTTGTTCGGAATGCTTGCACCCAGCTCTGGGACGCCACCGACCAGGTGTTCAGCGACATCGTCATAAGAATCCTGCTGGAACAGGGCCAGCGCAAGGGTGAAATAGACCATGAACCCAACGGGTAACGCGCCGGGCTTCTTGTCCTGGACTCGGCACTTCTCCAACACTCCGGCGACGAGTTCCGGAGTCACCCATCGGGTCACCACCCCCAGCCTCACATGATCGGACAACCCCACCCAAGGATGCATGTCTGGCCCAACGACCCCGCCCCTCCAGCGTCACCGCGAACTGCTTGTCGAGTTCAAGCAACGGCATTGG
>NZ_JBSFUO010000093.1:0-1382 GCF_053591835.1 Streptomyces sp. NPDC002911 | reverse complement strand
CGGGACTGTAAAACGTTCGGTGTAACTCCCGATCATGGAAGATGCATCGATGACCAGCAACAACGTGACCGAGGTCGAGACCGTCGAGCCGTCTGAGGTGGTGCCGTCGAAGTCCATGGACGACCGGCTGATCGACGAGCTCGTGGGTCGGGCTCAGGCCGAGGGTCTGCGGCTGACCGGCGAGGGCGGGCTGCTCCAGCAGCTGACCAAGCGGCTCCTGGAGTCCGCTCTCGAGGGCGAGATCACCGACCACCTCGGCTATGAAAAGCACGATCCCGCCGGGAAGAACGGCGGCAACTCACGCAACGGCACCCGGGCCAAGACCGTACTGACCGATGTCGGCCCGGTGGAGATAACCGTGCCCCGCGACCGCGAGGGTTCCTTCGAGCCGAAGATCGTCAAGAAGCGGCAGAAGCGCCTTTCCGGCGTGGACGAGATGGTCATCTCGCTCGCCGCGAAGGGCCTGACGACCGGTGAGGTCCAGGCTCACCTGTCCGAGGTCTATGGCGCCGAGGTGTCGCGCCAGACGATCTCCACAATCACCGACAAGGTCCTCGAGGGCATGGCCGAGTGGCAGAACCGGCCCCTGGACGCCGTCTATCCAGTGATCTTCATTGACGCGATCCACGTGAAGATCCGCGACGGTGCGGTGGCCAACCGGCCCGTCTACGTGGCTCTGGCCGTCACGGCCGAGGGCCGGCGGGACATCCTCGGGCTGTGGGCCGGCGACGGCGGCGAGGGCGCCAAGCATTGGATGCATATCCTCACCGAGATCAAGAACCGCGGCGTGAACGACGTCCTCATGCTCGTCTGCGACGGGCTGAAGGGGCTGCCCGACGCGGTCGAGACCGTCTGGCCCCGCACCGTCGTGCAGACCTGCGTGGTCCACCTGCTGCGAAACTCCTTCCGCTATGCCGCCCGCCAGGACTGGGACAAGATCGCCAAGATGCTCAAGCCCGTATACACGGCAGCGACCGAGGAGGCCGCACTCGATCGGTTCGCCGAGTTCGCAGACGCCTGGGGCAAGAAGTATCCGGCGATCGTGCGGCTCTGGGAGAACGCGTGGGAAGAGTTCACCCCGTTCCTCCGCTTCGATACCGAGATCCGCCGCGTCGTCTGTACCACCAACGCGATCGAGTCCGTCAACGCCAGGATCCGCCGGGCGGTCAAGGCCCGCGGCCACTTCCCCAACGAGACCGCCGCCCTGAAGTGCGTCTACATGGCGATCATGTCCCTGGACCCCACCGGCAAGGGCCAGGCCCGCTGGACCATGCGCTGGAAGACCGCCCTGAACGCCTTCGACATCACCTTCGACGGCCGGCTCTCCGCAGCGCGTCAGTAACCTTCAACAACCCGAGTTACACCGCTCGTTTGACAGACCC
>NZ_JBSFUO010000092.1:0-1441 GCF_053591835.1 Streptomyces sp. NPDC002911 | reverse complement strand
GCTACTGCGGGGGGTTGCCGTGCTTGCGGGACGGCAGGTCGGCGTGCTTGTTGCGGAGCATCGCGAGCGAGGCGATCAGTACCTCGCGCGTCTCGGCGGGGTCGATGACGTCGTCGACCAGGCCGCGCTCGGCCGCGTAGTAGGGGTGCATCAGCTCGGCCTTGTACTCCTTGACCATGCGGGCCCGCATGGCTTCGGGGTCCTCGGCGTCGGCGATCTGACGGCGGAAGATGACGTTGGCGGCGCCTTCGGCACCCATCACCGCGATCTCGTTGGTGGGCCAGGCGTAGGTGAGGTCGGCGCCGATGGACTGGCTGTCCATGACGATGTACGCGCCTCCGTAGGCCTTGCGCAGGATCAGCGAGATCCTCGGCACGGTGGCGTTGCAGTACGCGTAGAGCAGCTTCGCGCCGTGCCTGATGATCCCACCGTGCTCCTGATCGACGCCGGGCAGGAAGCCGGGTACGTCCAGCAGAGTGACGATAGGAATGTTGAACGCATCACACATCTGGACGAATCGTGCGGCCTTCTCGGACGCCTCGATGTCCAGGACACCCGCCAGCGACTGCGGCTGGTTGGCCACGATGCCGACGACCTGGCCGTCGAGCCGGGCCAGGGCGCAGACGATGTTGCGGGCCCAGCGCTCGTGGATCTCCAGGAAGTCGCCGTCGTCGACGAGCTCCTCGATGACCTTGTGCATGTCGTACGGACGGTTCCCGTCGGCCGGGACCAGGTCCAGCAGGACGTCGCCGCGCCGGTCGGCCGGATCGCCGCTCGGTACGACCGGGGGGTTCTCCCGGTTGTTGGAGGGCAGCATCCCGATCAGGTAGCGGACCTCGGCGATGCAGGTCTCCTCGTCGTCGTACGCGAAGTGCGCGACGCCCGAGGTCTCCGCGTGCACGTCGGCGCCGCCGAGGCCGTTCTGGGTGATCTCCTCGCCGGTGACCGCCTTGACGACGTCCGGTCCGGTGATGAACATCTGCGAGGTCTCACGGACCATGAAGACGAAGTCCGTCAGCGCCGGGCTGTACGCCGCGCCGCCGGCGCACGGGCCGAGCATCACCGAGATCTGCGGGATCACACCGGAGGCGCGGGTGTTGCGCTGGAAGATCCCGCCGTACCCGGCGAGCGCGCTCACACCCTCCTGGATACGGGCGCCGGCGCCGTCGTTCAGCGAGACCAGCGGCGCACCGGCCGAGATGGCCATGTCCATGATCTTGTGGATCTTCGTGGCGTGGGCCTCACCCAGCGCCCCGCCGAAAATCCGGAAGTCGTGCGCGTAGACGAAGACCGTCCGGCCCTCGACCGTGCCCCACCCGGTGATGACACCGTCGGTGTACGGCTTCTTCGCCTCCAGGCCGAAACCGGTCGCCCGGTGCCGGCGCAGCTGCTCGACCTCCTTGAACGATCCCTCGTCCAGCAAAAGCTCGATGCGCTCGCG
>NZ_JBSFUO010000091.1:0-1494 GCF_053591835.1 Streptomyces sp. NPDC002911 | reverse complement strand
TGGCCGCATCCTGCATCAGACGCGCTTCTACTCCGGAGGAACGACGCACGACCCTACGGGTCGTAAAGACGATAAAGCCCTACGGGCTTTCCACCCCATTCCTTCGGAATGGGGTGGGGAATTCCTCCGGAATTCTCGCACCACACCGGAAAGTGGTGTGACTGGTGCTCAGCGGCTGCGGGCGCCGGGGGTGACGTGAGGTCAAGGGACAGCGTCGAGCCTGCCCGCACGGCTCCGCAGTGCGGGCAGGCTCGACGCCAGGAGACACGCGCGGCATCACTCGACCCACCGTCGCAGACAATTACGCACCAACAAGAGGGGGGTCGTTCGGCTCGGACTCTTGTGCATCATTTCTGATGGTAGCTAAGAACTGGACTCGGCACCTACCACCCTGCATCACCCAAGCGGCTGGGTAGAAACTGGGAATTTTTCCTACCACCGACCAGCCGCCGTCGCGCGCTCCGACGTCGCGAACCGAGACGCCCCTAACTACTCCGGTGGCGCCAAGAAAAGCGTGCCGGTTGGTTCTTGAATTTACGTCAGCATTCCCCTTTTGGTTAGATCAGTCAGAAGGGTCGGCAACCTCTTCTGACGGTCAGTCCACTCGTCCGAATTAGGAGCACAATCATGCAGATCATTCCCGCCTACATGCACTACTCCGAATTTAACTCCGGCTGGATCGTGGCTGAGGACGCAATGCGTCTGCTGCTCGCCGAGCTGGCTCCGGGGTCGCACACCATGACCGTGGTGGTCGACGGCGAGAGCCTGACCCTGGCGGACCGTCTGACCTGCACCGTGCAGGTGGAGGTGCCCACGGACGGCGGCCACACCGTCGACCGGGACGCCTGGGAGTCCGTCATGTGCCTGCTGGCGGTCGGCGTGGCTGACGCGGAGCGGGAGGGCCAGATCGTGGTGGTCTCGCCGGCCAGCAGCCACGTGACGCGCTGGGACCTCTGGGAAGGGCAGATCACGGCCCTGACGGTCACGCCCCTGAGCGTGTAGCCCACAGGCGGTGGTGCGGCCTCCACGGGCCGCACCACCGCCCGGCCCCCGACCTCCGTGCGCCGCCGTCCCTTCCGCAGCACCCACCCGGTGCTGGCGAAAATTCCGGAAGAATCGGCTTCCAAAACCCGTAGGGTTTCGGTGTCGTGACGACCCGTAGGGTCGTGCGCCGTTCCTCCGGAGGAGGCCGCGCGCACAATTGTTTTGAGGCTGGCGGGGAAATACTGCAATTGGAATGGGCGGCAACCCGAATTCCAATAATTTCCCCGCCAGCTGCGCCCACTCGTCCGACCGGAGCGCCTTCATTCTACGCATGGAACGGGAGTGAATTGATGGAGCAGAGTGACGAGAAAGACGTGCGGCTGCGCCGTGTCGTCGAAGGGCGCGCCCTGGTAAGCAGGGCGGCGTCGTTCATTCAGTCTGTCCGGTTTGATCACGTGATGCCGAGGGTGATCAGGGGGCGGGTGGCGTTGCGTGCGTGGTGGCGAAGGC
>NZ_JBSFUO010000090.1:0-1552 GCF_053591835.1 Streptomyces sp. NPDC002911 | reverse complement strand
GGCCTGGTTGGAGTTGTACGCCAGGATCCGGCAGACCTGCCCCCAGCGGCCGGTAGCGGCCTGGTCTGGGGCATGCGCGGTGGGGAGAGCCGGTGGGTGCACGGTGATCACGATGGTGGTGATCGGCGTGCTGTCGCGAGGTCGCCCGTCGCGGTTCCAGATGGCATAACGGGACGTTCCGCACTTGACGATGCGAGCGGACAGTCGCATCCGGCGCTTGGGCAACAGCGCCTGCAGGACACAGGCGCCGATATGTCCGACCAGGTCGGGGCGTCCACTCGAGGCTGTAGTCGTCCCGGCGGCTCTGACGACCATGTCGCGCGCGGCCTCCAGGGCCACGGTGAAGCCGGCCCGGTCGGGATCGCAGCCGGATACTGTCTCCACCGCGGTCAGCATCATCGACCGCAGGGCCTGGTAGATGGCCAGCAGTCCCCACATTTCCTGGATGAGGCCCACTGGATCCTTCGACCGTAGAACGCGGCCTTTGAGCAGGGTGTGGCGTAGTGCCAGGTACGCGGTCTCGATCTCCCAGCGCTCATGGTAGAGACCGATCAGGCGATCTGCTGGATCCGTGCGGTGGTCGATCAGCGTGGTGAGCAGGCGGTAGGTTCCGCCGAAGTCGTCGCCGTCGGCGGTACGGGAGCGGACCTCGGCCTCGATCACCCGCAGCCGAACGCTGCCGATCCGGGTGAGGTAGGAGCCGTCGGGCAGCAACGCCAGCACCGGTGGGCGCCGGGTGCTGGTGGCACGGATCAGGAACTGTGCCCCCTGAGCCGCGATGTCTGCGAGCAGTCTGTTGCTGTCGAAGGCGCGGTCCGCCAGCAGGAGCATGTCCGAGGTCAGATGTTTGACCAGCTCGTGCGCATAGTCGGTTTCGCCCTTCGAGGCGGGTCCGAAGACGGCGGCGATCAGGCCGCGGGTGCCAGTTTCGCACAAGGTCATCAGCATCAGCCGGGGGTAACCGGAAGGGCCATGGCGGCGCTCCGTACGGCCGAGCCAGGACCGGTTCCGTTCGTGATCAGGGACGTTCAGGCTCCCGCAGCCGTCGAAGGCGACCGTCCGCCAGAGCCGGTAGCGCACTCCGGGGGTGGAGGGTTGGGCCAACGGGCCTGCCAGCACGTCGAACAGTCGCTGAAGCGGGGCTACACCGATCCTCCGTCGCAGATCGCGAAGGGCCTTCTCCGACGTCTGCGGCACCGCAGTGGTCAGTCCGGCCACGAGCTTGCCCCACACCAGCCCGGCGCCAAGGTGTCCGAACAGCCCGAGCGCGAGCACGAAGTACACCCCGACGCGTGAGGGGAGACTGCGCAGCCGTCGCTCGCGGGTCCCGGTCTCGTCCAGCACCGCATCCACCAGCTCGGGCGGGATGACCTGCGTCAATTCACCGACATGTCCAGGAGCGAACACGTCATCGATTCCGTACGTGACAGACTGTGCCACCGGGCCTCTGCTCTCTCAGGAAGATCTTGGTCGATCCCCTGGATAGCAGAGGCCCGTCTCGTGAGCACTCGCGCTTGACAACGTCAACTGAGCCTTAACTTCGTGGCATTGG
>NZ_JBSFUO010000089.1:0-1674 GCF_053591835.1 Streptomyces sp. NPDC002911 | reverse complement strand
CTAGCCTCGCCGTTTCGCTTGCGGTGGGCGAGGTGACGCTGAGAGGTCGATCGAGGCGGTATCGGGCGGTGGGCATGGTGGAGACCCGGCGCGTTGGTCGGGTTCTCCAAGGTCTTTCGTGTCGTAGGTGGCTGGGCTGCTGGTCAGTTGGCGGGGCGGGGCAGGGCGGCCAGACGGTGGAAGGCTGCGGCGAGGTGGTGTCGCCAGGGCCAGGTTGCTGCGATCCGCAGGTGGAGGCGACGGCCGCCGCGGGTGAGACGGGCCGCGACGTGCAGCAGCCGGTAGCGGAGCTTCTTGGGTTCGGCGGTAGCCAGCTCGCCGTCCAGAAGCAGGACTCGGGTCCAGGCCAGAAGGTCGATGGCCGCGAGGCTGAGCTCGAGCCAGGCGGCGTTGACGGAGAACAGGCGGGACGGGAATCGTCCGAAGCCGGTGGTCTTGCCGCACCGGATGTGGTCCTCGACGGTGGCGTGTCCGCGGTGGCGGACCTCGAGGAACTGGGCCGAGCCGCCGCCGGAGTACGGGGTGTCGGTGAGGAAGACCTGGTGCCGCAGTCCCTCGTCACTGTCGAACAAGGAGAGCTGGGCGCCGGGGTGCGGGCGTTCGCGGCGCACGATGATGCGGGTGCCGGCCGGGTAGCCGCTCAGGTCGACCATGCCGGTCAGCTCGGCGACCTCGGCGGACTCACGCAGGGTCTCGTCGGCGTCCAGGGCGGGGTGCCAGACCTGTTCGGGCAGGGCGCGGATCGCGCGGCGGACCGGTGCGGTGACCGCGTATCCGACCGAAAAACGCAGGTGGAGGCCGTTGTCGTGCAAGGCGCGGAGGTGCGTGAGGAACGCCTTCGCGCTGCCCGCACTGTCAGTGCGGACCAGTATGTCGGTGCCGTGCCGGTGGGCGTCGGGGATCTGCGCGAGGGCCTGGTCGAGCACGGTGATGTGATCGGCGGCGGTGTTCGCTCCGGCGTTTCCGGGCCGCAGCAGCCCGGACATCGCCTCGCCGGTGTTGGCCAGGAAACACAGCAACGGGTGGAACCCGAAGCCGCCTTTGTAGGTGGGTGCGGCCTCGTCCTTCTCGGAGTGGCAGGTGACCAGCGTGGCGTCGAGGTCCAGGACCAGGCCGGGCAGTTCGCGTCCGCCGGCCTTCACCGCGGGTATCGCGGTGCGGGTCTCCGCGGCCTGCAGCCAGGCCACCTCCCGGGCTGCGGCGCGGGCCGACCGCAGGCGGTCCAGTACGCGTTGGTCGACGGCGGCCAGCAGCCGCCAGGCCGTCGGCGTGGAAGCCACCGGGCCGAACACCTCGCGCTGGTCCCGCAGAACAGCCAGATCCGATATCGTCTCGCCGCCGTCGGCGAGTGTCACTGCGAGATCGGTGGCGATCCGGCCTGGGTCATGGCCGGTGCCGCGCGGCCGAAGCGGCCGGAGCACGGTGGAATACGCCGCAGTCAGCCCGGTCGCTTCGGCGAGGTCCGCCAGCAAACGTGCTCCGGCGTGCCCGACCACCCCCGACCCGTCGGTGGACACCATAAGCCGGGGCCGCGAACCGATATCCTTCACGCAGAAAGTGCCTTCCTCTGGCGACGACTGAACCCCTAGACAAGGTCCATCGTCCCAGCTCAGGAAGGCACTTTTGCGTTTCTACTCAACCTCACCCGCACCCCAACCGAAACGGCGAGGCTAG
>NZ_JBSFUO010000088.1:0-1699 GCF_053591835.1 Streptomyces sp. NPDC002911 | reverse complement strand
TCGTCGAGCGTGTCCGCGGTGCGGAGCTCACCCCCCGTGCTCCGCGCCCGGAGCCGGGTGCGGCGTCGCTGTACCAGAGCGTTCCGTTCCGCCAGGACACCTCGTACCTCGCGATCGGCGAGCGCACGAACGCCAACGGATCGAAGAAGTTCCGTGAGGCCATGCTCGAGGCGCGCTGGGACGACTGTGTGGAGATGGCCCGCGACCAGATCCGCGAGGGCGCGCACATGCTCGACCTCTGCGTCGACTACGTGGGGCGTGACGGTGTCGCCGACATGGAGGAGCTGGCGGGCCGTTTCGCCACCGCCTCCACCCTGCCGGTCGTCCTGGACTCCACCGAGGTGCCCGTGCTGCGCGCCGGTCTGGAGAAGCTCGGCGGCCGCGCGGTGCTGAACTCGGTCAACTACGAGGACGGCGACGGGCCCGAGTCCCGTTTCGCGAAGGTCAGCGCTCTGGCCGCCGAGCACGGCGCCGCGCTGATCGCCCTGACCATCGACGAGGAGGGCCAGGCCCGCACCGTCGAGCACAAGGTCGCCATCGCCGAGCGGCTCATCGAGGACCTCACCGCCAACTGGGGCATCCACGAGTCGGACATCCTGATCGACTGCCTGACCTTCACCATCTGTACGGGCCAGGAGGAGTCCCGCAAGGACGGGATCGCCACCATCGGCGCCATCCGCGAGCTGAAGCGGCGCCACCCCGACGTGCAGACCACGCTCGGCCTGTCCAACATCTCCTTCGGCCTGAACCCGGCCGCCCGTGTCGTGTTGAACTCCGTCTTCCTCGACGAGTGCGTGAAGGCCGGTCTGGACTCCGCGATCGTGCACGCCTCCAAGATCCTGCCGATCGCCCGGCTGGAGGAGGAACAGGTCAAGGTGGCCCTCGACCTCATCCACGACCGCCGGGAAGAGGGCTATGACCCCCTGCAGCGGCTCATGGAGCTCTTCGAGGGCGTCAACATGAAGTCGATGAAGCAGGGCAGGGCCGAGGAACTTCTCGCCCTGCCGTTGGACGAGCGGCTCCGGCGCCGCATCATCGACGGCGAGAAGAACGGTTTGGAGAGGGACCTCGACGAGGCACTGCAGAGCCGGCCCGCGCTCGAGATCGTCAACGACACCCTCCTGGAGGGCATGAAGGTCGTCGGCGAGCTCTTCGGCTCCGGCCAGATGCAGCTGCCCTTCGTGCTCCAGTCCGCCGAGGTCATGAAGACCGCGGTCGCGCATCTGGAGCCGCACATGGAGAAGTCGGACGCCGAGGGCAAGGGCACCATCGTGCTGGCCACGGTCCGCGGGGACGTCCACGACATCGGCAAGAACCTCGTCGACATCATCCTGTCCAACAACGGCTTCAACGTGGTCAACCTGGGCATCAAACAGCCCGTCTCCGCGATCCTGGAGGCCGCCGAGGAGCACCGCGCCGACGTGATCGGCATGTCAGGCCTCCTGGTGAAGTCCACCGTGATCATGAAGGAGAACCTGCAGGAGCTGAACCAGCGCAAGATGGCGGCCGACTACCCGGTCATCCTCGGCGGCGCCGCCCTCACCCGGGCCTACGTCGAGCAGGACCTCCACGAAATCTACGAGGGCGAGGTCCGCTACGCCCGCGACGCGTTCGAGGGGCTGCGGCTGATGGACGCCCTCATCGCGGTCAAGCGCGGTGTCCCGGGCGCCACCCTCCCCGAGCTGAAGCAGCGCCGGGT
>NZ_JBSFUO010000087.1:0-1807 GCF_053591835.1 Streptomyces sp. NPDC002911 | reverse complement strand
CCCAGAAACCACCGGCACAGCACGCACCAACCGCGGCACAAACACCTCACCCGAACGCACCGCAACCTGCGACTCACCCAAAGCCAACACACCCGCCAACACCCCACCAACAGGCACCGGCTGACCAACCGCCACATCCAACAGAACAATCCGACCCGGACTCTCCCCCTGCGCCGAACGCACCAGACCCCACACCGCAGCCGCCACCGGATCCACCACACCGGACCCACCCCCGCCAGCAACACCCACCGCACCCCGCGTCACCACCACCAGACAACCCGAACCCGACGACACAAGAAACGACTGCACCGCAGACAAAACACCAGCAGTCACCTCACGCACACCCCCGGCACCCAGCGCAACCGACGCCACCTCCAAAACCTCCGCCCCCACAACAGAGCCCGCGTCGCCACACACCCCCAAAGAAGACCACTCCACCCGGAACAGCCCACCACCACCACTACCACCGGCCACCCTCAACTGCTCCTCAGTAACCTCCCGCAACACAAGAGACTCCACCGACGCCACCAAGGCACCTTCGCCACCAGCATCGAAGATTTCCACGCGCGACCCGTCGGAGCCGCTCTCGGCCGGTGTGACCCGGATCCGGACAGCCGCGGCGCCAGTGGCGTGCAGGGTCACCCCGCGCCACTCCGCGGACAGGCCGGAGCGGCCGGTCGCATGGGCCGCGGCCTCCAGAAGCACCGGGTGCAGACCGAAGCCTGCGGCGTCGGCAGCGAGTGCGTCGTCCAGGGCGAGCTCGATGTACTCCCCCTGCCCGGCCACGTCACCACTTGGTGCCGTAACCGCGCCAGAGGGTGTCAGAGTGCCAGTGGCGTGACGGGTCCAGGGCTCTTCGCCCTGTTCGGCGCGGGTGTACACACCCACCGTGCGGTGTCCTTCTCCGTCGGCGCCCCCGACGGAGACCTGCACACGCAGGGCACCCGTGGCCGGCAGCACGATCGGTGTCTCGATCGTCAGCTCACGCACCGTACCGGCGCCGACCTCATCGCCCGCACGGATCGCCAACTCGACCAGGCCGGCCCCCGGCACCATGCCCGCGCCCGTACCAGGCACCGAGTCCTCGACCAGCCATGGCTGAGCCTTGCGCGACAACCGTCCAGCACACAGCACGCCCCCGGTCTCCGGCACTGCCATCACCGCGCTGAGCAGCGGGTGCCCCAGCGGCACGTCAGTCGTCGGAGCGGTGGCGGCCAACCAGTAGCGCTGATGTTGGAAGGCGTATGTGGGCAGGTCGACACGGCGGGCACCGGTCCCGGCGAACACCTTCTCCCAGTCGACATCGACACCACGGGAGTGCAACTGCCCAAGGCAGGCCAGCAACGCCCGGTCCTCGGGCACCTCCCGCCGCAGGGACGGAACACAGTCCCGCGCGACCATCCCCGACAGCACACCATCCGGACCCAACTCCAGGAACGTCGAAACCTCCCGCTCCCGCAACGCCCGCACCCCGTCATGAAAACGGACCGTGCCACGCACATGCTCCACCCAGTACTCCGGCGAACACAACCGGCCCACGTCCGCCACCTCACCAGTCAGATTCGACACCACCGGCACCACAGGCTCGTTGTACGTCAACCCTGCCGCGACCTGACGGAACTCCTCCAGCATCGGATCCATCAACGGCGAATGAAAAGCATGCGAAACCCGCAACTGCTTCACCCTGCGATCCTGGAAACACGCCACCACCCCCGCGACCGCCTCCTCCACACCCGACAGCACCAACGACGTCGGACCATTGACCGCCGCGACACTCACACCCTCCGTCAACAAGGGCACCACCTCA
>NZ_JBSFUO010000086.1:0-1845 GCF_053591835.1 Streptomyces sp. NPDC002911 | reverse complement strand
TCTGGGGCACCCGCGTCGTCAAGGGCATCCAGCTCAAGGAGTACGCCTCCTGGCTGGACGAGGGCGCCCTCTTCAAGGGCCAGTGGGGCCTCAAGGGCGACACCATCGAGAGCGAGGGCCGGCCGCGGCTGCGGATGTGGCTGGACCGGCTGCGCACGCAGAACCTGCTCGAAGCGGCCGTGGTCCACGGCTACTTCCCCTGCGTGTCCAAGGGCGACGACCTGATCATCCTGGACGACGACGGGAACGAGCGCACCCGGTTCACCTTTCCGCGCCAGCGCCGTGGGCGGCGCCTGTGCCTCGCGGACTTCTTCCGCCCCGAGGAGTCGGGGGAGCGGGATGTGATCGGCCTCCAGGTCGTCACCGTCGGCTCGAGGATCGGCGGGGCCACCGCCGAGCTCTTCGAGTCGAACTCCTACCGCGACTACCTGGAACTGCACGGGCTGTCCGTGCAGCTGGCCGAGGCACTCGCCGAGTACTGGCACGCCCGCGTCCGCGCCGAGCTGGGCATCGGCGGGAGCGACCCGTCGGCGATGGAGGGCATGTTCCGTACCGAGTACCAGGGGTGCCGTTACTCCCTGGGCTACCCGGCCTGCCCTGATCTGGAGGACCGGGCGAAGATCGCTGACCTGCTGGAGCCGGAGCGGATCGGTGTCGTCCTGTCCGAGGAGTTCCAGCTCCACCCCGAACAGTCCACCGACGCGATCGTCAGCCACCACCCTCAGGCCACGTACTTCAACGCGGGAGCAGGCCGCTCATGACGACGTTCTCGTTCGAGTTCTTCCCGCCCAGGACGGCCAGGGGCGAGCAGAGCCTGTGGCGGGCCATTCGCCGCGTCGAACCCTTCGCCCCCGACTTCGTGTCCGTCACCTACGGCGCGGGCGGATCCTCACGCGCGCGCACCATCGAGGTCACCAAGGACATCGTGTCCGGGACGACCCTGCGCCCCGTGGCGCACCTGACCGCCGTCGGGCACTCGGTGGCCGAGCTGCGGCACATCATCGGCCAGTACGCGGACGCGGGTGTCCGGGACGTCCTGGTCCTGCGTGGTGATCCGCCCGGAGATCCGAACGCTCCCTGGATCCCGCACCCCGAAGGCCTCCGGCATGCTCACGAACTCGTGTCACTGGTAAGGGACCTGGGTGAGTTCAGCGTCGGCGTGGCGGCATTTCCTGAGCGTCATCCACGCTCGGCGGACTGGGACAGCGACATCCGGCACTTCGTCGCCAAGTGCCGGGCGGGCGCCGACTACGCGATCACCCAGATGTTCTTCGACGTGGAGGACTATCTGAGGCTGCGCGACCGGGTCGCCGCGGCGGGCTGTGACACCCCGATCATTCCGGAGATCATGCCGGCCACCGACGTGCGTCAGATCGTCCGCTTCGCCGAACTCAGTGGCGCAGCCTTCCCCGAGGACCTGGCGCACCGCCTCGACGCCGCACGGGACGACCCCGCCGACGCGCATCGCATCGGTGTCGGCCATGCCACCGCCATGGCCGAACGGCTCCTGGCCGAAGGCGCGCCGGGCCTGCACTACATCACGCTCAACCGGTCCACCGCTGCCCTGGACATCCACCGCAACGTACTGAACTCAAGGAGTGCACCGCATGTCCTCGCAGACCACAGCTGACTTCACGGACTTCAAGGTCGCCGATCTCTCCCTGGCCGCCTTCGGGCGCAAGGAGATCACACTGGCCGAGCACGAGATGCCCGGCCTGATGTCGATCCGTAAGGAGTACGCCGGGGCCCGGCCGCTGGCGGGCGCCCGGATCACCGGCTCCCTGCACATGACTGTGCAGACAGCGGTGCTCATCGAGACCCTGGTCGCCCTGGGCGCCGAGGTCC
>NZ_JBSFUO010000085.1:0-1906 GCF_053591835.1 Streptomyces sp. NPDC002911 | reverse complement strand
CCGGCCAGGGCGAGCGAGCACTCACCATTCCGCAGCGCCTGCATCGCGGAATGCATCGCCACCAACGACGACGAACACGCCGTGTCCACCGTCACCGCCGGGCCCTCAAAACCGAAGGTGTACGCCACCCGGCCCGAGACGATGCTTCCGGCGGCCACAGCCGCTTCGTAGTCGTGGTACATCAGCCCGGCGAAGACTCCCGTGCGGCTGCCCTTCAGCGTGGTCGGATCGATGCCGGCCCGCTCCAGCACCTCCCACGACGTCTCCAGCAGCAACCGCTGCTGCGGATCCATCGCCAACGCCTCACGCGGACTGATCCCGAAGAACCCCGGATCGAACTCTCCCGCATCATGCAGAAAGCCGCCCTCCCGTACGTAGGACTTGTCAGCCAGGCCGGGAGTCGGGTCGTAGATCCCGTCGACATCCCAGCCCCGGTCCTCCGGAAACGGTGTGATGCCGTCACGTTCTTCGGCCACGAGACGCCACAGGTCCTCCGGCGAGGAGACGCCGCCCGGCAGTCGGCACGCGGCCGACACGATCGCAATCGGTTCGGACGAGGCCGCAAGGATCCGGTCGCGCTCCTCCTTGAGCTGCTCGTTCTCCACGAGCGAGGCGCGCAGTGCCGCGACAAGCTTACCCTCGGACACAGACATTCTTGAGTTCCTCCGTAGGCCGCGACGGGCTCAGTTGGTGGTGTTGCCCATCGCGCGTTCGATGAGGCCGGCGACGTCCATGTCAGCGATCAGGTGCGCGGCGTTCTGCCGTGTCTCCGAAGAGGCGGGCGTAGTCACGCCGGAGTCCTCGGTACCGGGGGCGGCAGCCACGAGACGCAGCAACTGCTGCAGCACGCCCAGTTCCTCCAGCCGTTCGAGAGGTACTGAGGCGAGGGCCTTGCGCAGCCCGGCCTCGTCCACGTCGGTGACTTGCACCGTTCCGGTCGCGGCGTCCGAGATCAGCTCCGCGCGCAGGTGGTCGGTCATCGCGGCGGGTGACGGGTAGTCGAAGATCAGAGTGGCCGGCAGCGGGATGCCCGTCACCCCCGCCAGCCGGTTGCGCAGCTCGACCGCAGTGAGCGAGTCGAAGCCCAGCTCGCTGAACGCCTGTCCCGGGATGATACTCCCGGCGTCGGCATGCCCCAGCACGACGGCGACTTCGTCCCGGACCAGGTCCAGCAGCGTCTCCTTCTGTTCCTCCTTCGGGAGCGCTGCCAGCCGGTCCGCGAGGGAGCCGGCGGGGACAGGTACGCCAGCAGCGACGGTACGCCGGGGCCGACGCACCATTCCTTGCAGCATGGAGGACAGTTGGCCGGCTCCCGCCTGTGCGGACAGTGCGGTGAGGTCGAACTTGACGGGTATCAGTGCCGGTTCACCGGAACTGATCGCGGCATCGAACAGTTCCATGCCCTCTTCGACGGACAAAGGCCGGATTCCGCTGCGCCGCATGCGGGCCTGGTCCGTCTGGTCGAGGGCACCGGCCATGCCCCCGGTGTCACCCCACAGACCCCACGCCAGCGACACAGCGGGCAGACCCTGCCCCCGACGCCACTGAGCGAAAGCGTCCAAGAACGCGTTCGCCGCCGAATAATTGCCCTGCCCCGGACCACCAAGCGCACCCGACGCCGAGGAATACAGAACAAAAGCATCCAGATCCAGATCACACGTCAACTCATGCAGCACCAAAGCCGCATCAACCTTCGGACGGAACACCCCAGCCAACCGCGCCGGCGTCAAACCCGAAATCACACCATCGTCCAGCACACCCGCCGTATGCACCACACCCGACAACGGAGCATCAACAGACACCCCCTCCAGCACACCCGCCAGCCCATCACGATCAGCCACATCACACGCCACCACCGACACCTGCGCACCGGCCCCCTCCAGCTCCGCCTTCAACGCCACCGCAC
>NZ_JBSFUO010000084.1:0-2181 GCF_053591835.1 Streptomyces sp. NPDC002911 | reverse complement strand
GGGCAGGGCAATTATTCGGCGGCGAACGCGTTCTTGGACGCTTTCGCTCAGTGGCGTCGGGGGCAGGGTCTGCCCGCTGTGTCGCTGGCGTGGGGTCTGTGGGGTGAGTCGAGTGCGATGACGGGTTCGCTCGGTGAGTCCGACCAGGCTCGTATGAGCCGTGGTGGGATTCGTCCTTTGTCCGTCGAGGAGGGCATGGGACTGTTCGATGTCGCGATCAGTTCCGGTGAACCGGCACTGATACCCGTCAAGTTCGACTTCGCCGCTCTCGCCGAGCAGGCGCCCACCGACCGGATGCCACCCGTGCTGCGGGGCTTGGTCCACATGCCACGGTGGACTGTCCGCACCGATACTGCCGGTGGTACCGACAGCCTGGCCGGGGAGTCGCTGGCCGACCGGCTGGGGAAGATGCCGCAACCCGAGCGGCAGCGCGTTCTGCTCGACCTGGTGAGCGCCGACGCCGCAACCGTGCTGGGCGGCCGCCGCGGGCGGGATGTCATCGCGCCGGACCGTGCCTTCAAGGACCTCGGCTTCGATTCGCTCACAGGTGTGGAGCTGCGTAACCGGCTCACGGCTGCCACGGGGCTCCAGCTCCCTGCCTCGGCAGTGTTCGACTACCCGACCCCGGCCGCTCTCGCGGACGTCCTGTTGGAGCAACTGGGCGTCTCGCCGATGTCCGTGCTCGCCGAACTGGACCGACTGGAAGCGGCGCTGAGCAGTATGTCCCTGGACGACGACGCCATGGCCCAGACAGCCAAACGACTGCAAACCCTGGCGACCCGGTGTGCGGCGTCCGGTGCCCTAGCGGACGCCGAGGAAGATTTCGACCTCGACTCCGCCTCCGACGACGAGCTCTTCAGCTTCGCGGAGAACGAGCTCGGCTCTTCCTGACAGCGGCGCCGACCCCCACACCTGTTGATCAGAAGGACTTTCGATGAGCACGAACGATGACAAGCTGCGCGACTACCTCAAGCGGGCCCTTGCCGATCTCAGCCAGGCGCGCAAGCGGCTGCGCGAGGTCGAATCCGAGAAGACGGACCCGATCGCGATCGTCTCCATGGGCTGCCGTCTTCCGGGAGGCGTGTCCTCGCCCGAGGACCTGTGGGAGCTGGTTGCAGGGGGGGCCGACGGCATCTCGGCGTTCCCGACCGACCGCGGCTGGGACGTGAACGGGTTGTTCGACCTCGACCCCGAGCGCCCCGGGAAGTCGTACGTCAAGGAGGGCGGCTTCGTCACCGACGCCGCTGAGTTCGACGCGGCCTTCTTCGGCATCAGCCCGCGTGAGGCCGTGGCGATGGACCCGCAGCAGCGGCTGCTGCTGGAGACCTCCTGGGAGGTCTTCGAGAGGGCCGGCATCGACCCGACCTCGCTGCGGGGCCGCAATGTGGGTGTCTTCGCCGGTATCAAGCCCCAGGACTACATCCCGAGCCTGGAGGGCGGGGAGTCCAGCACCGAGGGGTACGCCCTGACGGGCAGCGCCGGTGCGGTCACCTCCGGCCGTGTCTCGTACACGTTCGGCTTCGAGGGCCCCGCCGTCTCCATCGACACCGCCTGTTCCTCCGCGTTGGTCGCCATCCACTTGGCAGCTCAGGCGCTGCGCAGCGGCGAGTGTTCACTCGCGCTCGCCGGTGGTGTGTCAGTGATGGCCACGCCGGGCGCGTTCGTGGCCTTCTCGCGGCAGAGGGGTCTGGCGACGGACGCCCGTTGCAAGGCGTTCGCCGAGGGAGCCGACGGTACGTCGTGGGCCGAGGGTGTGGGTCTGCTGCTGCTGGAGCGTCTGTCGGACGCGCGGCGCAACGGTCATGACGTCCTGGCGGTCGTGCGCGGCAGTGCGGTCAACCAGGACGGTGCGTCCAACGGTCTCACCGCGCCCAACGGTCCCTCACAGCGGCGCGTCATACGCCAGGCATTGATCAACTCGGGGTTGCTCGCCACAGACGTCGACGCGGTGGAGGCGCATGGTACGGGTACGTCGTTGGGTGATCCGATCGAGGCGCAGGCGTTGATCGCGACGTACGGGCAAGGGCGTCCGGCGGACCGGCCGCTGTGGCTCGGCTCGGTGAAGTCGAACCTCGGTCACACCCAGGCCACTGCGGGTGTGGCGGGTGTGATCAAGATGGTGCAGGCGATGCGGCACGGTGTGCTGCCGAAGACGCTGCATGTGGATGCCCCGTCGTCGGC
>NZ_JBSFUO010000083.1:0-2228 GCF_053591835.1 Streptomyces sp. NPDC002911 | reverse complement strand
CCCAAGTACAACGAGTACAAGAAGGCCGACAGCGAGTCCCTGCTGGAGACCACCGGCAAGGAGCTCCGCAAGCTCATGAGCTGGGTCGACAACGATGCCTGAGAGGGAGTCGGCTGTCGCCGGGGGCGTAAGAGCGGCAGGGGCTCCGACTGCGTCCGGAACGCCGACGGACGCCGCCTTCGCCGAACTGCTGAGGTCGAGCCACCGGCGGCTGACGGGAAGGGACTTGTTCGTGTTCATCCGGTCCGTACCGGCGGACGAAGCCGCCCGATGGCTCTATTCTTCGGCGCTGTTCGGACTGCTCGTACACAACGCCTACGCGGACCCGCTCTTCGTCTGCGCCAACCGGACGGCGCAGGAGTGCTTCGGCTACGCGTGGGATGAGTTCGTGGAGATGCCCTCCCAGCTGTCGGCAGCGCCCGGCGACCGGGCGCACCAGGAGGCATTCGTACGGTCCGTGTCGGAGAACGGGTACGCGGACGGACACCGGGGGCTGCGCAGAGCGAAGCCCGGGAGCCGGTTCTGGATCGAGAACGTCACCATGTGGGAGCTGCTGGACGCGGCAGGAGAACGGCACGGGCAAGCCGCGGACATCCCCGTGGGGACGCGGACCGACACGTGATCATCTGCCTGTGACACAACCCGGGTGCGGTGCCTCTGGCCGCTGGGTGCCCACGACAGGACTCCGGGGCCGGTCGGGAGCAGTCTCCCGACCGGCCCCGAAGTCCTGTTCCGAGTCCAGCCGTGCGTACAGGACGGCCGGATTCCGTCAGCCCTCGACCCAGCCGTGCTTCCTGGCACCCCGCAACAGGGATTCGCGGACCTGCAGAATGTGTTCCGCCGTGAGCGACGGCGCCGACGACAACAGCACCTCCGTGACATCCCGCAGGTACTCGTCCGAGCTGAGCACGTCGCACAGCACGTCCTCGCCGTCCGCCACCTGCCGACCCGCGGAGTCCGTGAGTCCGGGGGAAACGGAACCCGCGGGCGACGGCGGCCTGCCGCCGTCGCTGTCGGGAGCGAGCCGGACCGAGGACGCCTTCAGACCCCGCTCACTCTGCTCGATCTCGAACTCGACCCTGAGACCCGGACGGATGTAGGCCTCCGGAACCCGTAGCTCGTTGACGTGCAGGAAGACATCCTCGCCACCGTGATCGGGGGTAATGAACCCATAGCCCTTTACACCGTCGAACCGAACCACGCGCCCGATGACCATCAGAACCAGCCTCTCCACGAATCCCCGGCCTCACGCCAGGGGAATACTTCTGTCTCGGAGGCGTGTCCGGACCTCGTACGCCACTCCGGGCACGCCTCGTGCACTGTTCGCCCACCACCCCCGGCTTGCCCAGTCCCGCGGGCGCACCGGGCCCTCGGTACCCAGGGCTGACCACATAGTGTCATGCCTTGGCGAACCGGCTCTCGTGGCCCGGACCATGAACCGGAGCCTGGGCTTCCGCCGTCCCGACAGCTGCTCGGATACATACGCAGTGAGGTAACACTGTCCAGGTGAACATGGTGACGGGCGCGCACGCCGTGCCGTGGTTACGGGGCACAGAGCCGCACCGACCCTACCCCGTGACCCGCACCATCCGGTCCGGTAATCGACACCGGGAGACTCTGTGACGGAAACGGTTGCGTTTGTTGTCGTACCCCTGGCTGCCGCGGCGGCCGTCGCGACAGCCGCAGGACATCTGCGTGCGAGCAAGAGGCAGGCCGTGCGCGAGGGAAGGGTCCTCGACCACCTCGGCCGGTCCCCCCACCTGACCGAGGAGCAGATGCGGCAGGCCGTCGCGATGGACGCGGACGTCGCCACCAAAGTACTCGTCCGTCTGCGTGCCGCGGGTGCCATCGAGCGCCGGCTCTCCTCCGTCTCCGGGGCGAACCTCTGTACCGGCGCGTCGACAACGACGTTCGCGGCTTGATCGGTGCACGTACCGACAGGCCGGGCTCCGGGACGCGCGCGGAGCGAAAACACACGGACACTGTCCGTTGTCGATGTTGCGCTACCGATTGACTGCATTTAGTGTGACAGTTATGCGTCGTTCGTGCGTGCGCTGATCACCGGGCCGGGACGGGACCGGCCCTGACGCGGGCACCGGGCGCACGTTCCCGCTGATTCCTACTGATTCTCCTTGCGTTGGGGGGTGTGTGTTGTGGGTGATGGGCCGTCGGTGGATGGGTTGTTGTTGGTGTTGACGGGGATGCGGCGTCCGAGGGCGGATGGGGGG
>NZ_JBSFUO010000082.1:0-2347 GCF_053591835.1 Streptomyces sp. NPDC002911 | reverse complement strand
TCTTCACTTCGGCGCCGGCGCAGGTGGTCGCGGTAGGGGTCGGCGAGTGTGGGCTTGTAGCGGGGTGCGCGGCGGTCGCCGGTGGGCTCCTTCATCCGGGCGTATCGCTTGACGGTGTTCAGGGCGACATCGAGGCGGCGGGCGCATTCGAGGAGGCCGACGCCCTGGTCGAGCAGATGGTGGACCCGTTGCCAGCGCTCGCGGGTGGTCTGCTCGCGCATGCCCCCAGGTCGGGCGGGGTTCACGACGATGGCCCAGCAGGCGGCGTGGGAGCGGACTTCGGCCAGGACCTTGCCGCACAGGTTGGACCAGAGATGCCACCTGTCGCTGACCTGCACCGCTTCGGGGAGGGCTTGGCGGATCGCTTCGGCGTAGGTGGCTGAGCCGTCGCGGCAGACGTACTGGGATCCGGGGTGCTGGCGCAGCCAGGTGGTCAGGGTCTGGGCGGTGCGGTCGGGCAGGACGTCGATTCGCTCGCCGGTCTCGGCGTCGATGATCACGGTGGCGTAGCGGTGCCGGCGTTTGAGTGCGAAATCGTCAATGCCGAGCACGCGCGGGACGCGCAGCGGTGTCACCACCTGGCACATGAGCATGCGCAGGGCGGTCGAGCGGGAGATCCCGCAGGCCAGAACGCGGGAAAGGCGGGCGCCCGCCCGGCCCGCTAACTCCCTTACCAGCAAGCCCAGTTGGCTGGTAAGGCGGTTGGTGCGGCGCTGGTAGCGCTCCACGACGCCGGGAACCTGTTCGCGGAACGTCTGCCGCGAGCAGCCGAGAACCGGACAGACCAGGCGTCGGACTCGCACCGACACCACGACCCGCCGTCCGTCCACCGGCACGTCCGCGACCACCCGCCCATGGAAGCCGTGCACCCGTCTCGTCGGCTGCCCGCACGCCGGGCACGGCACCGGATCGTCCCGGGTCCGCGCAGACACCCGGATGACCTCGCCCCCGTCCGTCACGCACTCGACGACGAGAGCCGAAAGCCCCGAAAACACCGCACCCACAAGCTCGTTGGTATCACGCATGCCATGCCAACGAAGGCAGTCACACTTCGTCACCACCGATTACGGGCCAGAGCCAAACGTTCGGTGTAACTCCCGATCTTGGAAGATGCGTCGATGACCAGCGACGACGTGACCGAGATTGAGACGGCCGAGCCATCTGAGGCCGTGCTGCCGAGGTCTGTGGACGATCGACTGATTGATGAACTGGTGGGTCGGGCTCAGGCCGAGGGCCTTCAGCTGACCGGCGAGGGCGGGTTGCTGCAGCAGCTGACCAAGCGGCTCCTGGAGTCTGCTCTCGAGGGCGAGATCACCGACCACCTCGGCTATGACAAGCATGATCCCGCCGGGAAGAACGGCGGGAACAGCCGCAACGGGACCCGTGGCAAAACCGTGCTGACCGACATCGGCCCGGTCGAGATAGTTGTGCCCCGTGACCGCGAGGGCTCCTTCGAGCCGAAGATCGTGAAGAAGCGTTAGAAGCGCCTGTCCGGCGTGGACGAGATGGTCATCTCGCTCGCCGCGAAGGGCCTGACGACCGGTGAGGTCCAGGCCCACCTGTCCGAGGTCTATGGCGCCGAGGTGTCTCTGGCCCAAATCGTGTGGAGCGGTTGCTCTCCGTCGCAGTATTGCCTCGGGCAGGCGCTCAGTCGTGAAATGACCGGTTTCGGACGGTCCACGTGGTGCGCCGTGGTCGACGAGCCGCAGGAGCTGTGGGCCTGGCATGTCGGAAGTGGCCAGTAGCCTCAGGCGCCATGGGCATTCAGATTGCTGTAGTGGCGGGTTACCCGATCAACGATGAGATGGAGAGGGTACTCGGGTTGGCCGAGGCGGTAGGCGAGCCCGTCTCTGTCAGGTTCATGTGGGAGGGACGTGAAGAGTCGGAACGCGCGGTGCTGGTGCCCGCGGCCACGCTGGCGCTCTGGGAACATTGGGCCCCGACCGCGTACCCGACGAGTGGAGCTGGGGAGGAGAACCAGCCTGTGTCGGAGGAGCCGGAGCTGGCCCATCCTAAGGGATTCGGTGCGTTCACGCTCTTTCGTCGTCGCGTAGGAGGGCGTACGGCGGTTGCTCGCAAAGGCGTGGTGGTCGCCGAGCTACTGGACCCCGAGGAGGCTCACTGGCTCCAGGAGGCGGCCCGCAATGTCCGCCAAGGCTTCATGGATCCGAAGCAGAAGGCGGCATTCGAGGAGTTCCTTGCCCGGCAGACATCCCTAGATGAGCAGTGACGCGCCGACTCTCATCTGCCGGTCGGCCACGTCCAGCGCGTTGCCGATCCGTTGTGGCCCGCCGTCGACGGCGGGGCCCCACCGGTCGGGACTGGACAAGGGAGTACACCACTCACA
>NZ_JBSFUO010000081.1:0-2377 GCF_053591835.1 Streptomyces sp. NPDC002911 | reverse complement strand
GAACCCCTAGACAAGGTCCATCGTCCCAGCTCAGGAAGGCACTTTTGCGTTTCTACTCAACCTCACCCGCACCCCAACCGAAACGGCGAGGCTAGTGGGAGGAACAATGGTCCGGAGGAACGCCGGTTTGGCTAACCGGCGTTTCCCGGCTATGTTGCGCCGCGATCAGCGGAACGGGTTCTGAGTTCCGCAGTCCGCCTCGGTGGCCGCGTCGAGGAGTTCGAGCAGGTCAGGGCCGTCGGCTTCGCGCTGGTCGATCCACCATCCGGCACGGGCGATGGCGCGGGCCTTCTCGTCCAGTTCCGCCCAGTCCGCCTCGTCCCAATCTCCCTCTACGACCAGCGCGGTGTGTGCCGCTGTCATCAGCTGGTGGCGGGAGCGCTCACCCCAGTCCAGGGCCTTCTCCGGGCCTTCCAGCTGCGGCATGTCGAACTGCTTCGACCATGCGAGGGCGGCCTCCTGCTCGGCGGCGCGTTTGGCCGCGAGCCACTCTTCCTTCGACTTGGTGTCGGCGTCGCGCGCCGCCTTCCAGCAGTCGGTGCTTATCTGCACTTCAGCCGGACGAGCGGCAGCAGTGCCATGAGTACAAGAGGAGGTAATCCGTCGACCAGCGGGCGGGGCAGTGGCAGCATGACGTCATGAACGACGAGCACCAGTCGGACGAGGGCTCCGACGATGAGGACCTGGACAAGGCGCTTGAGCACTTCCGGGGTTCTATGGACCAACTCATCGAGTGGCAGCAGAACTGGGCGAGGAGCATGTTCCCGCCAATCAACAGGATGCTGCAGGAGTCGGCCGCGTTCAGGCTGAACCTGACCAAGAACTTCCCAACGATTGTGCCGCCGTTGGTTTCCCAGGTAACGCAGCTTCAGAAGCAGTTGCAGGGGATGTATGCCTTCCATAGTTCTCTACGCACGCTGATTGAGTCGGTCAATCGCTCGTATGCTCCGCAGTGGGAGCGCATCTTTGAGTCGATCAGAGACTTCCAGTCGCGCATCTTCCCCGAAAACTGGGAGGGTGTAAGCCGTCCGGGCATTGATGGGTTCGAGTCCCTTTTGATTGATGAGGGCATCGCCTTGATGTGGGTTCCTGGCCCGAAGGTCATTCAGGCTCTCTTGGATGCCTCCACCGCCGCAGAGCGGCGGCGCATCATCAGTCGTCGTTGGAAGGGCATAGTCACTGAATGCGAGACGGTGCTGAGTGACGTAACTCACCCCGCATTGCAGGACTCCAAGAAGTTCGGGATCGATTGCGTGCGGGCCCTCCAGGAGGGGCACACGGCGCCTGCTCAGGCCCTTGCCGGAAACCTTCTCGACAGTGTCTTGCGCAGCAACTTCGATGATGCGGCTCGGCTTGAGGTGACGCGTAATAACTTCAAGAAGAACGGTGTTCGTTTCAACCTGGACGATTACAAGATCCGGGCGGCTTTCACTTTCGCACCAGTGTGGTGCGCGCACGCGAAGTACAAGACAGAAGACGGCGACCCGATCCCGCGCACCTTTGGAAGGCACCCGACCACGCATGCCGTCTCGCGCGCCCAGTACAGCCGGATCAACGCGGTGATGGGGCTCATGCTGGTCACGTCAGTCATTAAGTTCTTCGACACGGAGATGGAGTAGTCGCCCATCAAGCCCGTGGCGATCGTGATTATGGTCCGCGCGATCATCACTTTCCACCTTGATCCGGCGGCAGGTTCGAGGGCAATGACGGCTCGGATAGCGGCGGCCTCACTACATCCAATTCCTCAGCTCGCACGCCACGCGTCTCTGATGGACATCGCCTCGGAGCTGCCCGCCGTCGTCATCAGCCGACTGCTTGGATTCCACCAGTCCACTGGAGATAACTGGACCCGTGAAAGCCAAGGCTTCGGTGCCGACTACGCCGCAGAAGTTGGCCGCCGACTACAGCAAAGATCGTCGACATGACTGCCACCACACCAAGGTGCTGGCTGTTCATTCGAGTGAGAGAGGAACCCCTTGAGTAGATTGCTGGATGCATATGAAACAGTGGTCAGTCCAAGTTACCGCCTTCTCGGATTGGTTGATACCTCGGTCGACCCGTATGGGCTAGACCCGGATGATGGACACTGGTTGCTATCCGTCCCCGGCCTGGTTTACCTGCAGGTGCCATCTCAGGTAATTGAGGCGGTTGTGCGGTTGGAAAATTGGTCCAACCTACCTCCGGACGCGGATGCCCGTTGGTTCGGTCGAGAGGAGGTGGAGGTGGACCTTCCCGGAGGCGAGCTTGGGATTCATACCATTGATGGCGGGGTGCAACAGGTTCCTAACCTCGCCGTTTCACTTGGGTACGCCTGGCTTGGGGGGGGAAACGCGAAAGTGCCTTCCTGACCTGGGACGATGAACCTTGCTGAGGGGTT
>NZ_JBSFUO010000080.1:0-2972 GCF_053591835.1 Streptomyces sp. NPDC002911 | reverse complement strand
AGGCCCTGCTTTCATTCCCCGGCCACGAGCCGATCACCCAACCGGGAACCCAAGTTCGACCCGCAACCGAACCTCTCGGTACGACAACGGCTCCTCAGGAGGTCAGCGTAGACCTCTGCCGGAGTGCGGTAGCCATGGGTCTTGCGCGGGCGATGGTTGAGTTCATGGGCGATGGCGTCCAGGTCGGCCTGGTGGAACGTGCGGAGGTCCGCTCCCTTGGGGAGGTACTTCCGTAGCAGCCGGTTGGTGTTCTCGTTGGTGCCGCGTTGCCATGGGCTCCGCGGCTTGCAGAGGTAGATAGGCATCCCGGTCTCGGCGCTGATGGCCTGGCGCTCGGCGATCTCCCGGCCTCGGTCCCAGGTGAGCGTCCGCCGCAGTTGGGGCGGGATGCTGAGGAGACTCCTGGTGAGGTGTGGAGTGACTTGCTCGGCCTTGATGCCGTCCGGCAGCGCGACGATGGCGGTGTAGCGGCTGGTGCGCTCGACGAGCGTGGCGACTGCCGAAAGGCCGGGTGCCCATCACGAGGTCGCCCTCCCAATGGCCGGGGACCTTGCGGTCCTCGACCTCGGCGGGGCGGGCAGTGATGGACACCATGCCGCGGATGATGCCCCGCCCGGTGGGCCGGCGGGCGATCTTCGGGCGGCGCATGGGTCTGGCTGACCGCAGTCGCTGGGTGAGGTTGCGGTCGATCGCCTGCCGCCGACGCGGGTCGTAGAGCGAGAGGTAGATCGCTTCGTGTGAGATCTGCATGGAGGCGTCACTGGGGTACTGGCGTCGCAGCCATCCTGCGATCTGCTCGGGAGACCAGCACAGAGCCAGTTTGGCCTCCACCAGCGCGCGCAGAGCGGGCCGTTGGGCGAGCTTGGCCGGCTTGGGCCGGCGCCCACGCGTGTAGGCGGCCGCATCGGCGGACGCGGCACGGTAGCGGTCCCGGCCGCCGTTGCGGGCAATCTCGCGGGAGACGGTCGAAGGTGATCTGCCCAGCTGCCCGGCCGGCTGCCAGGCAGATTCTCCGGCGGCGATGCCGCGGGATATCTCTTCGCGCTCGCTGCCGGTCAGATGCCGCTCTGATCGCTGCTGCGGGGTGAGGCGGACGCCGCCGCTTTGATACAGGAACCGGCGGACGTGGTGCATCGGCGCCCCGAGCGCCCGCCCGATCAAGCTGAACGACTGCCCCTCGCGCCAGCGTCTCCAAATCTCATCCTGTTGAGCTGGCGAAAACCCGTAGTCACGCACCTGTGCCTCCACGATCACATGATCATCTATGGGCGGTGCGTTGATCACTTGAGGGTGCCAACGTTTGACAGACCCCCCACTGCGCGTTCGTCATGTCCGAGGTGCAGTGCTGCTTGCGGCCAGGCCAGTCCGGCAGCGTTCCCGTACAGCAGGCGTCCTGCAACAACTTCCGGCAGCGATGTCGGACAAGGGGCATGAGGTGCCCGAGGGGGGTTGCAGATGGAACAGGCTCGTTCCCACTCAGCCCTGCGTACGAAGCGATTCGAAGAAATCATCGATCTCCAAAATTTCCGCATCGCTGAGATGGGGGACGCTCCACTGCATCCTCGCACCGTGCCCCATGAATCCAGAAGGGAGTCCCGTCCTGTAGGTCTCCACATACTCGGCAGTGTCGCGACGCCAGTAGTAGGTGCCGTCACTGTGAATGGCGGACCCGCCCATCACGCCGAACTCTTTGCCCACGACGTCCTCCGTATATCCCATGAGGGCGATGATCACCGGAGCTCTTCTCAGGTATTCCGCTACGCGCGAGCAGTCGTGTACGGAAATCTGTCCGGAGAGTTTCTTGATTTCCTCCGAATTAACGCTGAAGCGGGACTGGCTGGAGATACTGCTGAAAAACCCGAGAGGGGTGACCTGGCGCATGTGGCGGCTTCCTGAGCAGGACCGCCGGCGGCGGTGATGGGTATGCTTACGCTGGTGCGTAAGGGGGTGCGCACGGCGTCTCGTTCCGGACGCACCCTTACGGATACTCCTGAGCTGTTTTCAGAGAATTTTACCTCGGGTCGCCCTGGCTTCCCTCAGGCCACTCGCGAACCTTTCCGGTCCGAGGGTGGAGATCTACCTGATGACCGCTCGCGTTTCTCACTTCCACGCCACCCAGAGCCTTGGAGAGTTCACCGGCCGCCTTGCAAGCGCCGTGACAGGTGACCAACTGAATGGGGCCTCCGTTGTATACGGATTTTCTCTGACCAGTACGGCGATCTGCTGCGGGTGGGTTATCTTGCCGTCAACGATGAATTCTCCCTGTTCGTTGCCGTGCACAATGACGTCGTGCCCATAGTCGCCCTTGGACCGCAGCAGATTCTGAATCGTGTTCGTATCGTCTCCGATTGCTGTGGCGGTCCTTGTGTAGCGGACGCTTCCGCTGGCCCAGGTGAACGACGAGGCAGGTGGAACCCCCATCACGGTGGCTCCAGCCGCACCACGAGGCGATGCCGCCGCCTTGCGCCACCCGGTCAGTCCTCCGAGTCCGGTGACGGCGAGCTGTTGGGTGAGTTCGTCGGCTGCTTCGGCGTAGAGGTCGGCGAGTGCGTCGCAGCCTTGTTGGCGGAGCATGTACTCGGCGCGGTGGAGGCGGTAGGCGGGGCGTACGGGGAGGTACGTGTCGAGGAAGGCGCCGGCGCCGCCGTTCTCGCCGGTGAAGGCGTCCTGCGCGTCACCGAGGAACACGAACGGTGACTTGACGACGTCGACGAAGGCGTCACCGAAGATGCCCAGCACGTCGCCGATGCCGTCGACGCTGTCGTTCGGGTCTTCGGGGGTCCGGCCGCTGGGGTCGGTGAGCAGGGTGGGTTGGTTGTCGGCGTAGGCGTACGGGGACACGTGGGGGGTTGAGGTGCTGCGGGGTGCCGGGTCGGTGCTGAGGCGACCCCGGTTGTGTGGACACGCTGACAATGGATCTTGCAGATCCGAGGAAGGGTGTCCTGGTGGGACGGAAGTCTCCGTATCCGGCG
>NZ_JBSFUO010000079.1:0-3044 GCF_053591835.1 Streptomyces sp. NPDC002911 | reverse complement strand
ACCACACCTCATCGACGGCTGCCTCATAGGAACCGGCCTGACCCTGACCAGCTGACACGATCAAGCCGACATCACACATTCAAGTTCAGTAGCGGGCGAGCCTGCGGGAAACATGCATCGTGTTGGCGCTTCAAGTCGTAGCCATGGGAAGGTCCCGCCGCGAGCAGGCTCAGGAGGGCATGACGGGTACTCATGGAACGACTGTACGGCTAATACATGTTGTAGCCGCCTAGCTCCGGCGAACGGAGCGCGCGACCTAACTTAGCCTTGATCCACCGACGTGGTTTGGGGAGTGATCTTGTGACCGGTTTCGAGCCGGTTTCAGGTCGGCGGTTGGGCGTGGGCAGGTTGTAGCCGCTGGTCTGCCCAGCTTTTCCACGGGTTCGGTTCCGGTTGGGCCCTGGCGGCGGGCGGGTCGGGTAGGGGCTGTTCGTGTCAGCCGGGTGGGCCGTGGACGGTGTCGAAGAGGTGTGTCCAGGCGTGCTGCCAGGGCCAGTTGTGCGGTAGGTGCAGGGTGAGGCGCCGGGCGGAGCGGGCGATCCGCGCCGGGACCTGGACCAGGTGGGCGCGGAGGGTGGCGGTGGTGGCCTTGGCGTGGAAGGCGGAGGTCAGGGAGCCGGTGGCCCGCAGCAGGTTGTAGGTCATGGCCCACAGGGTGAGCCAGGCGGCGTTGGCGTGGAAGTGTGCCGACGGCAGGTGGGCCAGGGCTGAGGCTTTGCTGTCCGCGATGACCTGCTCGACCACGGCGTGGTGGCGGTGTTCCCGCTCGGCCTGCAGCGTTGCGGCGGGCTGGTCGGTGAAGAAGGGGTGGTAGCGCCAGACGGGAAACAGCTCGCCCTGTCCACCCGCAACGGCGGGTTTGGCCAGGTCACGGACCCGGCGCACGATCAGCCGGGCGGTGACCTGGTCACTCTTTTTGCGGCTCGCGAACGCGGTGTATTGGGGTATCTCGGCGACTTCGGCGTCCGAGATGAGTTCCCCCGTCTGGGGGTCGGGCACTGCGGTCGGGTAACTGATTTGCTGCCAGGCATCGTTGGGGACGCCGAGGACGGCCCGCTTGATGGAGGGGTTCATCCCGGTGGTGATCGAGAAGTGGGCGCCGGCCCGGCGGCATGCGGCGATCACCCCGGCGTTGTAGAACTGCGAGTCGGCCCGCAGGATACGCATGCCGGTGCAGCCGGCCTCGCGGGCGGTGGCCAGGGCCTCGCTCACGAATTTCGGGGCGCCTCTGGAGTCTGCTGCCTTGCCGCGTCGCATCCGTACTCCAGCGATCACCGGCCTCGATTGTGGGGTGCAGACCGTGGCGAGCAGCGGGTGCAGGGTGCGGATGCCCTTGAACCGGCCGTACTCGGCGCCCTGCTTGGTCCGGCCGTAGACCCGCTTGTGGGTGGAGTCGACATCGATGAACGCCAGCTCGTCCGAGCCCGGCAGCAAGGGGGTGTGCGCGGCCAGTGCGGCCAGGAACCGGCGGTGGACAGCGTGGAGTTGAAGGGCATGACCGTGGGTGAACGCGCGAAGGAAGGTGCCCAGCGTGGACGGGGCACGGGCACCTGCGAACACGGCCGGCATCGCTCCGTGCCGCAGGACGTGCAGGTCGTCGATGCTGTCCGCACCCGCGGCCATGCCGCCCACAATGCTGGTGACCTTGGCGTCCGCCGCAGCCCCCGCCCCGTTCTTCGCGCCGGTCAGCTTCACCTTCTCGGCCACCAGCCGCGACAGCCCGCACCGCTCGGCCAGCCGCAGCACCGGCAACAGCCCGGCATACGCGATCAGGTTCGGGTCATCGAACGCAGCGGAGACCGCTGCCGGAGTATGGGAACTTGCATCTACGAGGTGCCTTGCTGATTGTGCGTGCTGGAAGCGTCAGAACTCCCATCATCGCAGGTCAGCAGGCACCTCTTCTTTATTGCTCATCCACAGCACGCGGGTCACTCGGTGGATCGAGGCTTAGGGCTTGCCGGGAAACAAGTCGTGGCTTCCAGCTGTGGGGCTCGTTGGTCTGGTATAAGGAGACCGGAGGGGATCGAGACCGTTCTGGCGCCCAAGTTCCACGTGTTGTTGCCGCATCTGGACGAGCGTCAGCGTCGGCTGGCCATAGGGGCGGAAGCACTGTCGCTGGGGCATGGCGGCATCAGGATCGTCGCCGCTGCAGCCGGGGTCCGGGAGGCCACGGTCTCGCGTGGGGCGGCTGAACTGGACTCCGGTCAGACGTCGTTGGGGCGGGTGGGCCATCCCGGCGGAGGACGGAAGAAGGCGGCCGGGCTGGACTCTGGGCTGCGGCCGGCACTGCTGGCGCTGATCGAGCCCGATGAGCGGGGCGACCCGATGTCGCCGCTGCGCTGGACGACGAAGTCGACCCGGAAGCTGGCGGCGGAGCTCACCCGCCAGGGGCACCGGGTCTCCGCTGACACCGTCGCCGGCCTGCTGCGGGAGGAAGGCTTCAGCCTGTAGGTCAACGCCAAGACCATCGAAGGTGCCCAGCACCCCGACAGGGATGTCCAGTTCCGCTACCTCAACGAGCAGGCACGAGATCACAGGGACGCCGGTGACCCGGTGATCAGCGTGGACAGCAAGAAGAAGGAGCTGATCGGCGACTACAGGAACGCCGGGCACGAATGGCAGCCCGCAGGACAGCCCGTGAGGGTCAAGACGCACGACTTCCCCGGCCAGGCCGAGAAGGCAATTCCATACGGAATCTACGACATGACGGCGAACACCGGCTGGGTCAGCATCGGCACCGATCATGACACGGCGGCGTTCGCCGTCGCCTCTATCCGCCGCTGGTGGGAGGCGGTCCGCTGGCACGACTACCCCGGCGCCCGCCGACTGCTGATCACCGCTGACGGTGGCGGCTCCAACGGCTACCGCACCGGCGGCTGGAAGACCCAGCTCGCCGATCTCGCCGCCGAGACCGGCCCTGAGATCACGGTGTGTCACCTGCCGCCCGGCACCCAATGCCGTTGCTTGAACTCGACAAGCAGTTCGCGGTGACGCTGGAGGGGCGGGGTCGTTGGGCCAGACATGCATCCTTGGGTGGGGTTGTC
>NZ_JBSFUO010000078.1:0-3158 GCF_053591835.1 Streptomyces sp. NPDC002911 | reverse complement strand
GCGTCTACGCGAAGCGGACCGGCACCTGAAGCGGCCGGACTCGAAGTACTCCTCCAAGCTCTCCTACCGGATCAACACCCGGGACCGGCAAGCCATACGCCGGGTCAAACCCAAGGTCATCACGCTGCACCCCGCGATAGTTCACTAACTCAAGCAACGGCATTGGCCCGGCACCTCGAAGTGGAACAAGATCGAGCACAGGCTGTTCTCACACATCACCATGAACTGGCGAGGGCAGGCCCCTGACCAGCCACGAAGTCATGCTCCAGACCATCACCGCGACCACCAGCCAGACCGGCCTCACCGTCCAGGCCGAACTCGACAGCGGTGAATACCCCACCGGCATCCGCGTCAGCGACGACGAGATCGCCGCCTTGCCCATCACCCGCCACCGCTTCCACGGCGACTGGAACTACACCCTCCACCTCCAGCGCCCGATGGACACGGCGACCACCACCAGCGCACAGGACGAGGCCCAGGCGGACGGACCGGCCCGCCTCACGCGGCGTTCGCTACAGGACCCGGAACTGACCGGGATGACCCGCCGGCAGCTCAACGAACTCATCGACGTGCTGACTCCAGCGATGGAGATTCAACGCGAGCAAGTGCTCCGCACCCGCAGAGGCCACGAACGCCTGGTGGCCCCTGGCACAGGAGCCAAACCCAAGCTCACCTCAGCCGACCGGGTCCTGGCCACCGTGCTCCACCTGCGAAAACTCGCGACCATGGACCTCCTGGGCCAGCTCTTCAACACCACCGCCATGAGCATCAGCTGGGCAGCGAAAGACGTCCGCCCGCTCCTGGAAGCCCACGGAGTTCACATCCCTGCCTCGACCGCCCGCTTCCGCACACCGACTGACATCGCGAGATTCCTCGACCTCGACACGAACAAGATCAAACCGACGTGTTGATTCCCGGCAAACCTAACGACCGCTGGAGTGCGATGGGCGGACTGGTTTCGTGAGGGACTGCCTGGGGCCCAATGTTTGAATGGCACGCTGGGTACCTCGTGCGTCAAGAAGCCGCACGTAACGCACACAGTGCACGCAACGCACGCGAGCGTAATGCCCAGAATGTCCGCCGCAGGGTGCTGACCTGCGGCTACTTTCACCCGTTTGCGCTCCACATGTTTCGCGATGACTCATCACGTGAAGAGCGCGGTGCACGGAAGCCGTCGCTCCTGGTTCAAAGTCCCAGAAAAGTCCCAGGGACTCCGTCACACCCCGCCTCGACTCGCATTTGTGCAGGTCAGAAGGGGTGTGACGGTGCCATTTTTGCAGGCTTTCAGATGTCCCGGAAGAGACCAGCGAGTGCGGTGACCTGCCGCGATGAACAGTTGGCGGTCGCTGACCTGCGTGAATGACCTTTCGGCTATTTCACGTTCGTGCCGCTTGATGGGGCCGGAAGTCCCAGAAAAGTCCCAGGGGACTCCCAGGGCTGACGGGCGCCTTTTGGCTTCATACGGCAGTACGGGTTCGTCGAACGGCCTCGTTTCCAGCGCGGGCGGTGGAGCCTAGCTGTCGAGTGGCTGGCGCTCGGCCGATACCTTGCGGGATGGTGGGGTCCTGATGATCGACGACGACTTTGCGGTCGCTGATGGCAGTGAGCCGGCAGCGCCCGCCAACCCTCGGACGCCGTAAAGTGAGAGGCCCGTCGCGCGAGCCCGGCGGGAGAAGCCTCGTGAGCTGATCGAGCGGCTCGTCGCCGAGGGCCGCGTTTGGATCACCGACCCTAATGACGACGAGGTCACGGAGTGGCGGCGTGTCGTCAACTACGCGAAACGGCACGGCCTGGAACCAGCGGGCAAGCGCATCGAGAAGGTTCCGTACGGTGGGCCGAGGCTGGAGCTGTTTCCTGCGGACGGCCCGAATCCCAATGCGCGGAGTCAACGGCCGAAGGAGAACGGGGATCCGGTTCCTGTTCCTTCACGACTGGGGAACCTCCATCCGATCGCGTCGGCGCTCAAAGACGACGAGCGCCGACACGTCATGCCGTCTGGGCTTCGCCGAAGGTGGATTCTGCTGCTGCAGGGACTGTCAGCTGAGGCGGTCCGGCGAGGGTACGAGGTGCGGAAGGCCCACTCGTTCTCCCACCCACGCGAGGGCGGAGTGGACACGGCTGTCGACGGCCTCGCATACACCGTCAGTGTCAGGCAGGAGTTCCCGCAGTCCTACGGGTTCCGACCGCTCCTCTCACCTCGTCGTGGCGCTCGTTCATGGCCTGACCGACCGGCCCGGGCGCTGGCGAGATCGGAAGACCCGGGCGCTCGAAGAGGCCCTGGATGCGGTCCTTGGAGAGATCGAGGTACAGGCGGCACAGGACGCTCGGCGCAGGCAGGACGAGCAGCAGGCCATTATGGAACGCGAAGTGAACCTCCGTCGGCTGGTGCTGGCGGGGGTTCCTCATGCGCGGGTTGCGATCACATGCTGTCGCTTCGTCATGCTGTGTAGTAGCGGCGAGGCGGATAACTCGACCGTTCAAGGTCGCTGGGCGGGGGCTCTGGCGATGCTGTGAGGCTGGCTGCGCGGGCGGCGTATCCCTGCGGCCTGAGTATGTGGGTCGCTGCCGGGCATCACCGTCGTAGGCGGTCAGGGTGACGGTGGTCCGGCCGACTCCAGCAGCCGGACATGTCGCCACACATTCGTATGGGCACGCTGGGCCGCACGTACCCAGGGAGGAGGCGCGTGCCAGTCGACGGCCACCTCGCGTTCGCCCCACCCCACCTGCATGATCCGTCGCCCAGCGGCGAAGATCTCGACGAGATCACGGCGCAGGAACAGCAGGTTCCCCCGCCAGGGCTTGTCCACACTGAAGACCGCAGAGGCGCGTCGGCCGTCCAAGCCCACGAGGTCCAGGGTGCCGGGCAACTGACGCAAGCCGAACCGGGCGGCGAACTCGAAGGACGGCACATCGTACGACCCGCCCAGAGCACTCTCCGACTCACTGTCGGAGGAGAACTCGACAGCGACTTGGTTGAAACCGATGCCTTCGGGGTCCTGCCAGTACCTTCGCATTTCCGGCTGCGGGGAAGCTGACGATACGGGGGCGAAAGCTGGGTCGAACCTAGCCTCGCCGTTTCGGTTGGGGTGCGGGTGAGGTTGAGTAGAAACGCAAAAGTGCCTTCCTGAGCTGGGACGATGGACCTTGTCTAGGGGTTC
>NZ_JBSFUO010000077.1:0-3311 GCF_053591835.1 Streptomyces sp. NPDC002911 | reverse complement strand
GAAACAGAACGACCCTCACACTCCAACGCCACCGCACCCGGCGACCGCGCCGCAACCTCCTCGAACCACTCATGAACACAACGCCCCACCACACCGGAACCGGAACCGGAACCGGAACCGGAACCAGAAACCGCGCCGGAAACAGCACCCGGCACAGAATTCCATTCCACGAGGACCTGATGCCGCTCGGCCTCGTCGAGGGTGCTGATCCGGGAGATCCGCTGCTGCGGTTCGGCCACGACGGCATGGAGCAGGGCGGTGAAGTGGCGTACGAAGCGCTGGACGGTCTTCCGGTCGAACAGGTCGGTGCTGTACTCGACGGCGCCGATCAGTCCGTCGGGTGCCTCGCGCAGGTCGAGCGTCACATCGAACTTGGTGATGTCGAAGTCGAACTCGATGAGGGAGACGTCGAGGTCGCCAAGGCGTATCTCGCTGTCGGCCTGTGCCTCCTGGAGGACGAACGCCACCTGGAAGACCGGCGAGTGGCTGAGGCTGCGCTCCAGCTGGAGCGCGTCGACCACGGCCTCGAACGGCACGTCCTGGTGGCCGTACGCCTGCAGGGCTACGTCCTTCACCCGTCCGAGCAGCTGGACGAAGGTGGGGTCGCCCGACAGGTCGGCACGCATCACCAGGGTGTTGGCGAAGAAGCCGATCAGACCCTCGGACTCGATGCGGTTGCGGTTGGCGACGGGGGTGCCGATGGGGATGTCGGTCTGCTCACCGTAGTGGTGAAGCAGCAGAGCGTAGACCGACAGCAGTGTCATGTAGAGCGTGACGTCGTGCTGCTCGCCGAGCGACCTGAGCCGCGTCAGCAGGTCCTTCGGGAGATGGAAGCGCTCGTGCGCGCCCTGGTACGTCTTGACGGCGGGGCGTGCACGGTCCGCCGGCAGGGACAGCTGGGGGTCGATCCCGTCCAGCTGCTGCTTCCAGTAGCTCACCTGGCGGGCCCGGACCTCGTCGACCAGCCACTGCCGCTGCCAGTGCGCGTAGTCCGCGTACTGGATCGGCAGGGGTGCGAGCGGCGACTCCGCACCCGCGCAGAACGCCTGGTAGAGGGTGACCATCTCGCGGAAGAAGACACCGAGCGACCAGCCGTCGGACACGCTGTGGTGCATGGTCACGAGCAGGACGTGCTCCTGCTCGGACCGGCGCAGCAGGCGCACCCGGATGAGCGATTCGCCGGCGAGGTCGAACGGCTCCACGGCCTCGCGCTCGCAGATCGACGGGAGCTCGGCGGGGTCGGCGAGTTCCTCCTGCGAGACGGTGAAGTCGCTCCCGTCACCGATGTGCTGGTAGGGCACCCCGTCCCGCTCCACGAAGCGGGTGCGCAGCACCTCGTGCCGCTGGACGATCGTCTCCAGGGCGCGCAGCAGCGCCGGGCGGTCGAGCGGTCCGCGCAGCCGCATGGCCATCGGGATGTTGTAGTACGCGCTGGTCCCGTCGAGCCTGGCCAGGAACCACAGTCGCTGCTGCGCGAAGGAGAGCCGGACCGGCCCGTCCCCGGTGCGGGGGTACGGGCGGATGGCCTCCAGCGCGGAAAGGTCGACGCCCTGCTTCTTGAGCATCGCGATCAGGGCACGCTGCTGCTTGGCGGGCAGGGACTTGATCTTCCTGATCAGTTCCAGCGAGTTGTCGCTGTTCGTCGTGCTCATGTTCGGCCCCGTGGTCATTGGCTCCGGCCTTCCAACGCGTCCAGTTCTTCTTCGCTCATGTTCTCGACGAGGCCGATGCTCTCCAGGATCATGGCCATGTCGAGCGCGCCCTCGGCCGGCGCCGTGGGGTCACGCCGTTCCAGCTCGGCGGCCATCTCGGCGAGTGTCGGCCCGTCGAACACGGCCTGGACGGGCAGCTCCGCGCCGGTCGTCTGCGCCAGGCGATTGACGAGCCGGGTCACCAGCAGCGAGTTGCCTCCCAGCTGGAAGAAGTTGCTGTGGGCACCGAGGTCGCCGGCATCCGTGCGCAGGAGGTCGGCCCAGACCGCGGCGACGGTCCGCTCGGACTCGGTGCGCGGGGCGACCAGCTGCCCCGTGTCCCGGCGCAGGCTCTCCGGCGCGGGCAGGGCACGGTGGTCCAGCTTGCCGTTCTGCGTGAGCGGCAGTTCGTCGAGCAGGACGTGGGCGGCGGGAACCATGTACTCGGGCAGCGCCGCACGCAGGGCGCCCTGGACGTCCTCGAGCAGCGCCCCGGAGCCGGACCAACGGGTGCCGGCCGTGGGCGGCGCGTCGGTGTCGGCTACGTGCGGCGTCTCGTCCGCCCGGCGCGCGTAGACGTTGTGGAGCGTGGTGTTACGCAGCAGCCGGTTGTCCTGCTCGCAGACGACGTCGTAGCCGAGGGCCTTCAGCAGGGTGACGATCTTTTCCAGCTGGCCGTCGACGTCGTGGAGCTCCACCACGAGCTGGCGGATCTTCGGCCAGTCACGCCAGTGGATGCCCTTGAGCACTTCGTACTCGGCGTTCTCCACATCGATCTTCAGGAGGTCGATCCGGTCGATCTCCTCCTCTTCGATGATCTCCGAGAGGGTCCTGAGGCTGCAGGTGAACTGCTTGCTGTCGAGCCGTGCGTCGACGAGCTCGTCGACGAGCTCGTCGCCGGCTGCCTCGCCGCCCCCACCGTCGGTGCCGCCTGCTCCGTCCGTGACCAGTTCCTCCTGGTTGCGGAGGTAGGAGCGGACCATGTCGTGCGCCTGCTCGGCGGTGGTCACACTGGAGGAGATGACGGTGTTGTGCCGGTAGAAGGTGAAGGTCTCCTCCTTGGCCTCCGCGGCGAGACCGCATGCGTAGACCTTGGCGTCGAGGCCGTGGAGTTCCACGTTGCGGCGCAGCGAATCGAACACGGGCGGGATCGGTTCGAAGGCGTAGATCTTCGCGTCCGGACAGCGGCTGCCGGCGAACAGCGTGAACATGCCGATGTTGGCACCCACATCGAAGATGCGGTCACCGCTGCGGATGGTGATCCCGTTGCGCAGGTATTCCAGGTTGGTGAAGATCTCCTCGTAGACGAATTCCGTCTCGCTCCTGTTCTGTTGGAAGACCGTCATGCCGTTGGGCAGTTCACAGGTCTGCTCGAGGGCTTCAGGCTCGGTCCGGCCCATGCGCAGCAGCTCGCGGACGACGGGGGCCCGCTCGGCCGACGGCACCACGTAGGCGACCAGACGGCGGTCCTGATCGTCGTACGCGCGTACCACGACGCGGGCTTCCTGGACGGCGGGGTGTTCGACGAGTTTCGCTTCGATCTCCCCGAGTTCGATACGGAATCCACGGATCTTGACCTGCTCGTCATTCCGGCCCAGATACTCCAGCGTGCCGTCCGAG
>NZ_JBSFUO010000076.1:0-3345 GCF_053591835.1 Streptomyces sp. NPDC002911 | reverse complement strand
GTCTTCGGTGATGAGGCGGCGCTGCTGGATGAGACGCGGTTTGCGCAGCCGGCGTTGTTCGCGGTCGAGGTGGCGTTGTTCCGGTTGGTGGAGTCCTGGGGTGTGCGTCCTGACTACCTTGCGGGTCATTCGATCGGTGAGGTGACGGCGGCTTATCTGGCGGGTGTGTGGTCGTTGGAGGATGCGGCGGCTTTGGTGGTGGCGCGGGGCCGGTTGATGCAGGCTCTGCCGTCGGGTGGGGTGATGTTCGCGGTTGAGGCGGCGGAGGGTGAGGTGGTGCCCTTGTTGACGGAGGGTGTGAGTGTCGCGGCGGTCAATGGTCCGACGTCGTTGGTGCTGTCGGGTGTGGAGGAGGCGGTCGCGGGGGTGGTGGCGTGTTTCCAGGATCGCAGGGTGAAGCAGTTGCGGGTTTCGCATGCTTTTCATTCGCCGTTGATGGATCCGATGCTGGAGGAGTTTCGTCAGGTCGCGGCAGGGTTGACGTACAACGAGCCTGTGGTGCCGGTGGTGTCGAATCTGACCGGTGAGGTGGCGGACGTGGGCCGGTTGTGTTCGCCGGAGTACTGGGTGGAGCACGTGCGTGGCACGGTCCGTTTCCATGACGGGGTGCGGGCGTTGCGGGAGCGGAAGGTTTCGACGTTCCTGGAGTTGGGTCCGGATGGTGTGCTGTCGGGGATGGTCGCGCGGGACTGTGTTCCGTCCCTGCGGCGGGAGGTGCCCGAGGACCGGGCGTTGCTGGCCTGCCTTGGTCAGTTGCACTCCCGTGGTGTCGATGTCGACTGGGAGAAGGTGTTCGCCGGGACCGGTGCCCGCCGTGTCGACCTGCCCACATACGCCTTCCAGCGGCAACGGTTCTGGCTGAATTCGAACGTGTCGGCCGGTGATCCCGCCTTCGCGGTCGAGCACCCGCTGCTCGACTCCGTGATCAGTCTTCCCGACACCGGCGGTGTCCTGGGTACCGGCCGGCTGTCGCTGGCCGCCCAGCCGTGGCTCGCGGACCACGCCGTGTCCGGCACGGTCCTGCTGCCGGGTACCGCCCTCGTGGAACTCGCCGTCCGTACCGGGGACGAGGTCGGCGCGCGGTCCCTGCGCGAATTGATCATCGAAGCCCCTTTGGTGATCCCCGACAAGGGCGCGGTACGGGTGCAGGTCTCGGTCGGTGAGGACACGGGCGGTATACGGCCGGTCGCGGTGTACTCGCGGCTCGACGACGCGGAACCCGGAACCCCCTGGGTCCGCCATGCCCACGGCCAGCTCGACGACGAGGCACCGGCCCTCGGCACCACCCTCGGTGTCTGGCCCCCCGAAGGTGCGCAGTCTGTCGACCTGACGAATTTCTACGCCGACCAGGCGAGCGCCGGATACTCGTACGGGCCGCTGTTTCAGGGCCTCAGCACGCTGTGGACCCTCGAAGAGGAGATCTACGCCGAGGTCCTGCTCCCGGCGGACGATGCCGAGGCGGCGGCCGGGTTCGGCCTGCATCCCGCACTTCTCGACGCGGTCCTGCACTGCGGCGCCTTCACCGAGCGGAAGGCCGAGGAGGGCAAGCTCATCCTGCCGTTCGCGTGGAACGGCTTGACGCTGCACGCCTCAGGCGCCACCAGCCTGCGAGTACGCATGACGCCCACCGGACCCGAATCGGTGGCGCTGGAACTCGCCGACGGCGACGGCGCCCCCGTCGCGTCGGTCGAGTCGCTGGTGCTGCGCGCGGTCGCCGACGAGCAGGTCAGGGCTGCCGGGCGGACCGGTCCCGGCACGGACGCCCTGTTCGCCGTCGAATGGACCGCCATGCCGCCCGGAGCGAAGGCTGGCACTACTGCCGCCGTCGTCCCGCACCCGGTGTCGATGGCGCTGGACGTCGAGGAGCTGGTGCGGTCCGGCGCTTCGATGCCGGACGTGCTGGTCGTTGACGCCGTCGACGGTGTCGTCAGCCCCGAGCGGATCCGCGGCCTCGTCGGTCGTGTCCTCGGCATCCTTCAGGCATATTTCGCCGCGCCGGAACTCGAATCGACCCGCCTGCTCGTCGTGACGCGCGGTGCGGTCGGTGTCTCCGGCGACTTCGAGGTGACAGACCCGGCGGGCGCCGCGGTCTGGGGCCTGGTACGCGCCGCCCAGGCCGAGAACCCGGACCGTGTCCTGCTGATGGACGTGGACGAGCTCCAGGCGTCCCGGCCTGCCCTGGCGGGTGTACTGGCTACCGGGGAAGCCCAGGTGGCGGTACGCGCAGACGTCGTCCACACGCCCCGGCTGATGCGGGCCGCGGCCGACCCGGTGACCGGGCCCGTACCGGATCCCACGGGGGCCGGACGCGTGTTGGATCCCACAGGGACCGTGCTCGTCACAGGCGGCACCGGGACGCTGGGCGGGCTCGTCGCCCGGCACCTCGTCGCCGCACACGGCGTACGTCACCTGTTGCTGACCAGCCGTCGCGGGCCGGAGGCGCCCGGTGCCGGGGAACTGATGGCCGAACTTGAGGCTGCCGGAGCGAGCGTCACTGTGGTGGCGTGCGACATGTCGAAACGCAGGGCGGTGAAGAAGCTTCTTGCGGCGGTCTCGTCCGACGCGCCGCTGACCGCTGTCGTGCACGCGGCGGGAGTCCTCGACGACGGGGTGATCGCGAGCCTGACGCCGGAGCGGATCGGCGCCGCCTTCCGTCCGAAGGTCGATGCCGCGCTGACGCTGCACGAGCTGACACGCGAGATGAACCTCTCGGCGTTCGTCCTGTTCTCGTCGGCCGCCGGTGTGATCGGTGGCCCGGGGCAGGGCAACTACTCGGCGGCGAACGCGTTCCTGGACGCCTTCGCCCAGTGGCGCCAGGCGCAAGGGCTGTCCGCCGTCTCCCTGGCCTGGGGCCTGTGGGCAGAGTCCGGCGGCATGATCGCTACGATGAGCGAGTCGGACCAGGCCCGTATGGGCCGGGGCGGAGTGCTCCCGCTGGGCACCGGGGAGGGCATGGCCCTGCTCGACGTGGCCCTGTCCGGCGAGGCATCCACGCTCGTGCCGGTGAAGTTCGACTTCGCCGCACTGACGGAGCAGGCGCGGGCCGGACAACTGCCGCCGATACTGAGCGGTTTGGTCCGCCGACCGCGCCGCACGGCCCGCACCGCGGCCGCGGGCACCGGCTCGGCCACCGGTGACTCCTTGGTGGACCGCCTCACGACGCTGCCGCACGAGGCACAGCAACGTCACCTTTTGGAGGTGGTGTCGGGTGAGGTTGCGGTGGTGTTGGGGCATGCGGGTGCGGGGAGTATCGGTGCGGGTCAGGCGTTCAACGATCTTGGTTTTGACTCGTTGACGGCGGTGGAGTTGCGGAACCGTTTGAACGCTGTGACGGGTCTGCGGCTG
>NZ_JBSFUO010000075.1:0-3363 GCF_053591835.1 Streptomyces sp. NPDC002911 | reverse complement strand
ACTCTATCAGACTCTTTCGTGTCCGATTCCCGGCCGAAGCGGGTTCCTGCTGTTTCGCTTTCCAGTTCTTCGCTTTCGCGTTTCCCTTTCCGGCGTTTCCAACTTTACCAGACTCTGTTCGTTCCGTTTCCGGTCCGAATTTGATTCCGGCGACCCGTGGAGCGGTCTTTGCCTTTCGGCTGACTCGACTTTATCAGAAGCAATTCGACCGAAGCGAATCCGGCGTTTGCTTGAAAGAGAAGAATCGATCGGCTCTGCGAGGATCACGTCCTCTGCGCGAGCGAGATGAACCTTAGACGTCCTCAAGCAAGCTATCCAACTCGCTCGAACCGTTAAAATCTACCTCTCCACGCGAACTGTGTCAACAGTTTTTGTGGGCGACCAGAAGACTAGCAGGTCAGCGCACCCGCACGCACATCGGCCTTCAGGACGCTGTGGGGAGCTCCGCGCTTCGCTCGCCGGCTTCCAGGTCTCCGGTGTCCCCGGCACGGGCCGCACGGCCTCCGAGGACATAGACATAGGCGAGAAAGGCCAGCTCAGCCACGACGCCGATGGTGATGCGGGCCCAGGTGGGAAGGCCCGACGGAGTGACGAAGCCTTCGATGACGCCGGAGACGAACAGGACCAGCGCCAGCCCGATCGCCATGCCTACCGCTGCGCGGCCCCGCTGGGCCAGCGCTGCGCGCCTGGTGCGTGGGCCCGGGTCGATGACCGTCCAGCCGAGGCGAAGTCCTGTGCCCGCCGCGACGAAGACAGCGGTGAGTTCGAGAAGACCGTGCGGCAGGACGAGCCCGAGGAAGGTGTCCAGCCGGCCGGCTGAGGACATCAGGCCGAGGCCGACAGCGAGGTTGAGCACGTTGAGGAAGAGGATCCAGATGACGGGTACGCAGAGAAACGCCCCCAGCACCAGGCACATGGCTGCCGCCTGAGCATTGTTCGTCCAGACCTGGGCGGCGAACGAGGCGGCCGGGTGGCTCGAGTAGTACGTCTCGTACTCGCCGCCGGGCCGGGTCATAACGCGCAGGTCCTCCGGAGCCGCGATCGACGCCTGGACCTCCGGGTGCGTGCCGATCCACCAGCCGATGACGGCCGTCAGCAGGGTGGAGAGCACCGCAGTGGGAATCCACCAGCGCCGTGAGCGGTAGACGGCCGCAGGGAATCCGGCGGTCAGGAAGCGTGCGGCGTCGCGCCACGAAGAGCGGCGGGTACCCGTCACCAGGGAGCGTGCGCGGGCCACGAGCTGGGTGAGGCGAGCGGTCAGCAGGGGGTCCGGGGCGCTGGACTGGATCAGGGAAAGATGAGTGGCGGTGCGTTGGTACAGGGCGACGAGTTCGTCCGCCTCCTCGCCTGTCAGGCTGCGCCCTCGGTGCAGAAGATGGTCCAGGCGGTCCCACTCGATGCGGTGGGTGGTCACGAAGACGTCGAGATCCATGGTCGGCTGCTGCTCCAGGCATGGGTGCGTACGGGTCCGTACTACGGCGGCGCGCTGCGGGCCAGCTTGGCAGACTGTGGTCCCGAGGGGCAGGGAAGAGCGGCGAGGGGTGGGTGGCGATGAATGAACTCGTAACCGGAGACGCGGTGGTCCTGGGCTTGCGGCCGGCGAGGCTGCCCAGCCGGGCGTTGGCGACCGCGATTGATCTTGCGGTAATCCTGACCGTTTTCGTGCTGCTGTCCATCGGTCTGGCCGTGGCGACCGTGACGCTCGACGAAGCCGCGACCGCCGCGGTGGCCGTCGCCTCGTTCCTTCTGATCCTGGTGGGCGGGCCGGTCGCGGTCGAGACGCTCAGCCACGGCCGTTCGCTCGGAAAGCTTGCCTGCGGACTTCGTGTGGTGCGGGACGACGGTGGGCCGATCCGGTTCCGGCACGCGCTCGTGCGGGGGGCGATGGGAGTGGTCGAGATTCTGGGGACGTTCGGAGTCGTGGGCTGTATCGCGTCTATGGTGTCCGCCCGTGGCCGTCGGCTCGGTGACGTGTTCGCGGGAACGCTCGTCGTACGTGAGCGCGTACCGGCCGGGCGGGCTCTCGCTGTGCCGCCGCCACCGCCCTGGCTCGTGGGACGTTTCGCGCAGCTGGACCTCTCGGGCGTGCCGGACGGTCTCTGGCTGGCGATCCGGCAGTACCTGACGCGGATGAACCAGCTCGACGCCACGGTGCGCGGGTCCATGGCCGAGCGGCTGTCCACGGATCTCGCCGCGCGTACGGGCGTTCCGGTGCCGCAGGGGGTGCCGGCGGCTGCTTACCTGGCGGCCGTGGTGAACGAGCGACAGGCGCGGGACGTCCGTCGGGTGGCTGCGGCAGCCGGCCGCAGCCACCCGACTCCGGGGGTACCCGTGCCGGAGCCCATGGCTGATCCCGTGCACCGGAAAGTCTCCGGTGGCCTGCCGTCTACGGAAGTCCGGCCGGAAGGGGCCGGCACACGCGCGCCGGCTCCCCGGGACCAGGCCGAGGACGGGGCCGTCGTACCGCCCGCGACCGGGTTCGCCCCACCCGAGTGAACCCCGCCTGTGTCCTCAGGCCCTGCCCGCCGGACCGGGCATCGCCGAGGGCGGGGATTCGAGGTGCTCGAGCTCGATGCCCGGCGCCGCCAGCACCACGTCACCCGCGATGTGCACGGCATGCTGATCACCGGTGTCCAGTGCGTTGACCTGGTACTCGTCCACGAGCAGGGGCCCGTTGTCAGTGGCGTGCGCTTCACTGTTCAGCAGCGACCAGGACTGGTCGACGGTACGGGGGGCGAGAACCGGGTCCGTGAAGGTGACCAGACGGACGCGGGTCGCGGGGGAATCGGGGGTGAGGCGCAGAAGCCGGGCAGTGGCGACGAGGAAAGCGGGGGATGTGCCGGAGAAGGTATGGGCGCGGACATTGCCCTCGGCGGCATGAGTGCCGGTGGGGTCGTTCCGTACCCAGGTGACCCCGTCGAGGGCGGCGCCTCGGATCTGCCAGCTCGCGGCGTGCAGTTCGAGGCGGATGGGGCGGCCGAGCTCGTCCAGGGCCAGGTCGACGGAGCCCAGGTGGGCGCCCGAGGGCCCCGTGGTCTGGGAGACATAGCGCCAGCCGGAGGGGCCGGGCGCGCAGTGGAAGTGTTCTTCGCCGAGGGGGGTGTGGTCGTGGACATCGTGGAGCGAATAACGGCCGCGGGGCATGGGGTCCTTCGGGTTCCTCGGGCTGTGCGGGTGCGGTACGGGGCAGGCCCCCGGCACGGGGGTGCGGGGGCCTGCGCTCGGACCTACTGCTGAGAGCTGAGCCGGCCGTCGGCCGACGGCCGGCTCAGTAGCGGTAGAGGTCGGACTTGTACGGGCCTTCGACCGGGACGCCGATGTAGTCGGCCTGCTCCTGGCGCAGGGTCGTGAGCTTCACGCCGA
>NZ_JBSFUO010000074.1:0-3546 GCF_053591835.1 Streptomyces sp. NPDC002911 | reverse complement strand
GACACCACCAACGGCACCACACCATCCGGCACCACCGCACGCCCCACCGGAACCACAGGCTCAACGGCTTCGAGAATCACGTGCGCATTCGTACCACTGATACCGAACGCCGACACCCCCGCACGCCGCGGACGGTCCGATGCCGCCGGCCACTCCCGCGACTCCGTCAGCAGCTCCACCGCACCAGCCGACCAGTCCACCGCCGACGACGGGGCATCCACATGCAGCGTCTTCGGCAGCACACCGTGCCGCATCGCCTGCACCATCTTGATCACACCCGCCACACCCGCAGTGGCTCCTGTGTGACCGAGGTTCGACTTCAGGGCCCCGAGCAGCAGTGGTCGGTCGTCGCCGGGGCGCTCCTGCCCGTACGTCGCGATCAACGCCTGCGCCTCGATCGGATCACCCAACGAGGTACCCGTACCATGCGCCTCCACCGCGTCGACATCAGCCGCCGACAAACCGGCATTCGCCAACGCCTGCCGGATGACGCGCTGCTGGGAAGGACCGTTCGGAGCAGTCAGACCGTTCGACGCACCGTCCTGGTTGACCGCGCTGCCCCGCACCAGGGCCAGCACCTCGTGGCCATGGCGCCGCGCGTCCGACAGACGCTCCAGCAGAACGACTCCGACGCCCTCGGCCCAGCCCGTGCCGTCCGCGCCCTGGGCGAACGCCTTGCAACGCCCGTCCTGCGCCAGGCCCCGCTGCCGCGAGAACTCGACGAAGACACCGGGGCTGGACATGACGGCCACGCCGCCGGCCAAGGCGAGCGAGCACTCACCGCTGCGCAGCGCCTGCATCGCGGAGTGCATCGCCACCAACGAGGACGAGCACGCCGTGTCGATGGTGAGAGCGGGTCCCTCCAGGCCGAGGACGTACGACACGCGGCCGGAGGCGACACTGCCCGCGCTGCCGGTCAGGGCGTAGCCCTCGGTGCCCTCTGCGCCGCCGCCGAGTCGTGGGGTGTAGTCCTGTGCTCCCATGCCGGTGAAGACACCGACGTCCTTGCCCCGCAGTGACATCGGGTCGATGCCCGCCCGTTCGAAGACCTCCCAGGAGGTCTCCAGCAGCAGCCGCTGCTGCGGGTCCATCGCCAGCGCCTCACGGGGGTTGATGCCGAAGAACCCGGCGTCGAAGTCGGCGACGTCGTGCAGGAACCCGCCCTTGCGGACGTAGGTCGTGCCGGGAGCGTCGGGGTCGTCGGAGAGCAGGCCGTCCAGGTCCCAGCCGCGGTCGGCCGGGAAGTCGACGAGCGCGTCGCGGCCCTCGGCGAGCAGGGTCCACAGGTCCTCGGGCGAGGCCACGCCGCCGGGGAGGCGGCAGCTCATGGAGACGATCGCGATCGGGTCGTCGGCCGCGGGGGACGGTGACGGTGCGGCAGTGGCCAGGACCTCGGCGGCGCGGTCGCCGACGAGTTCCACACGGAGCTGGTCGGCCAGCGCCCTGGGGTTCGGGTAGTCGAAGACGAGGGTGGCGGGCAGGCGCAGACGGGTGGCGGCGTTGAGACGGTTGCGCAGTTCGATCGCGGTGACGGAGTCGAACCCGATCTCCTTGAACGCCCTGTCCTCCTCTACGCCTTGGGTTTCCGTGTGGCCGAGGACGGCTCCGGCTTCGGTCCGCACCAGGGCCACCAGCAGGTGTTCCTGTTCAGCCGGCGAGAGCTGCAGGAGTTCGGCGCGGAGGGCGGAGGCTTCGGCGCTCGGGCTGCCCTCGGTGCTACCGGCGAGGAGTTCGGTGACCTCGGGCAGTCCGCGCAGGAGGGGCCGGGGACGGCTGAGGGTGAAGGCAGGGGCGAAGCGGGTCCAGTCGATGCCCGCGACGACCACGTGGGTCTCGTCGTGCTCGACGGCCTGCTCCAGTGCGGCGACGCCGAGGCGGGGGTCCATCAGGGAGAGGCCCAGCTTGTCGAACTCCCCCGCCATCGACGCGTCGACCATGCCGCCGCCGTCCCACGCGCCCCAGGCGATGGACGTGGCGGTCAGTCCGCGGGCACGACGGTGATGGGCCAGCGCGTCGAGGTACGCGTTGGCTCCGGCGTACGAGGTGAGGCCGTTGCTGCCCCAGGCGGTGGCGCCGGACGAGAAGAGGACGAAGGCGTCGAGTTCGCGGTCGCCGAGCAGGTCGTCCAGGTGACGGGCACCGTCGATCTTGGCGCGGCCCATTTCGGCGAACTGCTCGACCGTGAGCCCGGACAGGGGTGATTCGGTCTGGGGCGCGCCGGCGAGGTGCAGGACGGCGGTCAGTGGCAGTTCGGCGGGGACGGCGTCGAGGAGGGCGGCGACCGCGTCGCGGTCAGTGATGTCGCAGGCGGTGACGGTGACCCGCGCGCCGAGGGACACGAGTTCGGCGCGGAGTTCGCCGGCGCCGGGGGCGTCGGGGCCTCGGCGGCTGGTCAGCACCAGGTGTTCGGCGCCCTGCTCGGCCAGCCGTCGTGCGACGTGGGCTCCTGTGCCGCCCGTACCACCGGTGATGAGGACGGTGCCGCTCGGACTCCAGGGCTTCGGGGCGGGGGCGCCGTCCAGCGGGGCGCGGCGCATACGGCGGGCGTGCAGGCCGTCGGCGCGTACGGCGAGTTGGTCCTCGTCGCCGGTCGCGGAGAGGGCGGTGCACAGCAGGTCGAGGGTGCGCGGGTCGGGCCGGTCGGTGCCGTGTGGCAGGTCGACGAGGCCGCCCCAGGTCTGGGGGTGGTCCAGGGCCAGGACCGTGCCGATGCCCCACATGACGTGTTGGGAGACGTCGGTCAGCTCTGCGGGGTCTGCGACGGTGACGCCGCCGGACGTGACCACCCACAAGGGTGCCTCGATGCCGGCGTCGCCGAGGGCCTGGACGAGGGTCACGGTGCCGATCGTGCCGCGTGACCAGGTGGCGTGGACGGGGTGCGGCCGGCCGTCGAGTGCGAGGAGAGACACAATTCCTGACAAGGGCTGCTCGGGCAGGGCGGCGGCCAGCGCCTCCCGGTCCGTGTTCTCGGTGTCGACTTCGATGCGCACGATCTGCGCACCGCGCCCTGTGAGGCCGGTGGCGACGGCTTCGGCGAGCGGGCCACTGCCGGTACCGACGGCCAGGAGCCAGGTGCCGGAAAGGACGCCGGAAAGGGCGCCGGTGGCGTCGAGCCGGTCCCAGCCGAGGCGGTAGCGCAATCCGTCGACGACGGACCGTTCCTTTCGGCGGCGACGCCAGGAGGAGAGTGCGGGCAGGACCTCGTCCAGCACGGATGCCTTGAGCTGCAGGTCGCCGGCGAGGGCGTCGGTGTCGCCGGCCTCGATCGCGGCCCAGAAGGCCGCGTCGACGGGGTCGGCCTCTACGGCCGGGCCATCGGTCGCATCGAGCCAGTAGTGCTGGTGCTGGAAGGGATACGTCGGCAGTTCCGTCCTCCGGGCCCCCCGCGCGTCGAACGCAGCCTCCCAGTCAACATCGACACCACCCGCGAACACCTCACCCACCGACCGCTGAAAACGATCCAGACCCCCCTCACCACGACGCAACGACCCCACCACCAGGCCGTCCACACCCACCGCACCCATCGTCTCAGCCACCACAAAACCC
>NZ_JBSFUO010000073.1:0-3766 GCF_053591835.1 Streptomyces sp. NPDC002911 | reverse complement strand
GACGCGTTCGAGGGGCTGCGGCTGATGGACGCCCTCATCGCGGTCAAGCGCGGTGTCCCGGGCGCCACCCTCCCCGAGCTGAAGCAGCGCCGGGTGCCCAAGCGGGACACGCAGCTGATCGAGGCGGACGAGCCGGAGGAGGGCGTGCGGTCCGACGTCTCCGTCACCAACCCGGTCCCCGAGCCGCCGTTCTGGGGCACCCGCGTCGTCAAGGGCATCCAGCTCAAGGAGTACGCCTCCTGGCTGGACGAGGGCGCCCTCTTCAAGGGCCAGTGGGGCCTCAAGCAGACCCGCGCCGGTGACGGACCGACCTACGAGGAGCTCGTGGAGCGGGAGGGCCGCCCGCACCTGCGCGGCTGGCTCGACAAGCTCCACACCGAGAACCTGCTGGAAGCCGCCGTCGTCTACGGCTACTTCCCCTGCGTCTCCAAGGGCGACGACCTGATCCTGCTGCACGAGGACGGCTCGGAGCGCACCCGCTTCACCTTCCCGCGCCAGCGCCGCGGCCGCCGCCTCTGCCTCGCGGACTTCTTCCGCCCCGAGGAGTCGGGCGAGACGGACGTGATCGGCCTCCAGGTCGTCACCGTCGGCTCGAGGATCGGCGGGGCCACCGCCGAGCTCTTCGAGTCGAACTCCTACCGCGACTACCTGGAACTGCACGGACTGTCCGTGCAGCTGGCCGAGGCACTCGCCGAGTACTGGCACGCGCGGGTCCGCAGCGAGCTCGGCTTCGCCGGCGAGGACCCGTCCGACGTCGAGGACATGTTCGCGCTGAAGTACCGCGGGGCGCGCTTCTCCCTGGGCTACGGGGCCTGCCCCGACCTGGAGGACCGGGCGAAGATCGCCGAGCTCCTGGAGCCCGAGCGGATCGGGGTGAAGCTCTCCGAGGAGTTCCAGCTGCACCCCGAGCAGTCCACGGACGCGATCGTCATCCACCACCCGGAGGCGAAGTACTTCAACGCACGGTAAGGAACCGTTCCACGCGCGGTAAGGCACCACTCCGCGCGCCGTACGGGTACGAGTCGTAGACTGGTCGGTCCAGTGCAGGCCGGTCGCCGTTCCCACCGGGAAGGCGGCCGGCCTTCTCGTCCCTCATGGAGGTGTGCCGGATGACCAGTACGGTCCCCGCGTCCCTGACCCGCCCGGCCGAAGGGCCGGCGCTCCAAGCCGTCCTGCTCGACATGGACGGCACACTGGTCGACACCGAAGGATTCTGGTGGGACGTGGAGGTCGAGGTCTTCGCCGACCTCGGTCACCGGCTGGACGAGGCCTGGCGCGAGGTGGTGGTCGGCGGGCCCATGACCCGCAGTGCCGGCTACCTCATCGAGGTCACCGGCGCAGACATCTCCCTCGAGAAGCTCACCGTGCTGCTCAACGACCGCTTCGAGAAGCGCATCGGACACGGGGTGACGCTGATGCCGGGCGCCGCCCGGCTGCTCGCCGAACTCGCGGCGCACGAGGTGCCCACCGCCCTGGTCTCCGCCTCGCACCGGCGCATCATCGACCGGGTCCTGGACTCCGTCGGCCGCCACCACTTCGCGCTCACGGTCGCGGGCGACGAGGTGACCCGCACGAAGCCCCACCCTGAGCCCTACCTCGTGGCGGCGGCGGGCTTCGGCGCGAGTCCCTGGCGCTGCGCGGTCGTCGAGGACACCGCGACGGGAGTCGCAGCGGCCGAGGCGGCGGGCTGCCGTGTCGTCGCCGTGCCGTCCGTGGCGCCGATCGCGCCCGCGCAGGGCAGAGCTGTCGTGTCCTCCCTGGAGCAGGTGGATCTCGCCTTCCTGCGGGGCCTGGTCGCTACTTCGTGCACCTGATACCCGGAGGGCTGCCGCATTCCCGGAAAATCAGGTCCATGTCAATGTCGCCCATGGGGCGCGGAGGCGTGATGTTCGCCACTCGATGTGACGTCCGGGCCACCGCCGGGCCTGTCCGGCTGTCCGTTTCGCGACCCCATACGTCCGGGTTGATGGATTTGTGTACGAAACATTCCCGAGCGTGACATGGACAACCCGTCATCGGCGATCACCGAATGGATACAGCGGCCGATCCGCACCGTTCTGGTCCCCCTGCGGCGCCTACTAATCTCGGTTTTCTCACATGCCGGAATGAGGGAGAACGTCCAGATGAACCGCAAAACGCTGGTGCTGCCGGCGGTAGTGGGCCTGCTCGTGCCCGTGCTCGCAGCCTGTGGCGGGTCGGACGCCGGGGGCGATGCCATCGTGGTCGGGACGACGGACCAGTTCATCGCCTCGACGGACAACCCGGCCCCGCTGGACCCGGCGATCGGCTACGAGGCCGGGGTCTGGAACTTGCTGCGCCAGACCGTGCAAACTTTGACCCACATACCGCGGGGCGGCGGCGAGCCGGTCCCCGAGGCGGCCAAGAGCTGCGCCTTCACGGACACGGAGAACGAGAGCTACCGTTGCACGCTGCGTGACGGACTCACCTTCGCCGACGGCACCCCCGTCACCCCGGAGGACGTGAAGTACTCCATCCAGCGTGTGATCGACATCAAGGACGAGAGCGGCCCGGTCGCCCTGTTCGCCAACATCGACACGGTCGAGACCAAGGGCGAGAATGAGGTCGTCTTCCACCTGAAGACGTCGGACGCCACCTTCCCCTACAAGCTCGCCACGCCGCCCGCCGGCATCGTCCAGAAGGACAAGTACCCGGCGAAGGAGGCGCGCGAAGGCTTCCAGGTCGACGGATCCGGCCCCTACACGATGAAGCCCGAGGTCGAGGGCGACCAGGTCGTCAAGGTGGTCTTCACCAAGAACCCGAAGTACAAGGGTGATCTGAAGATCAGGAACGAGAAGGTCGAGCTGGACCTCTTCCCCGACGCGAAGGCGATGGGCAAGGCGCTCGACGAGAAGAAGATCGACATGATGACGCGCAACATGTCGCCCGAGCAGGTTCAGAAGATGCTGGTGGAGCCGGAAGAGGGTGTGAAGCTCACCGAGATGCCCGGCCTCGCCATCAGCTACCTCGCGTTCAACACCGAGGACCCCGCGGTGAAGAACAAGGCCGTTCGTCAGGCCATGGCACAGGTCATCGACCGCGGGTCCATCGCCAGCAAGGTGTACGGCAGCACCGCCGAGCCGCTCTACTCGCTGATCCCGTCCGGCATCACCAGCCACACCAACTCGTTCTACAACAAGTACGGTGAGCCCAACGTGGACACGGCGGCCGACCTTCTGGACGAGGCCGGCATCAACACGCCGGTGAAGTTCACGCTGCACTACACGACGGACCACTACGGCCCCGCCACCAAGGCGGAGTTCGAGGCGCTGGCGAAGCAGCTCAACGACACGAAGCTGTTCGAGGTCGACGTCCAGGGCACACCCTGGGACAAGTACCGCCCCGCCCAGAAGAAGGGCGACTACGCCGTGTTCGGCATGGGCTGGTTCCCCGACTTCCCGGACCCGGACACCTACATCGCTCCGTTCCTCGACGAGAACAACTTCCTCAACTCGCCGTATAAGTCGACCGAGGCACAGGGCACGCTCATCCCGCAGTCCCGCCGCGAGGCAGACCGCAGCGCCGCGACCCCGGCCTTCGAGAAGCTCCAGGACATCGTCGCTGACGACGTCCCCCTCCTGCCGGTCTGGCAGGGCAAGCAGTACGTCGCCTCGCTGGACGGACTGACCGGTGTGGAGTGGGCCGTCACCTCCTCGGCCGACCTGAAGCTCTGGGAGCTGGGCCGCGGCGAGTCCTGACGCGGCATCTCCCGCAAGCGGCGCGGGGGGGGGGGGCGCGGCCCCCCCCC
>NZ_JBSFUO010000072.1:0-4093 GCF_053591835.1 Streptomyces sp. NPDC002911 | reverse complement strand
TCCTGGTTGACCGCGCTGCCGCGCACGACGGCCAGGACGTCGTGACCGTTGCGGCGGGCGTCCGACAGACGCTCCAGCAGCAGTACGCCCACACCCTCGGAGAAGCCGGTGCCGTTGGCGCCGGCGGCGAAGGCGCGGCACCGGCCGTCCGGGGAGAGGCCGCGCTGGCGGGAGAACTCGACGAACATTTTACTGTCGGCCATCACGGCCGCGCCGCCCGCCAACGCCATCTCCGACTCGCCGGTGCGCAGGGACTGGACGGCGAGGTGGATGGCGACCAGCGATGAGGAGCAGGCGGTGTCGACCGTCACCGAGGGGCCCTCGATGCCGAGGGTGTACGACACGCGGCCCGAGGCGAAGCTGCCGGTGCTGCCGCGTCCGAGGTAGGCCTCCAGGTCTTCGGGGACCTGTCGTACACGCGGAGCGTAGTCGTGGTGCATGACGCCGGTGTAGAAGCCGATCCTGCGTCCGCGCAGCGAGGTGGGGTCGATGTTGGCGCGTTCGAAGACCTCCCAGGACGTCTCCAGGAGCAGGCGCTGCTGCGGGTCCATCGCCAGCGCCTCGCGCGGGGAGATCCCGAAGAACGGCGCGTCGAAACCGGCCACGTCGTCGAGAAACCCGCCCTCACGGACGTACGACTTGCCGGGTGCGTCGGGGTCCGGGTCGTACATGCCCGCCAGGTCCCAACCCCGGTCGTCAGGGAAGGGGGTGATGCCGTCGACGCCGTCGGCGACCAGCCGCCAGAGGTCCTCGGGGGAGCTCACTCCTCCCGGCAGACGACAGGCCATACCGACAATGGCGATGGGTTCCCACGCCTTCTCCTCGACCTCGCGCAGCCGGCGGGTCGCCTGCCGGGCGGTGGCGACGGCCTTGTTGAGGTATTCGCGGTACTTCTTGTCGTCGGACATGGGGAAGGTCAGCTCCTAGAGAAAGACTTCTGACGGCGAGTGGGCGGCGGGGGCGGCGTCAGGAAGCGGTGAACTCGTTGAACTCGTTGTCGATGATGTCGAAGACCTCGTCGTCGGTGACCGACTCGAGGTCGTCGTCCGTCCCGTCCTCGGCGGCGTCCGGGGACCACTTGGCCAGCAGGACCTGCAGGGCGGCGGTGACCTGGGCACGGACCGCCCGGTCGTCGGGCACGGAGGTGAGCGTGGCCCTGAGCTTCTCGACCTCCGCGACCGCCGGGTGCACGGCGGGACCGCCTTCGGGCGCGAGCGCCTCGCGTAGGTGGGTGACGAGGACGGCGGGCGCAGGGTGGTCGAAGAGCAGCGTGGCGGGCAGACGCAGGCCGGTGGCCGCGGACAGCTTGTTGCGCAGCTCCACGGCGGTGAGCGAGTCGAAGCCCAACTCCTGGAAGGCACGGTCCGGGTGGACGGCGTGCGCGTCCTGGTGGCCGAGGACGACGGCGGTCTCCGCGCGGACCAGGTCCAGCAGTATTCCGTTCTGGGCGCCCTCTTCGAGGCCGGCCAGGCGCTCGCGCAGTGAGCCGGCGGTGGCGAGGTCGGCGCGCCTGGCGCGGGCTTCGGCCGCCGTGATGCGGCGGACCTCGGGTACGCCCTGGAGGAGTGCGGAGGGCCGGGGAGCGGTGAACGACGCGTGGAATCGCTTCCAGTCGATGTTCGCGACGATGAGGCCACTCTGTTGACCTGTCAGGGCACGGTCGAGAGCGGTCAGCATCAGCTCGGGGCGTACGGTCTCGATGCCCTGGCGGCGCAGTTGCGGGGCCGAGCCGGCGTCGACCATGCCGCCGCCGGCCCAGGCGCCCCAGGCGACGGAGGTGGCGGTCCGGTCCTGGCCCCGTCGGCGCAGCGCCAGGGCGTCGAGGTAGGCGTTGCCCGCGGAGTAGGCGCTCTGATTGCCGCTGCCCCACACTCCCGCGATGGACGAGAACACGATGAACGCGTCCAGGGGGGTGTCGCCGAGCAGGGAGTCGAGGTGGGCTGCGCCCGCCACCTTGGCCGACACGACGGCACCGAAGTCGTCGAGTGTCGTCTCCTCCAGGGTTCCGAAACCATTGACGCCGGCGGCGTGCACCACCGTGCGGACCGGGTCGCCGTCCGCTGCCAGCTTCGCCAGCAGGTCCGCGAGGGCCTGTCGGTCGGTGACGTCGACAGCGGCCACCGTGACCCGGGCGCCGGCCTCGGTGAGTTCTGCGGTGAGTTCCGCGACACCGGGGGTGTCGGTGCCGCGGCGGCCGACGAGGACCAGGTGTCCGGCGCCGGCTGCGGCCATCCGGCGGGCGGCGTGCCCGCCGAGGGCTCCGGTCCCGCCGGTGATCAGTACGGTGCCGGTGGGCTGCCAGGGTGTCTCGTCCGGCTGGGGCCGGTACAGCGGTGTCGGTTCCAGGCGGCGGGTGAGGATCGTGCCGGCGCGCAGGGCGAGTTGGTCCTCGTCGCCGCTGCCGCCGCCGAGCACCGTGGCGAGCAGGGCTCCCGTCTCCTCGTCGAGGGTGGAGGGGAGGTCGATCAGTCCGCCCCAGCGGCCCGGGTGTTCGAGCGCTGCGACCTGGCCGAGCCCCCACAGGGCGGCCTGGTCGGCGCTGTGCACCGGATCGGTGTCGGAAGTGGCGACGGCGCCTTGGGTGGCGAGCCAGAGCGGTGCCTCGATGCCGACGTCGCCGAGCGCCTGGACCAGAGTGAGCGTCGTCGCCAGACCGCCGGTGACTCCGGGACTGCCGGGGTGGTCGGTCTCGTCGAGAGCGAGCAGCGACAGGACGCCTGCGATGGCGTCCCTGTCGGTCACCGCGTCGGTGAGGAGGCCGGCGAGTGCGTCTCGGCCGGCGGCTTCGACGGGCAGCGGTACGACGTGGGTGCCCCGGTCGCCGAGGGCGGTGAGACACGCGGTGACGGTGGTGTCGTCGGTGCGGCCGGCGGGTACGGCGACCAGCCAGGTGCCGGTGGGTGCGGCTGCCGGGTCGGTGGTCTCGGCCAGGGTCCAGGTCGTGCCGTACACCCAGTTGTCCAGCCGCGAGGAGCCGGTCTCACGGGCCAGCCGGGCTCCGGCAAGCTGTTCCTGGGTCACCTGACGGCCGACGAGGGCGTCGATACGGGCCACCGGGGCACCCGTCCGGTCGGTGATCGTGACCTGCCAGGTCTCCTCGCCCGCGGGGACGAAGTGCGCCCGCAGGCGGGAGGCTCCGCGGGCCCACAGGGTGATGCCGTTCCAGGAGAAAGGCAGTCGCGGCAGACCGGTGCCGTAGATCAGTGGAGCGTGCAACGAGGCGTCGAGCAGGGCAGGGTGCAGGGAAAAGTATCCCGCGTCCTCCCGCTGCTGCTCGGGCAGCGCGACCTCGGCGAAGATCTCGTCGCCGCGGGTCCACATCGCGCACAGTCCCTGGAAGGCAGGGCCGTATTCGTAGCCGCGCTCGGCCAGGCCCGCGTACACCGACTCGACGTCCACAGGTACGGGGGTGGCACCGACCGGTGGCCAGGCGAGGGCGGGTTCGGAGGTGTCGAGGTCCTCGAGGACGAGCGTGCCGGTGGCGTGGCGCGTCCACTCGGGTTCGTCGCCCTCGGGGCGGGAGTGGACGGAGACGGCGCGACGGCCGGACTCGTCGGGTGCGGCAAGTTCGACGCGCACCTGGATGCCGCCGTCCTCGGGGAGGATGAGGGGTGCCTCGATGACGAGTTCCTCCAGGGCGCCGCAGCCGGTTTCGGCGCCGGCGGTGAGAACCAGGTCGACGAAGCCTGTGCCGGGTAGCAGCGCCGTGCCCCACACCGCGTGGTCGGCCAGCCAAGGGTGGGTGCGTACGGACCAGCGGCCGGTGAAGGCGATGCCGCCGGTTCCGGGCAGTTCCACCGCGGCGCCGAGTAGAGGGTGTGCCGAGGGGGTGAGACCGGCGGAGGAGACGTCTCCCTCGGCACGTTCCGCCTTCAGCCAGTAGTGCTGGTGCTGGAAGGGATACGTCGGCAGTTCCGTCCTTTGGGCCCCCCGCGCGTCGAACGCAGCCTCCCAGTCAACATCGACACCACCCGCGAACACCTCACCCACCGACCGCAGAAAACGATCCAGACCCCCCTCACCACGACGCAACGACCCCACCACCAGGCCGTCCACACCCACCGCACCCATCGTCTCAGCCACCACAAAACCC
>NZ_JBSFUO010000071.1:0-4470 GCF_053591835.1 Streptomyces sp. NPDC002911 | reverse complement strand
CGCGCGTCCTCCTCCGGAGGAACGACGCACGACCCTACGGGTCGTAAAGACGATAAGCCCTACGGGCTTTCGGAAAGCCCTACGGGCTTTCAACCCCATTCCTTCGGAATGGGGTTGGGAATTCCTCCGGAATTCTCGCACCACCCCGGAAAGTGGTGTGACTGGTCCTCAGCGACTGCGGGCCCCTGGGGTGACGGGAGGTCAAGGGGCAGTAGAAGCCTGCCCGCACGGCTCCGCAGTGCGGGCAGGCTTGGCCCCGGACGACACGTGCCGCAGCATTCGACCCACCGTCACAGACAACTACGCACCAACAAGAGGGGGTCGGTCGTCTCGGCCGGAGCGTGAGCCACGTGCTTCATTCTCTGCCGTAGCTAAGAACTGGACTCAGCACCCACCACCCTGCATCACTTCTGGCCCTGGGTAGAGAATGGGAATCTCCCCCACCTCCGGCACGCGATCCGGTGTCACGGGACAGGGTTCGGAAGACGCTCCGAATTAGTCCTGACGGGTCGTTGCATTTCCGACCTCATTCCCGCTAATGTTAGATCCGTCGGAAGGGGCAGCAACTCCTTCCGGCGACCAGAACCACTCACCCGAAAACACGAGGAGCACATCATGCAGATTGTCCCTGACTACATTCACTACTCCGAATTCAACTCCGGCTGGTCCGTGGCGCGGGACGCAATGGGTCTGCTGCTCGCGGGGCTGGCCCCGGGGTCGCACACCCTGACCGTGGTGGTTGACGGGGAGTCGCTGACCCTGTCGGACCGCATGACCGTCACCGCGCAGGTGGAGGTGCCCACGGGCGGTGGCGGCCACGTCGTCGACGAGGAGGCGTGGGAGACCGTGATGTGCCTGCTGGCGGTCGGGGTGGCTGACTCCCAGCGGGAGGGACAGATCGTGGTCGTCTCCCCGGCCAGCAGCCACGTGACGCGCTGCTGGGACCTCTGGGAGGGGCAGATCACGCCCCTGCCGGTCGCGGCCCTGAGCGCCTGACCCACGGGCGGGTGGTACGGCTCCTCGGGTCGCACCACCCGCCCCGCGCGGCCGGTGCGCCGCCGCCCCTGCGGCTGCGCCCGCCGGTGGCTGGCGAGGATTCCGGAGGAATCGGTTTCCAAAACCCGTAGGGTTTCGGTGTCGTGACGACCCGTAGGGTCGTGCGCCGTTCCTCCGGAGGAGGCCGCGCGCACAATTGTTTTTAGGCTGGCGGGGAAATGCTGCAATTAGAAATGAGCAGCAACTCGAATTCTAATTATTTCCCCGCCAGCTGCGCCCACTCACCCGAGCGGAGCGCCTCCATTCTACGCACGGAACGGGAGTGGATAGATGGAGCCGACTGACGAAAATAATGTCCGGCTGCGCCGGGTCGTCGGGGGGCGCGCCCTGGTGAGTCGCGCGTGGATCATGCGGCACACCGGGGCGGGTCGCTCGACTGTCGCGCGTTGGTACGCGCTGCGCCACGAGCAGCCGCCGGAGCGCCGTCACCCGGACCGGGTGATCACCGTCGAGCGGGTCGACTACTACGACCAGCAGGCCGTCGAGGCGTTCTGGGCTGCGCACCAGGAGGGCGTTGGGACGGGCAGGCTGGGTGTCTCCGGGCGTAGGAGCGGTGCGGGGCACGGAGAGGCCCGGGGCGGGCGTCCGGTGTCCCAGGAGCGCGCTCAGGCCGTCCAGGTCGCCCTCGGGGAGCTGCGCCGGGCCGGAGGCTACGAGCGGGGCCTGGCCGCGCGGCTGGCCCGTACCCACGGGGGCAGCGCCTGGATCTGGGAGCGGGCCGTCACCGACGCCCGGGCGAAGTACGCCGCCGAGCTCGGCGCGGACGACGAGGCGCAGCGGCCGGCGTCGCAGCCGGAGTAGGACCACCAGCACCGCCGCCTGGTCGCCGGTCCGGAGCCTCTGCGACGGGCCGGGAGAACGGGCCAGCGCAGCGCCGCCCGGTTCCCCGAGACCACGCCCGCCACCAGCCATCCACACCCACCCCCACACAGCGGGACAGGCCAGGTAGAAGAGGGGAAGTCCGAGCACTCACCACGCAAAAACCGGGCGCCGACCTGCGGTTGTGCGAAGCACGGCGCGCGGTGGCTGTAACAGATAGCGTCACAGATCCTGTCGCACATACCGTCACAGATATCGTCACACATAGCGTGCCAGCTGTTGTGCACACCGCGCCGAGGGCCCGGCAGGGGCGAGGAGCACCAGGCGGTGCCGCCCCGAAGCCCGGCCCCGGCCCGGAGCAGCGCGACGGGCCGGAGAAGAGGCCAGCGCAGCGCCCTCGCTTCCCCGAGACCACGCCCGCCCACCCCACCCCCACAGCAGGACAGGCCGGGCAGAAGAGGGGAAGTCTGAGCACTCACCACGCGAAAACCAGGGCCTGACCTGCGGTTGAGCAGGCGGCGGGCGTTATCGTGCGCGCGTGATGTTGGGGGGGGATGTTGCGCGCCCCGTTCGGTGTCTGTCCGCTGCGGCGCCCATCGGGCCGCCGCAGCCCCCTGGAGCCAGCGCAGCGCCGCCCCGTCTTCCCCGAGACCACGCCCGCCCACCGCCACCACACCCACCACCCAACAGCCGGGCAGGCCGGGTAGAAGAGGGGAAGTCTGAGCACTCACCACGGGAAAACCAGTGGTTGACCTGCGGTTGTGCGGAGGCCGGCTCCCGGCAGCTGTCGGCAATGGTGTCGGTCATACCGTCGGCGATAGCGTCGGTGATCGTGTCGGTCATGGTGTCGGTGTTGTTGTCGCGCCGGACCCGGGGGACCAGGAGCGCCCAGCGCGCTGCCTGTCTGGGTGCTCGAGGGCAGGTGGCCGCGGCTCGGCCCCCTTCCCCTGCGTCGCCGGTTGCCCGTGTGCCAGGGTGTCGGGGCCCGGGGCGGTTGGCTGGTGTCTGGCATCGGCGACGGAACTTCCTCCCCGGGCACCTGGTCGGGCCGGGAACCGCCCCGCCCCGACCGCCCGCGCACCGAATCCGTTGCACGACAAGGAATGTTACCAATGTGTTGGCGGTAGTCCTGCTGCTATTTGGTGAGGACGGGATCGATCCAGGCCCCGACTGCGCTCGGGCCGACGACGCTGAGTTCCACGCGGAAGGCGCCGGTCAGGTCGACGTCCACGCTCTCCGGGTCCTGGCCGGGCCCCATGGTGATCTCTCTCGCGACCTTGTCGTCGACCTTGATGGTGAACACGACGGTGTCTCCCAGGGTCGACTCGTCCGTCACGCCGAGGCGGGTGACGAGCGAGGTGTACTCGCGGTTGAGGTGCCACGTGGCGGAGGCTTCGCCGTTGTTCCCGAGCAGGGCCTTGGGAAACTCCTGGGTGTTGACGCCCACCCTGCCGGTCTCGTAGTTCCAGGGGTCGCTGTCGTCCATCGGCGCCAGGTCGCGTATGAGGGACCAGGTCCGTCCCGAAGGGGGAACGAACGACTGGAGTTTCCCCGTGATCATGGACACAGTTGCGTTATGCCGCGAGGGCTTGTCCTTGCTGATAGCGCAGGCGTGTCTCGTGGGGTGTGAGGTATCCCCAGTGGATGTGCTTGCGCAGTCTGCGGCGGTTGTAGAAGGTCTCGATGAACGTGAAGATTTCGGCGCGGGCGGTGGCGCGGTCGGGCCAGAAGCGGGTGCCGATCTCCTCTTTGAGGACGGCCCAGAAGCTCTCGGCGGCGGCGTTGTCATAGCAGATCCCGGTCCTGCCCATGCTTTGCTGTCCTCCCAACTCACCTATTTCTGAGCGAAGTTGACTCGACGTGTATTCCGATCCGCGGTCCGAGTGGACCACGCAGCCCGGTCGCAGGCGGCCGAGGTTCGCGGCCATGTCGAGGGCGTCGACGACCAGTTCGGCGCGATGGTGGTCGGCCATCGAGTAGCCGATGATCTCGCGCGTCGCCAGATCGAGCCAGCCGGCGAGGTAGAGCCAGCCCTCGGCGGTCGGAATGTAAGTGATGTCCCCGACGATCTTCATGCCGGGAAGGCCGGCGTGAAAGTCGCGGCCGACCAGGTCGGGGGCCGGGGCGGCCTTGTGGTCCTGCTGGGTCAGGCTGCGGCGTCCGGTACGCCGGGTGTGGCCGACGATCCCGCGCTCGCGCATGACGCGCTCGACGCGCTTGTGGTTGACCAGCTGCCCGTGGCGGCGCAGTTCAGCGGTGACCCGGGGCACCCCGTAGGTCCTTTTCGACGCCACGTGGATGACGGTGATCTCGTGCGCGAGGGCCTCATCGGCCCGGCGTCGTTCCTCGCGGACCTTGATGCCGGTGTGCCAGGCGTAGTAGCCGGAGCGGGCGGCCTTCATCACCCGGCACAGCAGGACGATCGTGTAGTTGGCTTTTTCCGCGTGAATGAACCGGCAGACATCGCTCACCGATCGCTCTCCTTCGCGAAAAAAGCTGTGGTGAGGTCAATGGGTCGGTGCAACATCCCAGGTAGAACTGCTGCTGGAGGTGTTGCTGGGTGGCGAGAATCGGGCGTCCGGGGCTGTCGGACGA
>NZ_JBSFUO010000070.1:0-4508 GCF_053591835.1 Streptomyces sp. NPDC002911 | reverse complement strand
CCAGACCGCCGCCTACGGCCACTTCGGCCGTGAGCTCCCCGACTTCACCTGGGAGCGCACCGACCGCGTGGACGCGCTGCGCAAGGCGGCCGGCCCGCTCTGAACATGACCCCGGTGGCCGGGTACGGGCCGCCCGGGCGGGGCCCGCACCCTGTCACCGGTCGCGGCGCTCCGCGAAGGCCTTGGCGTGGTTGAGGGTGGTGAGGCTGTTGGTCCCGAGCGCTGTGCGCACGAACTGCTTGGCGTCCGCGACGGTCGCGCCGGCGCCCAGGACCCGGGCGATGTTGTTCATGTCGAGGGTGACCGTGTGCTGGGAGGAAGCGGTGACGCACTCGCCGTCCTCGGCGAAGGTCCAGTAACCCGTGTGCAGGGTCATCAGCGACGGCAGCACGGTCTGCTTGTACGCGATCCCGCGGTACGGGAACGTCACCCGGTACGACTTGGTGGTGTGCACCGAACCGTCCTTGGTGCGGGTGTTCATCTCCAGCTCCTGAAGACCCGGCGTGTCCTCCGTCAGACGGACGTCGGCCACATGAGGCAGCCGCTGCGGCCACAGCCCCGCCTCATTGACGAAGTCGAAGACGTCCTTGACCGAACCGTCCACCCGGACGCTGTCCTCGAAGGAGAACGTCAGGTCCTCGGCGGCGTGCGCCGACTCGACGTTGGCCTTCAGCGCCGCCAGCTCCGAGCGGGAGTTGCGGTCCACGGCCTCGTCGATCCACGCGAGGTGGCCGGGGTCGTCACCGACGGCACGGTAGTCGTGCAGCAGCCGCACCCGGGACCCGCCGTCCTCGAGCGGCTCGATGATCCAGGTACCGCCCATGGCCGCGATGGGAGGGGCGCAAACCTCCTGACGGAAGGTGACCGTCAGCCGTTCCGGATCCAGGGCGCGGCGGGAGGTCCAGTTCTTGGCCTCGCCGTTCGCCGTGGCCCAGATACGTAAACGCTCCTCCCGCTCCCCTTCGGCGACACGGTCGACATGGATGGTCGGAGGGAAGATCCGCGGCCAGTTCTGGACATCGGCGATCAGGCGGTACACCGCTTCGGCCGGGGCCGAGACCGTGATGTCGTGCTCCACTTCACGCAGTCCGGGCTGTGACATGCTCGTACTCCTCAGGATCGGGATGGTGACCGAAACCGGCGACCGTGGTTCCGGGCAGCGGGTGCCGAGGCCACCACGGACGCCGGGGCTCCGGGGGGTGACGGCGCGGACCGCCCTCGGGCGGCCCGGCGCCCGTCGGCCCCGCCGGCCGTGCCCCTGCCGAGGGGCGGCCCGCTCGTCCTGCCCGGGCGCGCGTTTCACCCGGCGGCTCGACACGGTGACGCACTCGGAGGATCTTGCCTCCCGCTGGAGCGCTGCTCGAAGGCCCCTCGCACACGACGGGACCGCCCGCCGTGACCGCCCCGGGCCCGGGTCCGCAACCGAGCCTCGACCGCGGATCGAGCGGTCCTTCCCAAGCTCGGTGCCGGTATCCGGACGGGAGAGGCGGCTATGATCAACCTTTTTCAGCCCCAGGTGGGAGCCGAAGAACTCGACGCGGTCGCCGAGGTGTTCGAGGACCGGTGGCTCGGCCACGGACCGCGCACCAAGGCATTCGAGGCGGCGTTCGCCGACCACCTGGATGTCGCGCCGGAACATGTCATCTTCATCAACTCCGGCACCTCGGGGCTCTTCCTGGCACTGGAGTCGCTGGACCTCGCGGAAGGCGACGAGGTCGTCCTGCCCTCGCCCAGCTTCCTCGCCGCGGCCAACGCGATCCTGACCGCCGGCGGCCGCCCCGTCTTCTGCGACGTGGACCGGCGCACCCTCAACCCCACGGTCGAGGACCTGGAACGGGTCATCACCGACCGCACCAAGGCAGTCGTCGTGCTCCACTACGGCGGCTACCCGGGCGACATCGTCCGCATCGCCGAGCGCTGCCGCGAGCTGGGCGTCACGCTCGTCGAGGACTCCGCCTGCTCGGTGGCGTCCCGCGTCGACGGCAAGGCCGTCGGCACCTTCGGCGACCTCGCCATGTGGAGCTTCGACGCAGCCAAGGTGCTTGTCACCGGCGACGGCGGGATGATCTACGTCAAGGACGCCGGACGTGCGGCCCGGATGCGCCGCCTCGCCTACCACGGGCTCGCCCAGCCCAGCGGCTTCGGCTACGCGAAGGTCTCGGCCCGCTGGTGGGAACTGGACATCCCCGAGCCTGGCCGCCGCGTCATCGGCAACGACCTCACGGCCGCCATCGGCGCCGTACAACTGCGAAGGCTCCCCGAGATGGTGGCCCGGCGCAAGGAGATCGTCGCCCTGTACGACCGGGAGCTGGCCGGGATCGACGGACTGACGACCCCTCCGCCGCTGCCCGAGGGACATGAATCGACCCACTACTTCTACTGGGTGCAGATGGCCCCCGGAATCCGGGACCGAGTGGCCGGCGACCTGCTGGCCGGCGACATCTACACCACCTTCCGCTACGCGCCCCTGCACCGGGTTCCCGCCTACAGCCCGGTCGTGCCGGAACTGCCGGCCTCCGACTGGGCGGCCGACCGGACCCTGTGCCTGCCCCTGCACCCGGGCCTGAGCGACACCGACGTGCACACCGTCGTCGCTTCCCTGCGCAAGGCCGTGGAGCGGCACCGCGGGGAGAACACCGTCTGACGCGGACCGGGGCGGCTTCGACGCGGCCACGGTGGTCCGCTCCCGTACGACCCGACGCACTTTCCGCCCGGCCCGGTGCCGCACCGGGCCGGGCGGAAAGTGCGGGGCCCGAAGCCCTGCACCACACGCTCCAGCGCCAGGAGGACCGTTGCCCGTCATCGAACCCGCCGAGTTCGCCCGTGCCATGGCACACGTGCCGACGCCGGTCACCGTCGTGACGACGGTGGACGCGAGCGGGCGGCGCTGGGGCTTCACCGCCGGCTCCTTCACCTCGCTCTCGCTGCAACCGCCGCTGGTGCTGGTCTGCCCGGCCAAGTCTGCGTCCTGCCACAACTCTCTCGTCACCGCCGACCGGTTCATGGTGAACGTCCTGGCCGCCGACCAGGCCGACGTCGCCGCCGGTTTCGCCCGCACGGGGCGCGACAAGTTCGCCGACAGCCCCATGGAACCGTGCGAGTTCGGACTGCCGGGCCTGCGTACCGCCGCGGCCCGCCTCGCCTGCGTCCTGCACGAGGTGCTGGACGGCGGCGACCACAGCATCCTGGTCGGCAGGGTCGAGGCGGTGTGGGCGGGCGGGGCGGAGCCCTTGATCTACCACAACCGCCTGTTCACCCGGCCCGGGGCGGCGCCGGCATTGGCGCCCGCCCCCTGAGAGGAGTCAGGGCCTCTCGTCTGGATCACACCCGGCTCGCGTGCCCCGGTGCCGCACCTCACGGCGTCGTCGTCGGCCGGTGACTCCCTCGAGACCTCGATGCCCAGGGGCCCCCCTCACGTCGTCACCCTCCTCCGCGGTGCGATGCACGGCACCGGGCCCCGCTCCCTGATCCCGCCTGATCCACACGGAAAACCCTGGTCACGAGCGTGCCGGCGCTCCCGCCCGGAGGTCGAGCCGTTCTCCAGCGACCCTCGATTCCCGGCGGTGACCGTGGGCGGTGTCCACGCCCCCACACGGCGTAAACCAGGCTTTTTCGGATGTATCCTGCCCATTTCCCTCTATCTCCAGAGCTGACATCACCATCTCTCCGAGAGCCTCTCGTGGGCCGTACGGAGCGAACGACGCGCGCTCCCGGCCCTCACGCGTTCTCCTCTTTCCCGTGCCGTAACAGAAACCGAGGAACCCACATGTCCAGCAACCCCCTGAAGGTCGGCATCCTGATCGGCAGTGTCCGCACGGGGCGCTTCGCCGACACGATCGCCACGTGGTTCAGCACCGAGGCCGGCCGGCGCGATGACATGGAGGTCCACGTCATCGACCTGTCCGAGCCCGCCCTTGTCGAGGAACTGCGGCTCAACCTCGACCCGTCGGGCATCCCCGACGGCGCCGCGGGCCTGTCCGAGCGGATCGGCGGGCTCGACGCGTACGTGGTGATCACGCCTGAGTACAACCACGGCTACCCGGCCTCGCTGAAGCTGGCCATCGACTACGTCTACGACGAGTGGCGTGCCAAGCCGGTCGGCTTCGTCTCCTACGGGGGCGTGGCGGGCGGGCTGCGCGCGGTCGAGCAGTTGCGACAGGTCTTCGCCGAGCTGCACGCCGTCACGATGCGGGACGTCGTGAGCTTCCACAACGCCTGGGAGAAGTTCGACGAGGACGGCCGGCCGGTCGATCAGGACGGCACCGCGAAGGCCGCTGCGGTCCTGCTCGACAAGCTCGCCTGGTGGGGCGTGACTCTGCGCGAGGGCCGCGCCGCACGCCCCTACGGGGCCTGAGACGGGCATGCGGCCCGCGGGCTGTGCCCGCGGGCCGCATGCGGTGTGCCGACACCCCCGCTACTGCGGGGGGTTGCCGTGCTTGCGGGACGGCAGGTCGGCGTGCTTGTTGCGGAGCATCGCGAGCGAGGCGATCAGTACCTCGCGCGTCTCG
>NZ_JBSFUO010000069.1:0-5217 GCF_053591835.1 Streptomyces sp. NPDC002911 | reverse complement strand
TCTCACCCGTGGAGTTCGAACAGCAGCATCTGCGAGCAGTTAAACTCTCAATCGCGGCATGAGCCCCTGTGTCCACACTCCGGGGGACGCCTCAGCCGCCAGCGTCTCCGACAATGCCAGCGGAATCCGCCTGCTCTCGAACATCGCTGAAGGCCACCCCCGCGTCGCGAAGGCGTGGGTCGACAGCGGCTACCGCACCAAGGTCATCGACCACGGCGCCCGCCTCGGCATCGATGTCGAAGTCACCCGCCGCGACCCTGCCCAGAAAGGCTTCAAGGTGATTCCGCGACGTTGGGTCGTCGAGCGGACCTTCGGATGGCTCATGCACCACCGTCGCCTCGCCCGCGACTACGAAACCCACCCACACCGTTCCGAAGCCATGATCCGCCTCGCGATGATCGACCTGATGAGCCGCAGGCTCACCCGAGAGTCGACTCCGAATTGGAAGGACTCATAGCCGCCGGGCCACGCTGACCCGCGCGTCCTCGTCCCTCATCGCCTGTGGCCACCGTCCATCGATGACGCCTGCCACCTCGCGGCAGGCGCCACAGACGTTCTCCCGCTCCGGCTGCCACCAGTGATCGGACGGCGACATGCCGACTTGCTGGATTCCGCACAGCGTCCTGTCGAAGATGCCGAAAGCGTGGGAGACGTCGGCGGGAAGGCCGTCCGCGACGGCCCTCTCCCAACGCATGCTCACGGGCAAGTACGGCGGCCGCGCGACCTCGAACCACTCGCCACCCACATGGGTGGCGGCGTAGCACCAGGGACAGGACCAGATCTCCTCTTCCCACACAGTCGGCAGCGTCGGCCATCGCCACATCGCCCGTCCACACACATCGCACTCCACGGGCGGATCCTCACACGCCTCCGTGCGGGGCCCCAACCCGCTGACACCGCGCGACTTACCAAACACCCCCGCCAGGACAAAACGCTCTTTTAGTGGCACCGGACTTGATCGTGACGGACCGGGCGCCACCCGCGATGGTCCCCACTCCCGCGCCAGGGTGGCCATAGGCGTCTCCATGCAACGGTAATGACCGGGTGCTGGGTGAAAAGTTGGCCGCAGTTCAAGGCGATCTGGACGGCTGCTGCGCGATGATGTTCGAGCAGTTCGTCCGCGGAGGACGCCGCCCTTCGCAAGACCGTAACTACCTTCCGGATCGGCCCCGCTGATGTGCAGAAGCCCCCCTTCTGTCACACCAGCGACCTCAATTGAACCTCAGGATTAGCGGAACCCTCTGCTCCGACCTGAGGACAGCAGCCCGCAGCCGAAGAGGGCAAGAGCCACAACCCAAGCGCGCAGACTCTCGGACGGGTAGAGGGGAATCGCCCACCATTGGCCTGTCAGCTGGCCCGAGGGCTCATAGCTGCGGCCGAGGCTGGCAGTGGCAAGTAGGAGCAGCAAACAGGCCCCCCCGGCCGCCGCCTCGTTACTGAACTGTCGAATGACCAGAGCGAATGCGAGGAGAAGCATCAGGTTGCGAGGTATGTCCATACCCACGAAGAGACCCAGCAAATGGCCGAGGACTGCTGTGAGAGAAACCACTGCCAGGTCCCAGCCTCGCAGGCGCACGACCGCCGTACTCTCTTGGGCTTGCAGCCGACGTTCGAGGCAGTACAAGACAGCGACGACAACGAGGAGAGGAGCGAAGTACTTAACGCGCATGCTAACCATGCCGCCTATGAAGCCAGGCACAGGGATTTCGGTCCCACCGAGGCTCCAGCAGACCAGACCGAGAAGCGAAATGGCCAGAAGCACGATCCACCAGCGCCGCATGACGTTGAAGTAAAGCCTCATGTCAGACCTGCCATGCAGTGTGTTTGGTCCTGAACAATCGATGTGAACCAGTCTGCCTGCTGTTCGGCTGTCAGATCGCGGATGCGCAGCAATTCCTCCCACTCCTGGGGAGAGGTGTTGGCCTGCACGTCCTTCTCATTCACCCCTACCTTCAGCAGGGCCCAAGTAGCTGCGATTGATGGTTGCCGGCAATCGTGCACTCCGTGCAGCGCGGCCGTACCTGTGACTGCTGACCGGGCGAGGTCGACGTTGAGTTGCTCGATGGAGCTATCGGGCGACCAGTAGAGAGGCCAAGTCCCTCGCTCTGATGGGAGATCAGCAGAGCCCAACCGCAGTGTCATCGGCATGGGTACCCCGCTGACTTCTAGCGCCTTCAGAGCGGGCAAGGAATGGCGGCGGATTGCGGCAGCCTCGGCTCTGTACTCTTCGGGCACGCAGACTGCAGGTGCTCTGCCGACGCAGACTGTGTGTCCAAGGCGAGCGTTTGTCGGAGGGCTAAATCCCCAGTCCGCTACCAGGCTGCGTCCGCCGACGAGCGTTGCTACGACAAGCGCTGCGCTAGCAGCTACCAGCCATGGCATGCGCCGTGAGCCGGCGATGAGGACGAACGCTCCCGCGAGCCCAGCCGCGACCAGCCACGGAATGAAGTAAGCGAGCGGATCAAGGGTATCGGTCAGAGTGGACCCCTCAATCACGAAGCCGCCCAGGTGGCGCCACGAAGGGGAACTCATTGACGCTGGAACAGCCAGCCATGCCCAACTTCCGACTGCGACGGCTGGTGCTGCGACAGCCCGGGGACACAACAGTCCCATCACCCAGCCGATGATCATCCACCCGCAGGGAAGTACCAGCAAGTGTGCAACAGACAGCAGGCCAGCACCGCTAGGCCAGGCGCCGACCGTGAACTTGGCCAAGGCAAGTGCGGCGACCACAAGTGAAAGATGCAGGGCAATGACAGGTCGAATTGCCCATAGCCACTGTCGCACCACACTGCGTGCACTGGCATCTCGGAGGCTTCCCAGGACCTTCTGGCGGCCGGCTTCCCAGGCGGCAGCTCCGGCCACTGCCGGGGTGATCACGGTGATCCCCCAGGCGGCGAGTTCACCTGAGGCTGGTCCGTAGTTGTGCACGCCCCAGAAGTTGTCCCCGCCAACGTAACTGCCCATGTAGAGGGCAGCCGGCAGAAGCAGCCAGGGGGCTGAGGAGGCGCGCAGATTGCCGAGCGAGATCACTGTTCCACCGATCCCAGCAGCGCGGAGTATGCGCTCTCCAGGCGCCGTCCAGGGACGCTTTCGGGAGCAGCATAGCTCTCGAACTCGGCTACAGACCCTTGAAAACGGGGTACGCCGCCCTCCAGGACCACCACCTCGTCGAATGCTTGGTCTAGGTCGCCAATGTCGTGGGTAGACACGATCACGTGCACCGCCCCACGAAGCTCCACGAGAAGGTCATGGAATCGGCGGCGCTGAGTGGGGTCGAGACCGACAGTAGGCTCGTCAAGCAGAAGAAGTTCCGCGCCGTGAACAAGCGCTTGGGCAATCGCCAGTCGCTGCTGCTGGCCTCCGGACAAGGTGTTCACCTTGTCGTTCATCTTCGCTGTCAGCCCGACGCGCTCAATCACCGCGGGGGTGGCTCGCCAAGCGTCCTGCTCCCGCATTCCCTTGAGCCATCCGACATATGCGACTTGCTCCCGGCAGGTCAACCCCGGAAGGGAAGAGCTGCGCTGGGGGAGCCATGACACCTTGCTGCGGTAGGCAGACAGGCTCTTCCTGTTCGCTGGGCGCAACTCCCCAAATTGAATCTCCCCCTTCTGGGGGGAAATTGCACTCGCTCCGAGTGCGAGCAGTGTACTTTTACCCGCTCCGTTCGGGCCAAGGATCACGGTGTTACCCGGCGAGAATCGCAGGTCAAGTCTGTCGATGACAGGGCGCGTTCTGCGGTTGTAGCGGAACGTACAGGACTGGTAGTGCAACGGCATGAAGGGAACCTCATCGACAGAGCAGGCCCCTGCCACCGCGCGTGCCGGTGGCAGGGGAAGAGTGCAGTTACCAGGAAACGGTCAGCGTCCGGACCGAGACCCTGTCCCCGCCGCCGTCGTTGACAATGAAGTAGTACTTGCCAGCCCCGTGGTCAGACCAGTTGCCTGTGGACGTCGAAGAGCTGCTCGCGAAGCACTGCGTGAACGCAGCCCTCACGTAGTACGAGTCGGGAAGGTTAGCAATGTCTTTCGCCAGCGTGACGTTCACGACGGTGTTGGCGCCGCTGCAGCCCGTGAACTTGATGGTCGTCGTCGTGGCAGAAGACGTCTCGCTCCAGCGGTTGGACTCAAAACCCGCGGCTGCCCCGGATATAGAGCTGGTGTAGCTGCCAGCCTGCGCGGGGGCGCTGAATATACCGACAACAGTCACGGCACTGAACAGCACCACTGCAATTCGACGAATCGATGCCTGCAGGCAGTTGAACGCGCGTAGAGAGATCTCACAGTAGTTCCTATTCATAGGCGAGTCGAGACCGAGCGCACTGAAGAGGGGTGTCCCTCCTCCCTCGGGAACGGCATGCCCGCAAGACGGGACCTCATGACCCTGTCACATGCCAAAACACGGGTGACTCTATGGCTGACCACTCACGTGAACAACCGTCACTTTCGGTCAAGGGCCTGATCCTGTGCGGTGGGACTTCGACTCTGTACTATTCCCGCAAGCGGAACCACCGGGCGCGTGAACGCAATGCTGGTGATGGTCCGGGGCTCCTAATGGTCAGTTTGTGGCGATCTGTCGGCTCGCCTATCGCGAGGCTCTCGTGCTCTCATCGGCGCCAGCATCACGACCCCTGCCGGTCTTGACGGGTGGCGCAGGTCTGCGACTTTCACCGATATTTGCGCTCAGGCTGTCGATGTGGCTGGCAGCGGTGGCTATCCATTGCAGGTCGGCTTCGAGGTGCGCAAGCGCATACTCGGCAGCAAGTGCTGTGCCAACGTCAACGTCTGCGGTCGTCTTGACCTCGGTAAATTCACGCACTCGCTCCAAGTGTGCGTGGCGCTGGGCCCGGAGATACGTCGCCGCGTCCGGCTTCAACAGACTGTCATCCACTCCCGTCCCGGCTGCACCGGCAAGGATCGAAGCGACGAGCTTGGTGAAGATTTCGTTCGTGATGAAGGGGGCGGGAGCCGTGACTTCTGTCGCCCATTGGGCGAGTTGGCGTGTCCCCTCGTCGGTCGACCGATAGAGAGTGCGCTCCGGGCCGCCATCAAAATCAGAACCTTCTACAACGACCAGGCCATCCCGCAGCAGACGTCGCAATGTGGTGTAGACCTGCCCATACGCTACTGAACTTGATTGGGTGATGTCGGGCCGTTCGCCTGACAGGGGCTGAGTCGGGTCGGTAGCTGTGGGGTGTGAGATACGCGCAGGGCGGCG
>NZ_JBSFUO010000068.1:1946-5364 GCF_053591835.1 Streptomyces sp. NPDC002911 | reverse complement strand
GGAACCCGCTTCGGCCGGGAATCGGACACGAAAGAGTCTGATAGAGTCGGAAACGCAAGAACGAAGGGAAGCGCCCGGAGGGCCCCGGTGAAACGGGACCGAAGGAAGCGTCCGTTCCTTGAGAACTCAACAGCGTGCCAAAAGTCAACGCCAAATTTGTTGATACCCCCGGCCCACTTCGGTGGGTTGGTGGTTCCTTTGAAGTCCTACCGGCCCATGTGGCGGGTAGGCAACATCAGCGAGGACGCTGTGGATGACCAGCCCTATTCCGGTTGGTTGTCCCGCTCTTCTATGGTGCTCTCCCGATTACGGGAAAACATTCATGGAGAGTTTGATCCTGGCTCAGGACGAACGCTGGCGGCGTGCTTAACACATGCAAGTCGAACGATGAAGCCCTTCGGGGTGGATTAGTGGCGAACGGGTGAGTAACACGTGGGCAATCTGCCCTTCACTCTGGGACAAGCCCTGGAAACGGGGTCTAATACCGGATAACACTCTGTCCCTCATGGGGCGGGGTTGAAAGCTCCGGCGGTGAAGGATGAGCCCGCGGCCTATCAGCTTGTTGGTGGGGTAATGGCCTACCAAGGCGACGACGGGTAGCCGGCCTGAGAGGGCGACCGGCCACACTGGGACTGAGACACGGCCCAGACTCCTACGGGAGGCAGCAGTGGGGAATATTGCACAATGGGCGAAAGCCTGATGCAGCGACGCCGCGTGAGGGATGACGGCCTTCGGGTTGTAAACCTCTTTCAGCAGGGAAGAAGCGCAAGTGACGGTACCTGCAGAAGAAGCACCGGCTAACTACGTGCCAGCAGCCGCGGTAATACGTAGGGTGCGAGCGTTGTCCGGAATTATTGGGCGTAAAGAGCTCGTAGGCGGCTTGTCACGTCGGATGTGAAAGCTCGGGGCTTAACCCCGAGTCTGCATTCGATACGGGCTAGCTAGAGTGTGGTAGGGGAGATCGGAATTCCTGGTGTAGCGGTGAAATGCGCAGATATCAGGAGGAACACCGGTGGCGAAGGCGGATCTCTGGGCCATTACTGACGCTGAGGAGCGAAAGCGTGGGGAGCGAACAGGATTAGATACCCTGGTAGTCCACGCCGTAAACGTTGGGAACTAGGTGTTGGCGACATTCCACGTCGTCGGTGCCGCAGCTAACGCATTAAGTTCCCCGCCTGGGGAGTACGGCCGCAAGGCTAAAACTCAAAGGAATTGACGGGGGCCCGCACAAGCAGCGGAGCATGTGGCTTAATTCGACGCAACGCGAAGAACCTTACCAAGGCTTGACATATACCGGAAAGCATCAGAGATGGTGCCCCCCTTGTGGTCGGTATACAGGTGGTGCATGGCTGTCGTCAGCTCGTGTCGTGAGATGTTGGGTTAAGTCCCGCAACGAGCGCAACCCTTGTTCTGTGTTGCCAGCATGCCCTTCGGGGTGATGGGGACTCACAGGAGACTGCCGGGGTCAACTCGGAGGAAGGTGGGGACGACGTCAAGTCATCATGCCCCTTATGTCTTGGGCTGCACACGTGCTACAATGGCCGGTACAATGAGCTGCGATGCCGTGAGGCGGAGCGAATCTCAAAAAGCCGGTCTCAGTTCGGATTGGGGTCTGCAACTCGACCCCATGAAGTCGGAGTTGCTAGTAATCGCAGATCAGCATTGCTGCGGTGAATACGTTCCCGGGCCTTGTACACACCGCCCGTCACGTCACGAAAGTCGGTAACACCCGAAGCCGGTGGCCCAACCCCTTGTGGGAGGGAGCTGTCGAAGGTGGGACTGGCGATTGGGACGAAGTCGTAACAAGGTAGCCGTACCGGAAGGTGCGGCTGGATCACCTCCTTTCTAAGGAGCATCTAGGTTCTCTTCGGGGAATCCAGAGACCATTTCGTCGGCAAATGTTCGACGGTGGTTGCTCAAGGGTGGAACGTTGACTATTCGGCACAACAGGTTGTTTTCGTGAGTACTGCTTCGGCGTGGAAAGTGAAAAGGATCGGTTGGGTCGGGCACGCTGTTGGGTGTCTGAAGGTATGGCCGTGAGGCTGCCTTCGGTTGCCGGCCCCAGTGAACTCGCCTGTAAGGGTGGGGTGATGGGTGGCTGGTCGTTGTTTGAGAACTGCACAGTGGACGCGAGCATCTGTGGCCAAGTTTTTAAGGGCGCACGGTGGATGCCTTGGCACCAGGAACCGATGAAGGACGTGGGAGGCCACGATAGTCCCCGGGGAGCTGTCAACCAAGCTTTGATCCGGGGGTTTCCGAATGGGGAAACCCGGCAGTCGTCATGGGCTGTCACCCGCTGCTGAACACATAGGCAGTGTGGAGGGAACGAGGGGAAGTGAAACATCTCAGTACCCTCAGGAAGAGAAAACAACCGTGATTCCGGGAGTAGTGGCGAGCGAAACTGGATCAGGCCAAACCGTATGCGTGTGATACCCGGCAGGGGTTGCGCATGCGGGGTTGTGGGATCTCTTTTTCACAGTCTGCCGGCTGTGAGGCGAGTCAGAAACCGTTGATGTAGGCGAAGGACATGCGAAAGGTCCGGCGTAGAGGGTAAGACCCCCGTAGCTGAAACATCAACGGCTCGTTTGAGAGACACCCAAGTAGCACGGGGCCCGAGAAATCCCGTGTGAATCTGGCGGGACCACCCGCTAAGCCTAAATATTCCCTGGTGACCGATAGCGGATAGTACCGTGAGGGAATGGTGAAAAGTACCGCGGGAGCGGAGTGAAATAGTACCTGAAACCGTGTGCCTACAAGCCGTGGGAGCGTCGCTGTGTGTGCTTGCACATGCAGTCGTGACTGCGTGCCTTTTGAAGAATGAGCCTGCGAGTTAGCGGTGTGTAGCGAGGTTAACCCGTGTGGGGAAGCCGTAGCGAAAGCGAGTCCGAATAGGGCGTTTGAGTTGCACGCTCTAGACCCGAAGCGGAGTGATCTAGCCATGGGCAGGTTGAAGCGGAGGTAAGACTTCGTGGAGGACCGAACCCACCAGGGTTGAAAACCTGGGGGATGACCTGTGGTTAGGGGTGAAAGGCCAATCAAACTCCGTGATAGCTGGTTCTCCCCGAAATGCATTTAGGTGCAGCGTCGTGTGTTTCTTGCCGGAGGTAGAGCACTGGATAGGCGATGGGCCCTACCGGGTTACTGACCTTAGCCAAACTCCGAATGCCGGTAAGTGAGAGCACGGCAGTGAGACTGTGGGGGATAAGCTCCATGGTCGAGAGGGAAACAGCCCAGAGCATCGACTAAGGCCCCTAAGCGTACGCTAAGTGGGAAAGGATGTGGAGTCGCAGAGACAACCAGGAGGTTGGCTTAGAAGCAGCCACCCTTGAAAGAGTGCGTAATAGCTCACTGGTCAAGTGATTCCGCGCCGACAATGTAGCGGGGCTCAAGCGTACCGCCGAAGTCGTGTCATTCATAC
>NZ_JBSFUO010000068.1:0-1851 GCF_053591835.1 Streptomyces sp. NPDC002911 | reverse complement strand
GTGGATGGGTAGGGGAGCGTCGTGTGCCGGGTGAAGCAGCCGCGGAAGCGAGTTGTGGACGGTTCACGAGTGAGAATGCAGGCATGAGTAGCGATACACACGTGAGAAACGTGTGCGCCGATTGACTAAGGGTTCCTGGGTCAAGCTGATCTGCCCAGGGTAAGTCGGGACCTAAGGCGAGGCCGACAGGCGTAGTCGATGGACAACCGGTTGATATTCCGGTACCCGCTTTGAAACGCCCAATACTGAATCAGGCGATGCTAAGTCCGTGAAGCCGGCCCGATCTCTTCGGAGTTGAGGGTAGTGGTGGAGCCGACGAACCAGACTTGTATTAGGTAAGCGATGGGGTGACGCAGGAAGGTAGTCCAGCCCGGGCGGTGGTTGTCCCGGGGTAAGGGTGTAGGCCGTGTGGTAGGTAAATCCGTCACACGTTAAGGCTGAGACCTGATGCCGAGCCGATTGTGGTGAAGTGGATGATCCTATGCTGTCGAGAAAAGCCTCTAGCGAGTTTCATGGCGGCCCGTACCCTAAACCGACTCAGGTAGTCAGGTAGAGAATACCGAGGCGTTCGGGTGAACTATGGTTAAGGAACTCGGCAAAATGCCCCCGTAACTTCGGGAGAAGGGGGGCCATCACTGGTGAGGGAACTTGCTTCCTGAGCTGGGGGTGGCCGCAGAGACCAGCGAGAAGCGACTGTTTACTAAAAACACAGGTCCGTGCGAAGCCGTAAGGCGATGTATACGGACTGACGCCTGCCCGGTGCTGGAACGTTAAGGGGACCGGTTAGTGCACTTTCGGGTGTGCGAAGCTGAGAACTTAAGCGCCAGTAAACGGCGGTGGTAACTATAACCATCCTAAGGTAGCGAAATTCCTTGTCGGGTAAGTTCCGACCTGCACGAATGGCGTAACGACTTCTCGACTGTCTCAACCATAGGCCCGGTGAAATTGCACTACGAGTAAAGATGCTCGTTTCGCGCAGCAGGACGGAAAGACCCCGGGACCTTTACTATAGTTTGATATTGGTGTTCGGTTCGGCTTGTGTAGGATAGGTGGGAGACTTTGAAGCGGCCACGCCAGTGGTTGTGGAGTCGTCGTTGAAATACCACTCTGGTCGTGCTGGATGTCTAACCTGGGTCCGTGATCCGGATCAGGGACAGTGTCTGATGGGTAGTTTAACTGGGGCGGTTGCCTCCTAAAGAGTAACGGAGGCGCCCAAAGGTTCCCTCAGCCTGGTTGGCAATCAGGTGTTGAGTGTAAGTGCACAAGGGAGCTTGACTGTGAGACCGACGGGTCGAGCAGGGACGAAAGTCGGGACTAGTGATCCGGCAGTGGCTTGTGGAAGCGCTGTCGCTCAACGGATAAAAGGTACCCCGGGGATAACAGGCTGATCTTCCCCAAGAGTCCATATCGACGGGATGGTTTGGCACCTCGATGTCGGCTCGTCGCATCCTGGGGCTGGAGTCGGTCCCAAGGGTTGGGCTGTTCGCCCATTAAAGCGGTACGCGAGCTGGGTTTAGAACGTCGTGAGACAGTTCGGTCCCTATCCGCTGTGCGCGTAGGAATATTGAGAAGGGCTGTCCCTAGTACGAGAGGACCGGGACGGACGAACCTCTGGTGTGCCAGTTGTCCTGCCAAGGGCATGGCTGGTTGGCTACGTTCGGAAAGGATAACCGCTGAAAGCATCTAAGCGGGAAGCCTGCTTCGAGATGAGTATTCCCACCACCTTGAGTGGTTAAGGCTCCCAGTAGACGACTGGGTTGATAGGCCAGATGTGGAAGCCCGGTAACGGGTGGAGCTGACTGGTACTAATAGGCCGAGGGCTTGTCCTCAGTTGCTCGCGTCCACTGTGTT
>NZ_JBSFUO010000067.1:0-5455 GCF_053591835.1 Streptomyces sp. NPDC002911 | reverse complement strand
CAGACGGCTCGACGGTCTCGACCTCGGTCACGTTGTTGCTGGTCATCGATGCATCTTCCATGATCGGGAGTTACACCGAACGTTTTACAGTCCCGTTCGGGGTGGGGCAGGTGGCGGGCCAGGAAGGTGGACATCGGGGAGCGTGGGTACTTGAGCTGGCCGGTCGGGGGCAGGCGTGCGAGCGGGTGACGGCCACGTAGACGAGGCGTGCGAGGGCGGGGTGCACGGTGCCGGCGTCGTCGGGCAGGGTGAAGCCGGGGCCGATGCGGACGCGGTTCCATTCGCGGCCCTTGGCCTTGTGGACGGTGGAGACGACGACGCGGGCCTGTTCCTCGTCGCTCATCTCCTGGACCGTGCGGATGATCTGGTGGGGTCCGTAGGTGTCGACGATGTCGACGATCGCTTTGAGGTCTGCGGCGGCGGAGTCCTGCTCCGCGTACTCCTGGACTTCTCCCCAGGAGGAGAAGAGGGCGAGGTCGTGGTGCGGCGTCCGGCCTGCAGGTCGATGGCCGCCTTCGCGATGCTCAGCAGGGGCTTTCCGCCGCCGACCAGGGCGACGGGCACCTTCCGGTCCAGGAAGCGCAGGACTTCGGCGAGGGCGTCGGCGTTGCCCCGGCACAGGACCGCGTCGGGGGCATCCACCTCGGTCAGCTCCGACGGCTCCGCGGCGTGACCGGTGAGCTGCATGCTCGAGGTGGCCGCGCGCAGCCAGTGGTTGGCGACATCCGCGATGGGCGGGCCGAAGCGGAAGGACTGGGTGAGCTCCATCCTGCTGCCGAGGAAGCCGCTCATGATGTCCTTGGCGTGACGCCACTCGTAGATCTGCGTGGGAGGGATCTCCCACGCAGACATGCTGGGCCTGTTGCGCGAGGAAGCGTTTCGGAGCAATAACGCGCACGGGCCCGACGGTCCCACCCTCCGCGATGTCCTTCTCGCCGGGACGCGGCTTCGTTGTGCCGACAGTCTTGATGCGTTGCGAGGTAGGTCAGTGTTGTTCGCGGAAACGGGTGCCGTAGGGGTTGTCGATCCGGTAGCGCCAACGGCCGTCGGTGCCGCGGTGTGCGATGTCGGTGGCGGACCCGTTGAGGTGCACGTGCTGTCCGCTCGGACCTGTGCCCGTCACCCCCCAGTCCAGCAGGACGAGGGCGATGTCTCCTGAGACGATCAAGTGCCGGGCATGTGCCTGCATCGGCAGTCCCAGTGCGAGGAAGCCCTGAAGTTCACGCCGTATTCCCGCCGGGTCGCTGACGGCGGCACCCGAGTCGGTGACGAAGACGGCTCCCTCTTCGTAGAGCCCCATCATCGCCTCGACCCGACCGGTGTTGAATCGCTCCATGAGCGCAGCGGGGATGTTCTCCGGTTCGGTCGGCAGGGTGAATTGGTCGGACATGGCTCTCTCCTCACATGTGACGGGACGGTGGCGGGTGTGGCACTCAGACGTACGTGATGACCGTACGGAATCGGGCCTTGCCCGCGGCGGTACGCCGATAGGCCTCGGCGGCCTGTTCCTTGTCGTAGACCTCGACCCTGGGGGTGACCTTGCCGTCGGCCGCCAGTTGCAGGGCTTCGACGAGATACTGGGTGCCGTTGTGTGCGGAGCCGAGGATTTGGATGCTGTTCATCAGCATGGGCATGTTGCCCACCGAGAACGCATCGAACGCGACGCCCATGAGGACCACCCGCCCCCTGGGGCGGATGCCCTGGATCGCGTCCGAGGCGGCCGCATTGGAGCTGCTGGTATGCAGCAGGACGTTCGCGCCGCCTGCCGCCCTGAGTTCCGCTCCGTTGGACACGACGAGGTCCGCGCCGAGTTCGTGCGCCAGTTTCCGCTTGTCGGGTGAGTGGGTGAGCGCGATGGTGGTGAAGCCGGCGGCCTTGGCGTACTGCACGGCGAGGTGGCCGAGGCCGCCGATGCCGCAGACGGCCACTCGGTCACCGGGTTCCGGGCGGGCGCGCCGCAGCCCGCTCCAGGCGGTGTAGCCGACGCACATGAGGGGCGCGGCGTGTTCGTACGGCAGCCCCTGTGGGAGCAGTACGGTCGCGTCGGCGCGCGCGGCGACGTACTGCGCCTGAGCGCCGCTGACGTTCATTCCGATGAGCTCCGGACGTTCGCAGTTCTGGGCGGTGACGAAGTCCAGCGACTCGGCCCTACGGCACCAGGCGCACCGCCCGCAGCCGGCCTGCAGGGCCACGAGCCCCACCCGGTCCCCGACGGCGCGCGAGGTCACCCCCTCGCCGACAGCGACCACCTCGCCCGCACCCTCGTGTCCCAACGTCATGGGGAAGCCTGCGCCGAAGGACAGCTTCCCCTGTGTGATCCAGACATCGGTGCCGCAGATTCCGCAGGCGTGCACCTCGACCAGTACCTGGCCCGGACCCAGCGCTGGGATGCCGGTACTCCGCAGTTCCCAGTCGGCATGGAGGCCGGGCGCGACAACCGATTGAGACGGGGGCATGGACCCTCCTTGATTCCGTGCGCGGCCCGGAAGCCCATGGGTCAGTCAGGGCCACGCCATGTCACATTGATTGCACAGTTACGTGTCATGAAAGTATTCCTCCCTCCCGCTGACTCGTCAACGTTCACGAGACGCGGGTGTGCAACCAAATGCGCGTGCGTCGCCCGACTGCGTACAGTGAAAGCCCCCGTCGTGTGGGGCGGGCTTCGTGGAACGCGGCAGGGTATGTGAGGAACGGGCCGGAGATGGCAGAGCGGAAGACCAGGCGCAAGTACGAGCTGCGGCAGCGGGCCCAGACGATGAGCGAGACCCGCGGAAGGATCACCGATGCCGCGATCGAGCTCCACGGGACGGTGGGCCCTGCTCACACCACCATCGCCGGCATCGCCGACCTGGCCGGGGTGCAGCGGCACACGGTGTACCGGCACTTCCCCACCGAGGAGGAGCTGTACGCGGCGTGCTCCACGGAGTACTGGAATCGCAACCCCTGGCCGACAACGGCCCGTTGGGAAGAGATCACGGCACCGGAGGAACGCCTCACGGCGGCACTAGGTGATCTCTACGCGTTCTACGAACAGGTGGAGCCGATGCTGTCCAATGCGTTGCGCGACGCCCCTGCCATCGCATCGGCCGAGCGAAGCATTGACTCCTACCTGGCATACATGGAGAGGGCCGCGGCTACGGTGAGCGCCGGCTACGGGCAGTCTGCCGATCATGCTGCCGGGGTGACGGCGGCAGCTCCGCCTGCCGTGGAACGCTCACTGCTCGACGTTGCCGTCCGGCACGCCACGGCTTTCGGTACGTGGCGGTCCCTGGTCCGCAGCAACGGCCTCTCCACGACCGACACCATCAGAATGATGGCCGCGCTCGTGCGGTCCGCCGCCGACCTCGATGCCGCGGTGTGAACCCCCGGCGCCATGCACATGTAAGCTCCACGGGACGCGCCTATCGCGACTAAGCAGTACCTTCCAGGACTATTCCCCTGCTGCGGTGAGGCGTCTTCGCTTCGCCCCCGCCGGGGGTGGTCGGCGCTCTACCAACAAGGCATGAAGCGTACTGTCCGCGGTCTGCTCACCGCCGCTCCGGCCGCCCTCACTCTGGCACCCGCCGCCCTCCGCACACGCCATCCCCACCGCCGCGGCCGGGGAGCGGGTGCGGCTGCCTCTGCGGGAGGCCCTCGCCTCCCTGCCCCCCGCCGACGACCACCGCGACGGCTACAACCGGGACACTTTCCGCCACTGGGTCGACGCCGACGAGGACGGGTGCAACACTCGCGCCGAGGGGGGTCCTCCTCGAGGAAGCCGTCACCGACCCGGTGGTCAGCAACCATTGCAAGATCGGTGAGGGCCGCTGGTTCTCCTACTACGACAACGCCTACACCCGCCAGGCCGGCGACCTGGACATCGACCACGTGGCATCTGTACCCGCGACATCGTAGTGGGGCAAACCCGCTGGTACAGCCGTCACCGGAATGCCGGTGACACCCCAGCGTGTGGGCTCCCTGAACGACCATTGGGAGGAAGGCAAGAAATGAAGAAGGTTCTCCCCACGACCGTCGTTGCCCTCTCGGCGCTGGTCGCGTGCAGCGGCTCGGCAATCGCCCCGAACGACTTCAAGCAGCCGCGTGCGGAGGCAATCTCGGGCGTCCCCTGGATCGAGGACACCCTGATCATTGGATCGTGAAGATCCATAGGACAGGAGTTCCCGTTGGGAACGTCGAAGTACACGCCTGAGTTTTGGGTCGATGCCGCCGCGCTGTACCGCGCGAGCCCGGGGCGTGCGTATGCCTCGGTGGCCAAGGACCTGGGCGTCAACCACGAGACGCTGCGCGTCTGGGTACATGAGGCCGAGCAGGCCGCGGTGCCCGGAACTGCCGAGGCCACTGCCCTGGCGAGGGTCGAGTAGCCAAGGGGGATCTCACCCCTCGGCTCTCACAGAACCGTGCGTAACGGTCTCCCGTTACACGGCTCTTGTCGTTGTGATCATCAGATCTCTGCGGCCGCCGTGGTGAGGCGCCAGTGCACGAACATGCGGGGGTATCGCTGGGCGATCTCCTGCATCTTCGAGTACGCCTTCTTCTGGGCCGCGAGCCGCTTGCACTTGTTGCGGATCCATCGCACCAAGTAGGTGTTGACGCACGCCAAGAAGCGGTCCAACTCCCAAGGCCGGAACCGACCGTAGTAGTGATCCATCCCCCGATCACAGGATTCATCCTGCGGGCGAGCTCGTTGAAGGTCAGATCGGCACGTCGGTGCAGTCGCCAGGACCGCACCTCTCGGCCAATCCTCGTCAGAGGCTCCCTGCTGATCCCCGGCTCGAACGACAGGAACAGGTTCCCGTGCCGATTCCGGTTCTTCCGGGCGCGAAACGTGTACCCAAGAAAGGTGAAGGCCGTGCACTCGCAAAAGCGCCGGCGGTTGCCGTCCTTGCAGTAGACGATCCGGGTCTTGTTCGGGTGCAGACGCAGCCCGACCTCGACCATCCTGTTCGTGAGCGCGGCCAGCACCTGGCGGGCCTCTCGCTCAGTGACGCAGTGCAGTACCGCGTCATCCGCGTAGCGCTCGAACCAGACGGACGGGAACTCCCGTTCCATCCACATGTCGAACGCGTAGTGCAGGAACAGGTTCGCCAGAACGGGAGAGACCGGCGCCCCTTGGGGCGTTCCGCGCTCCCGCTCCATCTGGGAGCCGTCGGGCATGACGAGCGGAGCGGCAAGCCACCTCCGCAGGTACAAGTTCACCCAGACGGCGTCGGTGTGCGCGGCCACCGCCTTGACCAGCAGGTCCCAGGGCACGCTGTCGAAGAACTTGGCAATGTCGAGCTCGACCACCCAGTCCCGCCGCCAACTACGCTCCCGGCACTTCCCCACCGCGTCCAAGGCAGACCGTCCGGGCCGATATCCGTAGCTACTGAACTTGATTGGGTGATGTCGGGCCGTTCGCCTGACAGGGGCTGAGTCGGGTCGGTAGCTGTGGGGTGTGAGATACGCGCAGGGCGGC
>NZ_JBSFUO010000066.1:0-5693 GCF_053591835.1 Streptomyces sp. NPDC002911 | reverse complement strand
AGGCCCTGCTTTCATTCCCCGGCCACGAGCCGATCACCCAACCGGGAACCCAAGTTCGACCCGCAACCGAACCTCTCGGTACGACAACGGCTCCTGAGGCGTGCGGGTCACCGAGTCAGTCAGCGTGCCACCCGTGAAGAGTGCGCCGACGCCGTCCTCCACTGCCCACCCAGCTGGAAGCGCGCGGGTTGCGACGGCCTCCCGATAGGAGGGCCGTCGGCCCGGCTCGCTGTCGTAGTGGGGGCAGACAGAGCCGGAGAGCAGGCCCAACCCGTCGGAGAGGTAGGTCAGTGGCCCGAAGGAGTCGGTATGCGAGCCCTCGGCCCAGCAGTTGGCACCAGCACTGATACCGCATAGCAGAATTCCGTGGTCATAGGCCTCGCGCAGCACCCGGTCCACGCCGTGCGTGCGCCACACCGCAAGCAAGTTTGCGGTGTTGCCCCCACCCACATAGATGACGTCCTGAGACAGCAGGAAGGTTCGCAGGGCATCGTCATCGAGCTCCCGCCGAAACAGCTGCAAGACACTGGGCTCGCAGGCGCGTGATTGATAGGCCGCGAGGAATTGCTCGACGTAAGCGGGGGCGTCTCCACTGGCTGTCGGCACGAAGCACACCTTGGGCCGAGGAGCGCGCACCTGCTCAAGCACCCAATCGTCCAGCAGGCCATCGTCATCGGTGGAGAAGCCCCCTCCAAGAAGAGCCAAACGTCTTTCCGGCACGACAGCCATGCGGGTGCCCCCTCGATTCGTGCTTCAGACTCGGACGACGCTCCGAACGATGCCAAGCCACTGGCTATAACCGCAATCGGATAGATCCGCCTTCAACGCGCGGGTCCGCCCAGCGACCGGACAAGGCCACAAGCGGACGGAGAGCATCGGCCGGACGGCAGCTCCGGATTCAGCGCGTAGTCCAGAAAAATCATTTCAAAGCGATCAACGACACCCTCGGCCACGCTGCCGGAGACGCGGTCATCTCAGCGACCGCGGACCGGCTCAGCGCCTGGGCAGGCAACCGCGCGGCCGTCGGCCGGCTCGGCGGCGACGAATTCGCCCTGACGCTGCGCATCGCCCCCGAGCGGCGCCAGGCCCGCCTCGCCCAGCTCGTCGACAAGCTCACCCAACCCGTCGTCCTCGAGGACCACCGAGTCGTCCAGGTCGCCGCGTCGATCGGCGCCGCCTCAGCCAACTCCCTCGGCACCAGCAATCTGTCGGTGCTGCAGCGCGCCGCTGACGCCGCCCTCTACAGGGCCAAGCACACCGGTCGCGCGCTCCTCGCCTCCCGGACCGACCTCACCGCGGCATCCGTCAACGGACGCCGCGCCGGCCGCCCCGGCACCCACACCGTGGAGCGGACCGCATGAGCAACCACCCTCCCGTCGCACCCGACTGGATCCGCGGCATCACCATCCGGCAGCCGTGGACGACCTGCATCCTCCGGTGCCTTCCCTGTCAAGTGCTTCTGTTCAACATCGGCGGGGGCCCTGGCGGCCACGCCGGTCGTTATGACCTACAACCTGTTCTCGCGCTCGCGACGGTCCGGCTCGCCAGCGAGGTGGCGTCAGTCTGAGCTGCAATCGAGGTTGTCTGCGAAGAAGCGCTCGCCGGCGGCGAAGGCGTCAACCTTGCCGTCCTTTACGGAGAACTGAATAACTCTTCCGCCGAATTTCGGCGCGCTGGGCTCGAAGTGGAACTCCTCGTTGCCGTTGTCAACGGAGGTGGTTGTGATTTCTGCCGCGTAGATCCTCAGCAAGGTTGATCGCGGACTGCCCCGGTGGATCCCGGAGGCTGTCGAGATTGACGTCGATGCGGCTGGCGACACTCGGATTGCGACGAGTTCATCTCGTGAGAATCGCAGGAACAGCCCTTTCGGTCCGCCCTTCACCGCCAGGTCCTTACAGGGCCGCCCAAATGGTTCTGGCTGATCTGGGGTTCCTGGGATCCGCGCCCCGATTGCCTTCTCGGCTTGGGCTCGACTCATTCCGAAATTCAAGGGGCCCATGCCGTTGACCGTAATGCGCTGGCGACTCAAGTCAACTCGCCTGGGAGTTGACTGTTCCTGTTCCCTTTGAAGGGCGAGCTTAATTCTGCCTACGACAGTTCTCGCCAGAATATCATTTCGGTGAAGCATCGTATGGAAGCATGTATCTATCTGCGGGTCCTTTGCTTCACAGTCCACAGTGGCTATATGTCCACCGTTGGTGGCGGATTCTATGCTTACGACCTTGTCCCCTATTTCGATCCCAGCAACTGCGAGCACACCAAAGAGTCCTGCCTCACCCTTCCTCTCCTTTGTTTTGAATTCAGCTTTTCCGGCGAGTGGGTAAACATCGGGTCCGCCCTTCGGCCAAGGCGCAAGATTGGTGATTTCAGAGTTCTTGTTGGCTAGCCCCTCAACTGCTTTGCTTTTACGTGCGATCTCGGAAGGCACGCCTCTGCAGGCGGCTGGCTGCTTTTCGCCTCTTCGCTGTATCTCATCGCACTTCTTGAATAGCTTCCTGGCTTCACCGCATTCGCGAATGTGTCCCTCGTCAAGTGCCCGATTGAGTGTACATTTGGCCAACCATGAGCCTTTGTACGGTGTGCCTAGGGTGACAACGGCGGTGATGTTACGGCCCACGCGACCGCCTCTATCACTTGCGGCCCATTGTGCAGCAAGGCCACCCATGGAGTGGGCCACCAAAATCACCTTTCGATCGGCTTCTTGCCTGAGGCAGGAAATCGTGTCGGCCAGCCTATGGCCTATGGCCCTGTCTGTCACCCAGCGATTACTGAATCTCCGGTAATCGAAAGTGAACGCAGTGATGGATCCTGCCTGCGAGACCAGATCAACAAGCGTCTTGTTGGATTTTTCAACCTTCGCCTCGTTGTCAGTCCACATGGCCGGCCCAGAGTTGAATCCGTGGACGAACAGCACAGGGGTCACCCCCTTGGCGAACTGCTTTCCTGCCACCTGTGCCGCCCCGCAATTTTTGGATGGGCGGGAGGGCGCCGCATAAGCACTGGTGGCGGATCCTGATAGCGGACCCGCAGCCATGGCCACGGCTATGGCTTCAGTGACCAGGACGACCGCAACCCGCCTGGCTGTAGAGCTAAGAAAGTCCGCCATTGTTCGCCCTCGCTCCAACTCGTAACCGGCGTCGGCATCTGGTTTCCGTGCCACCCCCGCACCAATGCGCCGATGCCTCATTGTGTTTAGCGGTCTTATTCGGGGCCGCCGCAATAGGGGGCAAATCTTGCCCAGTCACGTTCGCCAGCGATGAAGGTTTCGACGACACCATCGCTCATCTGGAACCTGATCACTTTGCCTGCAAACCTCGGCGCGGCTGGCGCGAAAATGAGCTCCTCACCACCGTAGTCGGGGGTGGTGGAAGTGATCTCTCCACGGTACGTATCGAGTACAGCGTCTCGCGTGCTACCAATGTGGATACCTGAAAGCGTCGAGATTTTCGTCGCCGGTCGTACTACGTAGATCGCGACGAGGCGTTCAGACGCGAAGCGTAGAAGGAGTCCCTCCGGCCCTCCCTCCACGTTGAAGTCGGTACAGATTCTTCTGCTCATGTTTCCTGGGATCCGCGCACCGATCGCTTTCGAAGCTTCGTCACGGCTCATGCCCAACTCCAGCGGACCCAACCCGTTGACCGTGATGCGCTGGCGGCTCAGGTCATCCCGGCCACGAGCCTCCAAATCTCCGTCCGCCCCGTGCGTGACAAAACGGCTATCCTCCCACGTCCAAGTGACATGGCGGAGTATTGAGGGTCCGTCCGCATGGCTGTCTTCAGGCCCGTAGAACTTGACGTCAGCGGCAAGGCGACCTTCCTCGATAATCAGGGACCTCGGCTGATATTGCGGCGGCAATTCAGGGGTATTAAGAGTTGGCGTGCGGCCTATCTCGCTGCCGTCATCGGTGCGGTAGACGCGCAGTTCCTGCATGAAGAAATTGCTCGGTTGCGGAGAGCAGTAGAACAGCACAGCAGTCACATCGCCGAGCCGTGGCAGGCTGCCTTGGGCGGTTCGCTGGACTTTTACCTCCCAGCGGTCGTACCCGCCAATTCTGCTGCCTTTCGCGACTCCCTTGCCATTGCGCACAGCCACGTTGACCGGCTTGTCGACAATGTCATCGCAAGTGAGGTCATAATTGCGGTTTTCCCAGTCGACCACTTTGGGCGCTGACGGATTGTGAGCCTTCGGTCTCAGGAAGTCGCCACTCTGTTGGACTTGTGATGCTGCCTGAGTACTAGCCGACCCCGTTGCCAGGGGTGACCCTGCTGCAAGGATGCAGGCTGTGCCGAAAGCAATAGAGGTACGCTGCCAGGAGCTTCCCCACATAGGACCGATCCCCTCAGATCCGAAGGCCAATCTGGCGCTCGCAAGGTTTAGGCGCATTGGTGGCCGCGGACGCACTAACAACCACAGGTGCGCCCACATCGTGCAGACACTCGCTCCCCTTGTCTGCGCAGGCACCTTCTCGAAGAATGAAGTGCTGGATGCTCTGGCGTGGTGATCTCGAGGCAGTCGAGGATCGCTTTCTCTTTCCATGGTGATTCCTCGGCCTTGTGGCTGCATCTGGAGCGGTCCAGCGAGATACGTCGGCCCACGGCTGACGGACAACCCAGTGCAGGAGCCGGCCGGGATGGTCCGGAGAATGGTGGAGGTGTTCGATGGCGCCGACAAGGTTCTTGCTGCCGTTGAGTGACCAGGAAGTGGGCGGTGTCGTCCGCATCGTCTCCTGGGTGACCGCCGGCCGCCCCAGCAGATCGGTGGGCACCGTCCTGGCGACCTCATCGTCCCGGATGACGTCCTGGGGATGAGGTGGCCCGATCATCCTGGGGGATCTGGGCGCCCCTGGCGCTCATCAGGGAAGCCTCCAACGGGGGCGTGCTCAGGCCGGCGGCGATGACGATCGCCGGGGCGAGGGCCGGCCCGCCGTGCGGGCCGACCAGTGGCAGGGCCACCAGAAGTGTGGAGTTGAGCAGGGCGGCCGGGAGGTGCACGGCGGTCTGGCCGTGCCGGCCCATCAGGCGCCCCTTGACCGGCTGTGCCAGCGCGGAGGACAGCCCGTACAGGGCGCTGAGCAGCCCGCCGAAGGGGATGATGCCTCCGGTCGCGGTGGCCCACAGGAGGTTGGCGACGGGTGCCTTCCGTCAAGTCCTGCTGTTCAACCTGTGAGTTGTCTCGGAGTAGGCGGACTTGATGAGGCGCCCCGGTGCGGAGAGAGCCGGGGCAGCCCCACTGTTTGCAGGTTTCATGTGGTGGGTGGGCGGAGAGCAACGACGTTGTCGGGAATGGCTTCGGGGCGCACTGAGGGGCCCTTTTCTTGGGTGAGTACGGCGCTGGCGAGGGTAAGCCTGGTCACCAGTTGACGGAGTTCTTCGAGATCGGCCCTCTGGTTCGCGATGGTCTTCTTGAGTCTGGTGACGGTTTCGCGGAGTCGCTTCTCGGTTTCCGGGGTCTGGCGAGTTTCGTTGCGGACACGTTCGTAGAACTCATTCTTGAGGTCCGCGTGTCGCTTTTGGAGGGCCATGCGGTGGACGCCGGCCTCGGCCGCGAGGGCGACGACGGTGAGGCTGCCGCTGGAGGCGGTGCCTTGTGAGGCGTCCTCCGGAGTGTGGACACAGGGGCTCATGCCGCGATTGAGAGTTTAACTGCTCGCAGATGCTGCTGTTCGAACTCCACGGGTGAGAGGTAGTTGAGAG
>NZ_JBSFUO010000065.1:0-5900 GCF_053591835.1 Streptomyces sp. NPDC002911 | reverse complement strand
AACGCGCCGGGTCTCCACCATGCCCACCGCCCGATACCGCCTCGATCGACCTCTCAGCGTCACCTCGCCCACCGCAAGCGAAACGGCGAGGCTAGAGCTCCAAGGCATTTCCGTGGCCAGAACGCCGCGAGTCTTTGGCAGCGAGGGGAAGAAGTCGTTTCCCGGATATTCCTGCTCTGCAGCGAACTGCTGTGCGCGTTTGGCGTCTTCGGGGGCCAGCAGAAGGGTCCGGAAGAAGCCGAACACCGTCCGGCCGTCCTGCTCGTGGGCAAGGTAGCCCTCGGCCAGGAGCCAGCCGCCGTCCACACCATGGATTTCCTTCGGAGACCACAGGTGGTCGGGGACTGCCACACTGCCTGACGTGACCCAGGTCTGATGGCCCCTGGACTCCACGGATGCCCACGGCGGAAGGGGCACGGGCGCGGCCGGAGGCTTGTCGGGAAAGCCAGGGTCGATGTCGGGCATCAAGCGTTCCGGTTCCCCGAAGGGCGCCGGTGCCCGTCCGGCGTCCGCGAGACGGCCGACCATTTCGTGGTAGGCGACCCAGCTGTACTTTTTGCCGTAACGCTCCACCTTCCTGGAAGAGCTGTAAGGGCGCTCGGCACTCATGGCGATGCCCTCGTCGAGGCTGCTGAACTCCTCGCTGCGCCAGCCGAGTTCCCAGACGCGGGCTCTGACCTTAGCGCGGGCCTGACGGAAGTCAGGGTGGGTGTAGTCGTAGTTGCCGCGGCCGTTGATGGCAGCTCCGATGACATAGTTCTCGAAGTCCATGCCCATGGTGCGGTCGCATTCCGCTGCATGGGGATCGTCGTCGGCCATCACATTGGCGGGCTCCGCGGCGGCAAACCTCAAGGCGCGGGCGTTGATACCGTCCGGGACGGCGAAGGGGTGGAGAGCGCCAGCGAACTCGAAGGTCGACCGCACATAGCCGCGCAACTGTTCATGGGAGGTGGGCGTGGACCCGCCCTCGAGGAAGCGGCCGTGCAGCTGCGCCAGCCAGTCTCGCAGCGCCGGCTCGAACGCCTGCGGGATCCGGCATCTGGTGAGTGCTGGCCGCGCCGAACGCGGCACCGACGAGACGCTCGACGATGTAGGGGTCATCGGCGTCGAGCATCCTGGCCGCGAGGTCGAACAGCCGCTTGGGTTCCGGCCGTCCGTACCGCTGGAGGGCCTTCGTGGCTAGGTCACGCAAGACCGTGTCAGTCGAGGCCAGCAGCCAGGAGATGGCCAGCGCGTCCAAGTCGTCGCTCTCGACGCGGCCTGCCCCGCCGTCCCATCGGCTGACCGCCCGCTCCAGGGCCGTAGTGAGCACTCCTGGGGCTTGACTGCGGACCCATTCGGTCCAGTACGCGTCGCGTTGCGCAAGGGGAATCCGCCGCAAGACCCGGTCAAGGAACACGGCGTTCAGGCGGTGCCGGGCAGACCTGCGCACCTCCCACAGGCGATCGAACACGTGACGGTGGCCGGGCGTACCAGCCCGGCGTGTGCCGATCAGGGCCTCCAGCGCGGTGACGGTCTCGTCATCCAGGAAGCCGGACTCGGTGGCGAGCTCGCAGGTGAGTGCGAAATCGCGGTGCTCGGCTGGCGTGGCACGCCAAAGGTGACGCTTGGTGAAGCGGCGTGGGAGCAGGCCGATCAGTCCGATGGTGACATCCTCACCGAGGGAATGCGCCTGCTTGCCAAGGAGGCGTTTCCACAGATCCGGCTCCGCGAGCTGCTCACTGACACTGGTGTAGGTCATGCGTACCAGGAGCGAGTCGGCGATCAGATAACCGGCGAGCCGGTCGAATGCAAATGCGCACTCGGTGTCGTCGAAGCCCTTCATCTCCTGGCGGATGAGGACACCTTCCTCCACAAGGCGCCGGAAGAGGCTCTCGTCCCAGTTCGGCTGGCCCGCATCGAGGATTTCCCTGGCCGTGTCGGATGGGAGACGGCGGACCTGATGTGTCCACAGGTGCCTGGCGAGGTCCGCGAGGCGGCGCTTGATCTGGTCAGCGGGTATGTGAATGCGCGCCGGGTCGAAGGCCAGGCGTTCAGCCACACCTTCGAGGTAAAGCTCGAAAACACTGACCAGGGACTGGGGCAGTGCTTCCGCGCCCACCGGTGTCTGTCGCTTGGGGTTCGTGGCTTCGCAGTACATGCGCACGAACAGAGGACTGCCGAAGGCGACCGTCGGAAGCCAGGTATCGGACGGGTTGATCTTGTATTCGCGAAAGTAGACCTTGAGGATCTCGACGACTTCCGCTTGTTGCCACTCCAGGGCCAGCCGTGCAGTGCCTACAGGGAGAAGCTGGTCGGCGTGTGCTTCGCGAAGGGTGACGATGACCAATACGTAGGGGTAGTCGCCCAACGCCGGTAGCAGCTCGGCGAGCAGCCTGCGCCATTCAAGGGGCCGCTCGGCTTCGTTCAGCCCATCGATGACCAACGGGATACGGCAACCTGCGCGCATGCCAGTTGAGTTAAGCGCCTCCAAGAGCTCCTCGACGCGGTCGGCCTTCAGCCCAGGGATCCGACGTGCGAGGTCGTCGAGAGATCCGCCCGATTGCAAGCTGCCGCCTTGGACGAACACCCCTGCTGTTGGCCGGCCGGTCGGTGCGGTCATCTGCGCAGAGAGATGCGTCTTGCCCTGTCCGGCGGCGGCGGTGATGGCGAGCAGAGGCGCATCGGCATCGGCTCGTGCGGTGCTGATCCACTGGACCATCGCGGATCTCCGCCCCAAGGCCGGTAACCAGCAGGGCCTCGGGTTGCTGATACCTCCGCAGCTTGGCTACCAGGCGCTTCAGCGCGCGTGGAGAAGTCGCTGGTGGCTGCTGATTGGCGAGCCGTTCACGGACCTCCCCGGGGCGAAGACTCCTGCCGGCGTCGATGATCTCTTTCAGTTCCGCGACGAACCGGTCTAGGTCGTCGGCGACCGCTGAGGCATCGATGCGGGAGTCCGAATCTAGGCTGTCGAGGGCGACGCGAAGCGCGTCAGCCCGGGTTTCAACGTCATCGGTACGCTGCTGCAGCCAGTCGAACGCCGCCGGGCGCAGCAATGCCCGGTCGATATGGTGCTCCGCTGAGGTGGAGGTGTGCAGGCGGGGCATCCATCGGAGCCGGACCGGCGCAACGGACCGCTCGTGAGCATGTTCCAGCGCTGTCGGGGTGAGGGTGAGCTCGCCGAAGAAGGTGGCGCGCAGCTCGTCATGCCCGGCCAGCTCGGCGTCGAAGTTCTCGACGCACCATAGCTTGACCTTGACGGTTCCCTGGCGGAGCCCGTCGATCCACTCCTCATCGCTCTTTGCCGGCCGCTGTGGCAAACAGAGAACGAAGTCGGTCAGCCCCTTGACGTGCGTGACCGCCAGCTTGAGTGAGTCCTCAATCAGTTCACGTTGGCGGCTGGTGAGCTGGTTCTTGCCATTCAGGATGAACCACTTGCACGACCAGCCCCAGACCCTGCCGGGATCGCCCAGGGCACCGACGTGGTCGACGCTGAGGTAGAACTCGACGCCGGGCTGGTTGCGTCGCTCCCGCATCCTTCCCAGCGCGCCATAGCGTCGGGAAACGACCGCCCGTGTGAGGGCTTCGAAGTTCTGGTCGTCGGCACCGGGCAGGCGCTCGAGATCAGTCAGATCCACTGTCGCTCCGCTCGCTCACATCCGACCTCGGTGTCGCGTCCTCGTTCCATTCGTGACGGGAGAACACCTCAACCTTCGCGCCGTAGTGGAGGAGCACCTTGAAGAACCCCTGCACATCGGACTCATCGGTCCAGAGCCTGACCGTCTCGGCGTCGCGGGTGACGCTGTGGTCGAACGCGTAGTTGTCGACGTCGGAGCGGCCCATGTCGTATAGCTTCATTTCACGCAGTGCGTCGCCGAGTTCGCGGGGCATGCGCTCATCGTGGCTGCGCCAGTCGTCGTCAGACCACGTGCCTTCGGCGAGTTCCTGCAGTGCCCTCATACATTCCTCGGCCGCCTTCGCTCCGGTTACTTCTTGGAAGCGGCCGATCATGATGAGGTTCATGGAGTGTTCCGATCCGTATCCGTTCCAGATCCTCATCGTGCTCCTCTCAGCGCCTGGACGGCATCTATGATGGATGCGCCGATCGGTGTTCCCACGGAAGCGTAGGCGTGAGGGCGCAGGTTCCCCGTAGCGTCGACGTGCATGTGCGCGTCCAAGGGATGCTCGCCCGGGAGGGCCTCTGCGACGGGCAGTGCCGCTTCGAGGCCGGTGCGGGAGATTGCGAGGCGTACCCCGGCCCTGGCAGCCGAGACCCATTTGACGAGGATCTGAGCGTCGGCCTCGCTAATACCGGGGGTGGCCGCAGTCGGTTGCTCCGGCAGGAGCAGCAGCTCGGAGGCTCCGACATCGGCCGCGAACCTGGCGACGTCGTCCAGTTCACCGACGGTGTCGGCGTTGACCACGGTGTTGATGCCGAACGGGGCAAGGGAGGCGATCAGAGAGGCCGCGCGGACCACGGAGGTGAATGGCTTGCCTCGGAGCCGCTCGTAGGTGGGGCCGATTCCGTCGACCGATAGACGGACGAAGTGCACGGCCCCGCGCAGGGACTCGGTGAAGTCGGGTGTCAGCCGGTGCCCGTGCGTGGTGAACGTCACCGCCATCGACGTGGACTGGGATATGTCCGCGCACAGTTGAGCGAACCGGCGGTACGCGGTCGGCTCCCCGCCTCCGAAACCGACGCCCAGGCACCCGGCCGCATCGAGCTCGACCGCCCAGGCCAGTACGTCCTCGGAGTTGAGAGCCGCAGCATGCTTGGGCGCGTAGCAGTACAGGCAGTGGAGCTCGCACGCATTCGTCAAGGCGACGGATAGGTACCGCGGTGCAGGAGAGAACTGCTCAGCAGCGACAGGCACCTCATCGAGCAGGACGTTCATCCCGGAGGCGCGGTCAAACAAGTGAACACCACATGCGGACAGGCGGATCTTGCACGTCATCGACGACATCATGCCACCAAGGTGAGCGACGGCGAGGCGTGTACGGAGAACATCGCTTACTGACGTTTCATCCCTGGTTCTGGTGGTTCGGTTCCGCGCCAGGTTGGAATGATTTTGCCAGTCAGCCGGCGGGGCATGAGGTCGATCATCTGCCGAATGAGGCCGCCCAGTTGTTGATGGCTGCGTGATAGGCGGGTGATACGGCGAGGCCGCGCCGAGGACCATCCTGGTGGGGCCTGTGCGCGGAGCCATGAGATGACGATGCCGCACCGGAGGGCTCCGGTGCGGCATCGTCGTGAGATCGGCTGCGCTGTCGGGCGCGATGCGGTCGGCGGCTCATGCGGCCTGTCCCTGCGACGCTTCCGAGGTGACCTGCTTTGCGTTTGCGCTCGCCTACGCGTCTAAAAAGTCGACCGCTTCCGCCTTCATCGGGACCGGCCTGGCCCCCATCCGGTGCGAACCGTGACCCCACCGCCTCCCGGCGGGTGGAGGGTGACGAGCGGCGACCTGAAAGAGCTGGCACGAAAGGCACTCGAGGCGGAGTTCTGGTGGAAGACCGACCGCAGCGGCGGCGATGCGGTGTGCTGGCCCTGGATGGCAGCGAGTCGGCATGACTTCGGATACGGCTTCGTGTATTGGGAAGGTCGCCACACCCAGGCTGCCCGGTTCGCTTCTGTCCTGCACCACGGTCTGACCCTGGCGCGTATCGACAGTGATCTTGTCGTTCGGCATCTGTGTCCTGGAGGCAGTAATCCGGGCTGCTGCAACCCGCGCCGTCTCAAGCTGGAAACACAAAAGCAGAACATGCATGATCGTCTGGCGCAGGGAAAGTGCGACCGGGGAGAAAACCACTTCGCGACCAAGGTGTCCATGAAGTTTCCCCTTGATCATGGACACCTGGAGACTGGGACCCTGAGGTTCCAGAGGAAGTAGCACCAGGTGGGAAGCAAGTACACGAAGCGGTAC
>NZ_JBSFUO010000064.1:0-7108 GCF_053591835.1 Streptomyces sp. NPDC002911 | reverse complement strand
CACCGGCTCTCCCCACCGCGCATGCCCCAGACCAGGCCGCTACCGGCCGCTGGGGGCAGGTCTGCCGGATCCTGGCGTACAACTCCAACCAGGCCATGCACGCCCGCGACATCGCAGGACATCTTGGCCTCACCACTAACGGGCGTGTGCTCAGCGGCTTCAACGCGCAGCTCTGCTACTGGACACGCAACGGCCGACTCATCCGCACGGCACCGAGTACGTACAAGATCCCTTTTCCGGAGGACTTGACAACGTCAACTGAGCCTTAACTTCGTGGCATTGGATGCTCATCGATGTCTGGCAGTGGACGCCCATGATGACCCTGCTGCTGCTCGCCGGACTGACCACTCTGCCCGAGGAACCGGAAGAGGCGGCCCGCGTCGACGGGGCGAACGGCTGGCAGCGGTTCCGGCACGTCGTGCTGCCCATGCTCGGGCCGACGCTCGCCACCGCCCTCGTGCTGCGCGCCGTCGACGCTCTCAAGACCTTCGACATCCTCTACGCCACCAAGGGTGCGGGCGGCGGCTCGGACTTCGAAGTGGAGACCCTGAACGTCTACGCCTACGGACTCACCTTCGACTACCAGGAGTACGGCCTGGCCGCCGCCGTCCTGGTCCTGTTCACGCTCTTCATCATCGGCGTCGTGGTACTGCTGCGCCGCCGGGGCGGAAGGAAGACCGCATGAGTGCCACCGTCACCCCCGTACCCGTCCCGGCACATCTGCGCCGACGCACCGCCCGCTCGTGGCTGCGCGGCATCGCGATCGCCCTCGTGACGCTCGTCTTCGCGCTGCCCCTGGTGTGGATGTTCGCCGCCGCGTTCAAGACCAACGTCCAGGTGACCGATCCGTCCGTGGGTCTGTGGTTCAGCCCCACCCTCGAGAACTTCCGGAACATCGTGGAGGCCGGGCAGATCCTGCGGTCCATGGGCAACTCACTGCTGGTCGGCGTGGTCTCCACCGTGCTCTCCGCGGTCATCGCGGTGCCCGCCGCCTGGGCGGTCGGACGGTTCGACATGCACCGCACCGGGTCGCTGATCCTCGTCGCGCGCATCGTGCCGGCGATCTCCCTGCTCGTCCCCTGGTACTACCTGTTCGCGCAGATGGGCCTCGTCGGCTCCTACACCGTGCTGATTCTCAGTCAGATGTTCGTCTCCGTCCCGCTCATCATGTGGGTCATGATCAGCTTCTTCGCCGGTCTGCCGGTCGAACTGGAGGAAGCCGCGCGCACCGACGGGCTGAGCGCCTTCGGAGCCTTCTGGCGCATCGCACTGCCCCTCGCGGCCCCCGGGACCGCGACCGCCTCACTGCTCGCCTTCGTCTTCAGCTGGAACAACTTCATGTTCGCGCTGATCTTCGCCGACGACCGCACGCAGACCGTGCCGGTGACCCTCTTCAACTTCATCTCGTACGCGAGCACCGACTGGGGCGGTCTGATGGCCGCCGCGACACTCATCACCGTCCCCGTCGTCCTGGCCGCCGTCCTCGGACAGAAGTACCTGGTGGCCGGCTTGACCTCGGGCGCCACCAAGGGCTGAACGGCCCTCACCACCGCATTCGGAAAGAAAGTACCCCCCATGAAAATTGTCGACGCGAAGGTCCTCGTCACCAGCCCCGGACGCAACTTCGTCACCCTCAAACTGACGACCGACGAGGGACTCACCGGCCTCGGCGACGCCACGCTGAACGGCCGGGAACTGGCTGTGGTCAGCTATCTCGAGGACCACGTCGTACCCCTCCTCATCGGCCTCGACCCGCACCGCATCGAAGACACCTGGCAGTACCTGTACCGCGGCGCCTACTGGCGGCGCGGGCCGGTGACGATGGCCGCGATCGCCGCCGTCGACGTCGCCCTGTGGGACATCAAGGCGAAGGCCGCGGGCCTCCCGCTCTACCAGCTTCTCGGCGGCGCGAGCCGGGACCGCGTGGGCACCTACGGCCATGCCAACGGCCGGGACATCCCCGAGCTCCTCGATTCGGTCCGGGCTCGCCTCGCCGAGGGCTACCCCGCCGTCCGGGTGCAGTCGGGCATCCCGGGACTGAAGGCGGTCTACGGCGTGTCGAGCACGGACGCCAGCGGCGCCCCCGTGCTGCACCAGCAGGTCCGGCCGCTGGTGGAGGACTGGGACACCGACGCCTATCTGCGTCACATGCCGGCCGTGCTGGAGGCCGTGCGCGCCGAGTTCGGCCCCGATCTGCCCCTCCTGCACGACGCACACCACCGGCTCACCCCCCTCCAGGCCGCCCGCCTCGGCAAGGACCTGGAGCCCTACCGGCTCTTCTGGCTCGAGGACTGCACGCCCGCCGAGAACCAGGAGGCTCTGCGCACGGTCCGCCGCCACACCACCACGCCGCTGGCCATCGGTGAGGTCTTCAACACGGTGTACGACTACCAGACCCTGGTCACCGAGCAGTTGATCGACTACGTACGTTCCGCTGTCACGCACTTCGGAGGGGTCACTCCGCTGCGCAAGCTCTTCGACTTCGCCGCGCAGTACCAGATCAAGAGCGCGATTCACGGGCCGGAGGACATCTCCCCGGTCGGCATGGCAGCCGCCGTCCACCTCGACCTCGCCGTACACAATTTCGGTATCCAGGAGTACTCGGGCCACACTCCGCTCACCGAGGAGGTGTTCCCCCACGCGTACAGCTTCACGGACGGATACCTGCACCCGGGCGAAGCACCGGGCATAGGGGTGGATCTGAACGAGGAGCTGGCGGCCGCGCACCCCTACGAGGCGGCGTACCTCCCGGTCAACCGGCTGCACGACGGGACGGTCCACGACTGGTGACCTCGCCGGGGGCGAGCTGGCAGCACTCCCCCGTCGCGGGTCGCGGACCGGGCCCACGGGACTTTCATGACGTGTGTCATGAAAGTCCCGTGACAGTACGCACTGCTCCACCTGCCGGTCCGAGGTTAGCTTGGGCAGAGGCCCGACCCCTTGGGGCTGTCCCGACGCCTACGGTTGGACAGAGAACGATGCAGAACGACATGCTCATTGTCGAAGATCTGACGCTGTTGATGATCGACGACAAATCGGGGGCGATCGCCGGGGCCGGCACGCTGTACTACACCCAGGGCGGCGCCGTCCTCGTCGAGCTCGGCCGCGGCGGACACGTCACGGTCGACGAGAGCGACCAGGGCCTGAACGGTCTGAAGGTGCACGCCGTCGCCGGCGATCCGCTACCGGACCCCGTGCTCCGGGCCGCCCACGAGAAGGTCTCCGAGCGAGTGCGAGGTGTCCAGACCCTCCTCATCGAGATCGGCACCGGGTTGCGCGAGACCGTTCTGGACCGGCTCGTCGAGCGAGGCCTGCTGCGTCGGCAGAGCAGGAAGACGCTCGGTCTGTTCCGCACGACGTCGACGACGGCCGCGGACACCAGGCACAAGGAAGCCCTCGTGGAAAACGTCCGCTCCGTCCTGGTCGACGGCGAGGAACCCGATGCCCGTACAGCGGCGTTGATCGGGCTGCTCGCCGCGAGTGGCACTCTGCCGAGCCTGCACCGCTCCATCCCATGGTCGGGCAAGGTCTACACGCGTGCGAAGGAGCTGGAGCAGGGCAGCTGGGGCGCCGAGGCGGTGAACACCGCTGTGATGCGGACGGTGGCAGCGATCTCCGCAGGGAGCGTCATCGCAGTCACCGGCTAGAGCCGGTACCACCGGCGTCATATTCCGCTGACTTTCCGCACAGACGGTGTGAGGAGCGCGCACCTGTTCCCGCACTGCCCGCCCCAGGCATGGCTGAAGGACACGTCCGCCGGCGCGGGGAAATGCCTCGGCGGCCTGCGCCCGGCCAGCTTGCCGAAGGTGGCCGGCCGCTCCGTGAGGCGCTCGTCGGTGCGGCTTGCCGGCGCAGCAGCGGCCGGTAGGCGGGGTCCTGCAGAACGCGGCTCAATGGGCTCCTTGTGTGCGCGGGCCGGCCTGAGACGCGGCTCTGCCACGCGCGGGGCGTAAACCGGGCCGGACACCAGGGACGTCCAATTCTCGGCTCAGAGGCTGATGACCCCCGTGCGGGTGTCGGTCATATCCATCAGCGTCCACTTGCCGCCGATACGGCCCCAGCCGGTGGAGCGGGCGCCTGCACCGCCGAACGGCATGTTGATGTCCCACCAGTTGTTGGACTCGTTGACGATGACCTGCCCGACTTCCATCTCCTCGAGGAAGCGGAACGCGGAGGCCATGCTGCGGGTGAAGACGGCGCCTTGCAGGCCGAGCGCGTCGTCGTTGGCGATGCGCAGCAGATCGTCCTCATCGCGGCCGGTGATGATTGGCACGACCGGCCCGAACGACTCCTCCTTGGACAGCAGGCTGTCTTCCGGCACCCCGTCCACCACGGTGAACTCGTAGTACAGATCGGTGGGCATGCCCTCGCGGCGGCGGCCGCCGGTGAGGATCCGCGCGCCGCGCTCGCGGGCATCGGCCATGTGCCGGTCCATCTTGGCCGCCACGCCCTCGTTGTTGAGCGGGCCGAGCATCGTCTTCTCGTCGAGCGGGTCGCCGAGGGTGACGCGCTGCGACTCGCGCAGCACCGCCTCCACGAACGCGTCATGCACGTCCTGGTGCACGACGACGCGCTCGGTGGCGCAGCACACCTGGCCCGCGCAGGGGTAGGCGCCGTCGACGGCGGCCTTCGCGGCGGCGTCGATATCGGCGTCGGCGAGGACGACGAGCGGGCCGTTGCCTGAGCACTCCATCAGCGAACGCTTCAGACCGGCGGCGGCCTGGATCTTCGCGCCGGTGGCGGAGGAGCCGATGAAGCCGATGGCGTGGATGCCGGGGTTGCGGACCAGCGCGTCACCGAAGGCGCCGTCGCCGGGCAGGATGCTGACCAGGCCGTCGGGCAGACCCGCCGCGGCGAGCGCCTCCATGGCCTTCAGCACGGTCAGCGGGGTGTTCTGCGGCGGCTTGACGATCAGGGCGTTGCCAGTGGCAAGGCCCGGGGCGGCGAACTCCGAGAACATCAGCAGCGGAAAGTTCCAGGGCGTGATGATGCCCCAGGTGCCCACCGGTCGGTGGAATGTAAACATCCGCTTGCGGTTGTCGCGGGAGAGCAGAGTCTCGCCGTTCAGCCGCACCGCGTCCTCGGCGTGCAGCCGGAACAGCTCAGCAGTCTCGGTGATGTCGGCGACCGACTCCGCGAGGGGCTTGCCCTGCTCGAGCGTCTGCAGCCGGGCAAGCTCGTGGCGCCGTTTGTCGATCTCGTCCGCGATGCGGCGGCACGTCTCGGCGCGCTCCCAGACGTTGGTCCTGGCCCACTCGCGCTGCGCGGCGTGCGCGGCCGTCACGGCGGCCTCCAGATCGGCCTGCACCGGGCGCGGGAAGGTGCCGACCATCTCGCCGGTCGCCGGGCTCAGCACCTCGTAAACGTCGCTGCCGGCGCCGTCGGTGAAGCCACCGTTGATGAACAGCTGCTGGGACGGAGGCGGGGTGGGCATGACGGGTCCTCTCAGCGTGTAGAACATTGCGGCAGATCAAACATCAGCAGATAGAGGCCGTCAAGACTGCCGAAACAGCAACTAGAAAAGTGCAAGATTGCTTATGCAGCAATCTTGATGCTTGGTTTTCAGTGGTTCTGTAAGAGCCGAATGCCAATTTCAGCCGACGTCCCCACCGAGCCCCCTGTGGATGCCGAACCGCCCGTCCTCGCCGCGAAGATCCGCTGGTACGACGGCTTCGCGATGGCGCTGACCCTGCCCGCGGCCCTGATCGCCTCGCTCGGCGCGTCCGTCATCGAGTACGGGCCGAGAAGGCGTACTTCGACCCGGTCGACTACCGCGAGCGCCACGCCGTCGAGTGCGGAGTCAACCGCCGCGAGAGACACCGTGCCGTGGGCACCCGGTACGACGAGCTCGCCGTCCGCTATGAAGCGACGGTGCTGGTCGCAGCCATCGATGAGTGACTGCGACCGGCCCCACCGCACGTTCGCTAGAAGCAGGCAATCGGTGCCGCGGCGTGGCTGACGGAGACGGTATGGGTGACCCAGGAGGGGCCGCTGAGGAGGTGGAGGAGGAAAGAGGTCGGCTCCGAAAGGTAGTTGGGTACGCCGTCACGGAGGGCCAGGCCACTTTGAAGATGGGTGCTGGGGGCTGTGGCCAGGATGCTGCCCGCAAAAGCGGCGGTGATGGGGCGGTGCACGTGGCCTGCCAGGACTCGGGCGACGTTGCCGTGCCGGATGAGTATGTCGGCCAGGTCTTCTCCGTCGTCCAGGCGCATCCCGTCCAGGAACGGGATGCCGACCGCGATCGGCGGGTGGTGCAGGCAGACGACCGCCGGGACCTCCGGCCTGCGGGCGAGGACCGCATCGAGCCACTCCAACTGGGAGACCCCCAGGTGGCCGCCAGGCGAGAGGGGGACCGAGGAGTCCAGGACGACGAGGGTGAACGCGGGGTAGTCCACCGCGTAGTGTGGCTGCGCTGCATCACCCAGGAAGCGTGTTCCGGCGAACTCCTCCAGCAGCACTTCGGAATCGTCGTGGTTGCCAGCCACCAGGTGTATCGGCAGTGGGAAGCGATCGATCACCTCGCGCAGCGCCCGGTATTCCTCCGGAACGCCACGATCGACCAGGTCTCCGGTGATTACCACGCAGTCGGGCTGCGGGTCGAGCGCGAGGATACGGCTGAGTGCCCGGTACAACCCCTCCGCGGGAGCACTGGCGAGCGGGCCGGTGGTGATGTGCGGATCACTGAGGTGTGCGATGGATGCGGTCATCCTCAAACGCTCTGACGCCAGTGCGGGTATGGCAATCAATCACGCTCTGGGCGAACTGTCGATGGTGACCGCCTCGGTAGTCACCATCGACTGAAAACGCCCATGACGAGCACTTTCGCAACGCCCTAGCTTGATCTTCAACCTGTGCGACTTGGTCGTGGGGTCGTCGGCCTCATGCTCCGCCCCCGGCACCACGACCAGCCCACCCATCATCCTCATCAACCGACACCTGCTCGCACTCCTCAGCGTCGGCGAAACCAGACCCCGCCGGCTGGAAACCTGAACCCCCATGTGCGAAGTCACCGGCTAGCCTCGCCGTTTCGGTTGGGGCGATGAGGTGTCGTTGAGGGGGAACTGCCTGGTGGCTGACGCGTTTTCGGTGTTCGGACATGGTGGAGACC
>NZ_JBSFUO010000063.1:0-7564 GCF_053591835.1 Streptomyces sp. NPDC002911 | reverse complement strand
CGGACAACCCCACCCAAGGATGCATGTCTGGCCCAACGACCCCGCCCCTCCAGCGTCACCGCGAACTGCTTGTCGAGTTCAAGCAACGGCATTGGGTCCCAGTCTCCAGGTGTCCATGATCAAGGGGAAACTTCACCTCGGTCGTCACCCCAGAGGGCACCCGCTGGCGTTACACCTACGACCCACTGGGGCGCCGCACCGCGAAACTCCGCCTGGCGGAAGAAGGGGAAACCGTCGTCGAACGGGTGGTGTTCACCTGGGACGAAACGACCTTGTGCGAGCAAACCACCACGTCCACCGAGCTGCCCCACCCGGTCACCCTTACATGGGACCACCAGGGCCTGCAGCCCCTGGCTCAGAGAGAGCGCATCACCGCCGCCGATGCCCCGCAGGAAGAGATCGACTCGCGCTTCTTCGCCATCGTCACGGATCTGACGGGCACACCCAGCGAACTCGTCGACGGCGAGGGCCGGATCGCGTGGCGCACACGGAGCACGCTCTGGGGCATGACCACCTGGGCCGCGAACAGCACCACCTACACGCCGCTACGCTTCCCAGGGCAGTACTACGACCCCGAAACGGGCTTGCATTACAACTACTTCCGTCACTACGACCCCGCGACAGCCCGGTACCTGACCTCGGACCCGCTCGGCCTGGAGCCCTCACCCAATCCCGTCGCATATGTGCTCAACCCACATGCATGGGTCGATCCGCTCGGTCTCGCTCCCTGCCCGCCTCGCATCAAGGACGGCGGCTGGGACCTGAGGAATCACAACCCACTTGATATCGTTCCTGGTGACGCCGAAATGCGAGTACTCACACCGGACGCCAACGGTGGTGCGCAAAAGGGAGTCGAGTATAAGTGGAAAGACCCTGAGACGGGAAACACAGCTCGGCTCCGAGTTCATGACAAGGACGGGACCGCCCCGGCGGGCTCGAATGCGGCGAATGGAGACGTCTATCGGGTAGTGATCGGTGGCAAATACCAGGACGAGGCAGGGGTTTTGTACCATCGGCAAGTCCACAACCCGAATAGTCCGCATTACGATCCGGATGCGGCCAACGGTACACATATCCCCTGGCCGAGTCAGTATCCACTTCCATATTGAGCAAATAGGTTGAGCACATGGAACCCTGTGAATTCATCGACGTGGCGCGCAAGGTCCTGGACACAGAATCGGCGGTGCGTGAACGCGCGGCCGACGAAGTTACCGATCACTTGAGTGCCTATTCGCCCGCTCAGGCTTCGTCGTTGGCTACGCTGCTGGCGGCGGCTGCGGCCTCCGAGAAGGAGAACTCGACCCTGGAGGCCGAGCTCCACGCCATCCTCGAATTGATGTCAACCGGCCATGTCGGCGTTGACCATGTAGCACAGTTGCGGGAGATCCGACTCGGGGAGGCGACACCTGAACTCCGCGAATACATTAACGACTTGCTTGAAAGCTGAGCAGGGTCCCGGAGGACGAGCTGTTCAGGGGGACTGGGCGGTGTGGTCAGGCAACTGCTGTGTCCGAGGCGAGGGAATGGGATCCATGGCCCGGTGAGAAGAAGCGTTTGAGTAGGTCACCGGCCGTTGGCGGGAGGTGGCCATGGGGCGCATCCCGGGCCGGTTCGCCCGGGTCGATCCCCAGCTTGCGGGCCGGGCGGTCCATCAGGCCCTGTGTGCCCAGCGCGAGGACCGGCGCCGCGTCGATGCCCTGCTCTCGCTCATCCTGTGATGCCAGAACCGTGTTGGACCTGCCGACGGTTGTCTGCAGGCAGGCGCGGCGGAGGCCGACGAGGAGGCTGTGGTCGCTGTCCGCCCGGTCGGCCCGATGGGACGCTGATGGGTATGGTCGTGACGCTCGTTTGACGCTCTAGGGTGTTCGCCAGGCTGATCAAGGTGGCCGAAACCAGCGTTGACCTGTACTTATGTCGGCACTTGCCTTCCATGACGTGTTCCCGATGACGCACCATGTGGAGTGCGTCGCGATCCTCGAACCTGTCGCATAGGGCGCCTGACCTGCGGTTTTGTGGTCCGGGTGGGTTGCTCGACCTGTTTCCCTTCGTACAGCGGGTCGGGCAGACCCACTGCCTGTTCAAACTCGCCTGACCTGCGGTTACAGGGTTTGGCGCGGTTCGTGCGAATGATGTCGGCGACGTGCATTCATCATTGTTGACGCTCGAATGACGCTCGATTCGTGAGACTGAAGCAGGGCCGCGTTGCTCGGCCGGCGATGGGCGAGTGGGGCCGGCAGGTTGCCCTCGTTCGCGACGCGTCGGCGTGACTGTCGTCGCCACGAGGGACAGCCGACAGCCGGCTTACGCAAAGGGCGCAAGCCGGTGATCGGTCATGACGTCGTCCGGCCCCATCGGTGACGACGGAGCGCATGCCGGAGGAGTCTCGTAGCTCTCGGGCCGTCCGGTCGCGGACGCCCAGGACGTCACCCGCACGGACTCGGTGCGACTCGGTGCGCGGCACGTCCCGGGTGCTCCGATCCGCTTCAGCCGCCGATGGACGTGCCCCCTGAGGGAGCCGGGACCAGTCGGTACCCGCCGTCCTCGCGTAGCACGTGTCCGGCGGTCGGGGGCGGGAAGTGGCTCCCAAGCAGGAGAGTTGACGTACCGGCCAGTGAGCCGAGCACCTGATTCCGGGTCCTGGCCGCGAGTTCGGGAGAGACGTCCACACAGCTGCAGAGCTCCGGATGCGCCATCTGGACCGGGTGGTGGATGCTGTCGCCGGTGACCAATGCGGTCTCGCCACGGCTGCTCAGTTCCACCGCTACCTGCCCCGGTGTGTGGCCGGGGGTGGGCAGCAGGCGGATGCCCGGCGCGACGTCCGTGCCCTCGTCCGCGACATCGATGAGGTCGACCAGACCTGCTTCCCGGACGGGATGGACCGAGTCCCGGAACATCTGGCGACGCGCCTCCTCCATGTCGACACCCGCCCAGTAGTACCACTCGGTGCGTGAGGTGAGATAGCGCGCGTTCGGGAAGGTGGGTACCCAGTCGTCGCCCTCGGCGCGCGTGTTCCACCCCACGTGGTCGGCGTGGAGGTGGGTCAGGACCACGACGTCAATGCTCTCCGGCGCGAAGCCCGCCGCCCGTAGCCGTGCTTCGTAGTCGCTGTTCAGGTTGTGCCAGGCGGGGTTGGCTCGCCGCTTCCCGTTTCCGATGCCCGTGTCCACCAGCACCCGCATGCCGTCCACCTCGACGGCGAAGCTGTGACTCACCAGGCGCAGGACGCCTTGTTCGTCGGCGAATTCGGGGCTCAGCCAGGGAGTCCGGCTTACGAGGTCGGTGGTTGCCCCGGGCAGCAGCCACGGACCGGTCTGGGCGGGCAGGACCACTTCGTCGATGCGTCGTACGGTGTGGTTGCCCACCGTCCAGGAAGAGGCGGGGGGAGTAGTGGACTTGGTCGTGTGCGATGAGGTGAACACGGCGACGTTCCTTACCTGTCATGGGTCGCGAGGACGGAGATGTCTGGAGCGGGTGTGTCGGGTGAGGCGGATGTGTAGTTGCTCGCCGCCGGGCGGGAGTGGGCGTCCGGGGACGGTGTCCGGTGCCGACTGCGCAGCGGCGCGGTCAGCGTCGCGACTGCGACGGTCGCCAGTACGGCCACGCAGCCGGCACAGGCCAGTGCTGCCGCACGCAACCCGGAGGCGGCGGTGAGGGCGCCGGCGCCGATGGCGGGCAGACTCATCGCCAGGTAGCTGAGTACGTGATAGGAGGCGAGCGTGCCGCCCTTCTCCCGGGCCGGGACCGAGTCGACGACCGCGCGCAGCGCACCCTGGGAGACTGCTCCGAAGCCGAAGCCGAAGCCGAAGCCGGCCAGCGCCGCCCCGGCGAAGAGAAGTACGGGGCCGGCGAGATAGAGGGCACCCAGGGTCAGGACGGCCGCCGGAATCACCGCGCAGCTTCCGAGCAGAGCGGAGACGTCGGCACGCATCCTGCGCGTGAAGTACACCGTCGGGGCGGCGACGGCCGTCAGCGTGAAGAAGACCATGCCGCCGGCGTATTCGGGTCCGCCGGGGGAGATGAGTCGTGTGAAGCCCGGTCCCAGGGACGAGTAGAAGCCGCCGAGTGCCCAGACGGCGACGACGCCGGCGCTGTTGAGCAGGAGAGCGTGGGCGGCCGCCGACGGCAGCGCCAGATGGGGCCGCATCGAGCGCAGTGCTCCGGGACGGCGGCGGACGGTCTCGGACGTCGAGACAAGGGCGATGGCCTGCGCGGTGTACACGGCGATCAGGGCCGCGTACACCGTGGTCGTCGGAACGAGGGCGAAGCGCACCATGAGGGTGGCTGCCAGGACGCCGGCCGCCATGCCCGTCACCGGCGCGATGCTGTTGGCCAGAGCGGGGCGACCCGACCGGGCGGGACTTCCCAGGTCGAGGAGAGCCGCACCTGCTGCGCTGGTCGCCGCGCCAGTCGCGATGCCCTGCAGCACGCGGGCGCCGATCAGGGTGGTCAGGCCGTCGACCGTCGCGAACAGCGCCATGGAGGCGACCTGGACCGCGAGCGCGCCCAGGAGCACGGGGCGGCGTCCGACATGGCCGGAAAGGGTTCCGGTCGTCAGCAGTGCGATCAGGAGTGCAAGAGCGTAGGCGCTGAAGACTACGGTGATGTCGAGGGACGACAAATGCCACTGAGCCTGGTAGCGGGGGTACAGCGGGGTCGGCGCGCTGGATGCGGCGAGCAGCGCGATCAGGATCGAGGCGTGCAATGCGAACGGCAGGCGTCCGGATGGGGAGGTGCAGGGAGGCGCGAGGCCCGCGGGGACGCTCTGCATGAGGGCCCTTCCCGTGCTAAAGCGATTTGTTTGCTTTAAGGCACCGTAGGTCCTACGATCGACTAAAGCAAACAATTCGCTTTTGCGGTGGTCGGAGGTCCTGTACCAGCCCCGGCCCGTCGCGCCGCACAGATCCGGAAGGAAGCCATGACCAGCGAACTCACCCCCCAAGAGGCAGCCCGAGGAGCGCTGCGGGCGGGGCTCCCCCTCGGGGACGGCCGACACGAAGGAGTGGCCATGACGGCCAACTACATCCACTCCGTGATCAGCACGTTGCGCGAGCTCGATTTCGACGAGACCCCTCCCGCGTCCTCATACCGAGCCGGACACGGTAACGCCGATGCAACCGTTTGAGCTGTCGCTGACCGAAGCCTCCCGTGCGGTGCGCGCACGGGAGCTGTCCCCCGTCGAACTCACCGAATCGGTGCTCGCCCGTATTGCCGCCGTCGAAGGACGGCTGGGCGCCTACGTCACCGTCGCCGCCGACGCGGCCCTGGCCGCAGCGGGCCGCGCCGAACGGGAGATCTCCGGAAGCGGACCGCGTGGGCCGCTGCACGGGATCCCCATGGCGCTCAAGGATCTGATCGACGCAGAGGGGATACCCACCACGGCGAGCTCGCGCGTCCGGGCGGGGCACGTGGCGGAACGCGACAGCCGGGTGGCCGAACGGCTCGGCGCCGCCGGGGCCGTCCTCCTGGGCAAGACGCACACGCACGAGTTCGCCTACGGCCTGACCACTCCGCAGACGAACAACGCCTGGGACCACAGCCGGGTTGCGGGCGGATCGAGCGGCGGCTCGGCGGTGGCTGTCGCCACCGGCGGGGCGACGTTCGCCATGGGCACGGACACGGGCGGTTCCATCCGGGTCCCCGCGGCCCTGAACGGCGTAGTGGGCCTCAAGCCGACCTACGGCCTGGTCCCACGCACAGGTGTGACCTCGCTGTCCTGGTCCCTGGACCACGTGGGCCCTCTCACCCGCACCGTCCAGGACGTCGCGCTGGTACTGTCGGCGACCGCCGACCACGACCCACGCGACCCGGCGAGCGTGTCCGGCCCGACGCTGGACCGCTTCCCGGGAGGCGACCTGCGAGGACTGAAGGTCGGCGTACCGCGAAACCACTACTTCGACCGGGTCACGCCCGAGGTCGAGGAGTCCGTACGCGGCGCGATCGAGCGGCTGGCGGAGCTGGGGGCGGAGCTCGTCGATGTCGAGATCCCGATGGCGCGTTACATCCAGGCCGTTCAGTGGGGGCTGATGGTTCCCGAGGCCACCGCCTACCACGAGCGGTCGCTGCGGGCCACCCCCGACCTGTACGCGGCGGACGTTCGCATCCTACTGGAGGCCGGCGAACTCACCTCTGCGGGCGACTACCTCCGCGCCCAGCGGGCCCGCACCATGATGCGAGACGCCTGGGCTCGCATGTTCGACGGAATCGACGTCCTCGCCGCGCCGACGGTGCCGATGACCGCAGCCGAGGCGGGGCAGGAAGCCGTCGAGTGGGCCGATGGCACGACCGAGGCCGTGTCGGACAGCTACGTCCGCCTCTGTGCCCCGGCCAACATCACCGGAGTCCCGGCCCTCACCCTGCCGGTCGGTCACGACCGCGCCGGACTGCCGATCGGTATGCAGCTGATGGCGCGCCCCTTCCGCGACGTGACGGTGCTCCGTGTGGGCCGGGTCTACGAGGAGTCGGTGGCCGGCGCGGGGCGGCTTGCTTTCCTCGCTGCCTGAGGAAGGCGGACGTTCCAGCCGGCATGCGGTCGCGTCGCTGCAGGGGCGTCCGCCGTGCTCGGGCGCCCGGATGCATGGCCCCGCGGGTCGCCGACGCCGGCCACCGCCTAGAAGCAACACAATCGCATTAAGGTGGATCGCATGAGTCCCAAGCCCATGGCTCGCCCCGGCGGGCGCAGCGCACGCGTACAGGAGTCCGTCCATGCGGCGGTACGTGAACTCGTGGGGGAGGTGGGCCGCGACGCGCTCACGGTCCCGATGGTGGCCACTCGGGCGGGCGTGACCCCCTCCACGATCTACCGTCGTTGGGGCGACCTGCAGGAACTCCTGTCCGACGTGGCCGTCGAACGACTGCGCCCGGAAACGGATCCGGCCGATCTCGGAAGCCTGCGGGCCGATCTCGACGCGTGGGCGGAACAGTTCCTCGACGAGATGGCCTCGCCACCCGGGCGCGCCTACATCCGGGACGCCCTGCTCGGCGACCCCGGCGGAACCAATGCCGGTCAGTGTTCGGCGTATGCCGCAGAGCAGATCGACGCCGTGTTGGCTCGTGCGGTGCAGCGGGGGGAGCCGGTGCCCGAGACGGAACTGCTGATCGACCGTGTCGTGGCGCCGATCATGTACCGCATCCTCTTCCGCCCCGGCCGACTGGACGCCGCATACGCGCGCGAGCTCGTGACGAACGCCGTGTACGCCCAGCAGAGCGACGCGTCGTGGAGGCCAAGCGGCTGGCTGTACCGGCAGGGGTCCTGAAATCTCCAGCAATGCCCGACCAGGACGTAGCCCTTGGGCGTGACGCGGGACCGGGTGTTCTGGGCGAGCCAGCGGTGGACGGCCTGTTCGTTCGCGGTGACCACCTGCTGGGTGGCCCACTGAGCGGTCTCCCGATCGGGATAGGAGGCGGAACGGGTCAGCACGGGGGGATCCTCTCGAATCACCGGGGCAGGATCTTCGCGCGTACGGACTCACTAGCCTCGCCGTTTCGGTTGGGGCGATGAGGTGTCGTTGAGGGGGAACTGCCTGGTGGCTGACGCGTTTTCGGTGTTCGGACATGGTGGAGACCC
>NZ_JBSFUO010000062.1:0-7685 GCF_053591835.1 Streptomyces sp. NPDC002911 | reverse complement strand
ACAGAACCCCTCAGCAAGGTTCATCGTCCCAGGTCAGGAAGGCACTTTCGCGTTTCCCCCCCAAGCCAGGCGTACCCAAGTGAAACGGCGAGGCTGAAGGCCGCAGCGAGTTTCTTCGCGGCCGAGCTCGACCGGCCACACACGCGCTCGTAGCCTTCATCGACGAGCACCGGGACCGCTTCGGCGGGGTCGAGCCGATCTGCGGGACGCTTACCGCACACGACTGCAAGATCGCCCCATCCACGTACTACGCCCACCACAAACGCCTCGAGGAACCCTCCGCACGCCGCGTGCGCGACGCGGAACTCAAAGAGAAGATTCAGAAGGTCTACACGTCCAACTACCGTGTCTACGGGGCCCGGAAGATATGGCGCGAGCTGAACCGGCAGGGACATGAGGTGGCCCGCTGCACCGTCGAGCGCCTGATGCGCGAGCTCGGCGATCAGGGAGCGGTGCGGGCCGGCGTGTCGTCACCACGATTCCCGGCGGGCAGGTCGAGCGGGCCCCCGACCTGGTGGACCGCGACTTCGCCGCCGTGGCGCCGAACCGGGGCTGGGTGGCGGACTTCACCCACGTGAAGACCTGGTCCGCGACTGTCTACGTCGCGTTCGTCGTGGACGCCCTCTCCCGCCGCATCGTCGGCTGGTCGGCGGCCACCGTGAAGGAGACCGTCTTCGTCCTGGACGCATCGGAGATGGCGCTGTGGCAGCGCGACCGTGACCAACGGCCCGTAAAGACAGGTGAGTCGGTTCATCACGCGGACGCCGGGTCGCAATACACGTCGTTCAAGCTCGCCGAGCATCCTCAGGCCGCCGGCATCGCCGCATCCATCGGCTCGGTCGGCGACGCCTACGATAACGCCCTCATGGAGTCGACGGTCGACCTGTACAAAACCGAGCTGATCAAGCCACAGCGGCCCTGGAAGACGCTCCCCCAAGTCGAATTGACCACCGCCGAGTGGGTCGACTGGTACAACCACCGAAGACTCCACGGCGAGACAGGCCACATCCCGCCCGTCGAATACGAAGCCAACTACTACACCGAAATCACGAAACCCCAGGTCACCACCACAATCTGAGACCTCTACCGAACCCAGGGCGGTTCACCCTGTCGTCCAGGTCAGTCCACCTCTTCAGTGGATTCGGATGAGCTGCTCTGCGACTGCCTAGCGCGGGCGAACCGGTCGGCGATCTCTTCCGGGGTCCCGGAGCCTGGAATCACACCGCGCATGGGGCCTTCCGCGAAGGGGAGCATACGTTCCCTCCGGTCGTTCGTCCGCTGCTCCTGGTGGCTCCCCAAACCGTCGGCGGCGGCCTGGGGAGTCGAGATCGCCATGCTGAGCAGACCTATCGCGGTGAGGAAGTCTGCGGGGATGGCTTTACCGGTGATGTTCCGCCACACGTCACCCGCGAAGGTCGTGCAATTGTGCAACGTGAAGTTGTAGTTCTGTGTGGACCGTTCATGGACGAGCTCATAACCCCTGATGACGTCCCTCAGAGCCACCATCTTTGACTCGCGGTGCGTGGGATTGCGCTTACCGACGAACGGGTCGGGGCAACGGACGCCGCCCTGCACGCTGCCGAGCGCCGCGAGACCCCCATTGACCGGGAAAAATCCGAAGGAGACCTTCGTCCCTTCGGACCCGGTGACCTCCATCCAGGCGTGACCTTCGATCAGATTGCCGGTGGAGAACACTTGGAACGAGACCTTCAGCTTCTTGTTGAGATCACCCTCATGCAGGTCTTGCACCAGCAGGTCGTGCAGCGGTTCCAGATCGCTGTTCTCCGACAGTGTGGGGAGCGGTTCCGGGGCCGCCTGCTCCCGCACCGGAGGTTGTGCTGCCCTCTCCGGTGAATCGGAATCGGATTCCGGGAGCACCCGCCTGACCCGAGGGAGACCCGGGCCCTCTGCGAGCCTGCCCGCTCGCCCTACAAGACCTTCCATTCCCTCAAAGTGACGTTCGATGTCGTTGTGGAGTTCTCGTCGTTCCGGGGAGCTGTCGGAGGCGGAGTTGTCGGCTTCGTAGTCTCTGTCGCCCGGGCGGCCGCGCGGGGCCTCCATGCGCTGGACGGCCGGTTCCGCAGCGGCGCGTTGCACGTTTCCGTCATGGCCGTGCGATCCGGGCAGCGTGAGATCCGGTGCCTCCCCCCGGGCCACTCGCTTGCCGTTGGCGGTGGAGGAGACCTCGAAGGGATCTCGCGGGCTCGAGACCTTGGCGCCCATTCCGTTGTCCGTGCCCGCCACAGGTCCCATGGCCTGCTGACGGACATGGTCGATCTCGTGATACACCGTCTCGTCGTTCACGGGCCGCGAACCGATAAAAATGTCCGAGCCGCTGGTGTAAGCGAGGGCACTCAGTTCGTCCGCCGACTGCTGGGACACAGGATCATCGTGCATCCGCACGTGTCCGAAGGGCATGCCGTAAGCCTGCTCCGCCGTCCTCTGGATGTGAGGCGCCAGCGGGCGGCCGGGGGTGCCCTGGGCGGCGTGGAAGGTAGAAAGCCCCTGGACTGCAGGCTCTTCCTCCACACGGCGCTGCAGGTCCACCTGGCCATGAGGGTGGTCGGGGCCGTGCTCGTGTCGCGAACATTGGATCGCCCGCCTCAGCTCCGCGTTACCCACCGTATCCGGCTGGACCCCCATGGAACGCTGGATCGCCTGCGTCACCGCCGCGTTCCCCGCCGTCGCGTGCAGGGCGGCCAGCTGGACGGGCGCGGGCAGAGAGGAGGAACGCCTGCCCGTGCTCTCGTTCCCAGATGATTCTTTGCGTTTATCGAGATACATCTGTGTTTTCTACCCAGGCCACCTGACCGGCGCAAGGACCCGTCGGGCAGAACTCGCACTGAGCAAGGACCGGACGGGCAGATTTCACTTGCCCGTCCGGCCTGTGCTTGCTCAGCTTTGATCTCGCATGAGCTCGTCATCTACCCGCCGAGGTTTCGTGCCGACTTCGTGGTGGGCGCTGGGTGGGACGGCTGCATACCAGCCCAGCTGGTGCCGTCCCGGTCGACGTAGGCCGTGGCGTCGCCGAGTGCTTCGCGCGGGGAGCAGCTGAACTCTCAATCGCGGCATGAGCCCCCTGTGTCCACACTCCGGGGGACGCCTCACAAAGGCCGCTTTGTGCAGCCCCCTGGCTTTTGGGGGTGCCTTTGAGATGATGGGCGACCGGTAGAAGAGGAGGCCGACATGGACCCAATAGTCTTAGCGGCGGGGACAGCACTGGTGAGTGCGATGGCGACGGATTCCTGGCAGCAGGTCCGGGACGCGACAGTGAGATGGTGGCGGGGGACGGGCGCGACGAACGCCGACGCTGTCGGGGCCCAGCTCGACGAGGTCAGGCCGCAGGTCGTGACGGCACGACAGGCGGGCGACGAGGACAGCGAGCGGGAACTGGCGGAGGCCTGGCGGGCTCGGCTACAGCAAGCGGTGCGCGACCGGCCGGACTTGGCCGCCGAACTGCGAAGCCTCTTCGACGAGCAGGTGATTCCCGTGCTGCCGGACAGTGAGCAGTCTCAGATGGGTTCGCCGGTGATGAAGGCCACGGCATCCGGCAACGGACGGGTGTACCAAGCGGGCCGAGACCAGCACATCACCGAACGTTGAGCGCTGAAGCCGACGACGCGGATAACGGGCAGGACAGTGGCCCCCGACTGCGGGCTGAGGCATCCGGCGAGGCCCGGATCTTCCAGGCCTCCAGAGACCAGGTCATCGCGGAGCAGGGCGATGTTCACCTTCACTACCTGGACGGTGTGCGCGAGACCCGGCAGGTCTCTGCGGGGGCGTCCGCTCCTCCGGATTGCCCCTACCCGGGCCTGGCGGCGTTCCAGCAGGACGATGCCCGGTGGTTCTTCGGCCGTGACTCCCTGATAGCCGATGTACTGACTGTTTTGGACGAACGGGCCAGCGACGGTGGCCCGTTGGTGATCGTCGCTCCCTCGGGCGCCGGTAAGTCCTCCCTCCTGACGGCCGGTGTGCTGCCCGCGCTCGATCGCGGCATGGTGCCGGGCTCTGCCAGGTGGCCGCAGCTGCTGTTCACTCCCTCGGCGACTCCGCTCATTGCCCTGGCCGGGCAACTGGCAGAGGTCACCGGCGTCGATACCGAACGCGCCGAAGCAGCTGTTGCCGCGGGTTCAGCAGCGTGTGCCGCCCTGGTGCGCGAAGCCTCTCGCCGCCGCCTCGTGATCGCGGTCGACCAGTTCGAGGAACTGTTCACGTTGTGTGAGAACGAATCTGACCGGCGGACGTTCCTTGACGTGCTGGCCTCGATGGCGGACGGCCCCAACCCCTTGGCGCTCGTTGTCTACGGACTCCGGTCCGACTTCTACACCCGCTGCACGGACTACCCGCAGTTGCGGTCAGCCCTGCAGAACCGGCAGATCGTCGTCGGCCCGCTGTCGGCAACCGGCGTGCGAGAAGCAATCATCTTCCCCGCCCGGCAGGTTGGTCTGACGATCGAGCCCGGGCTCGTCGAACTGCTCCTGGCGGACCTGGGCTACCCTGCCTATGAGGCCGGGCGGCTTCCGCTGCTCGCCCACACGCTACGCACGACGTGGCAGCAGCGGCACGGCAGCACGCTGACCGTCGACGGCTACCGCGCCACCGGTGGCATCCGGCACGCAGTCGCCACCAGCGCGGAGCGGATCTTCTCCCGTCTGGACCCGTCGGTCCAGCAAGGCGCACAGGCCATGTTCCTGCGACTGGTCAGGATCGGTGACAGCGCCGAGGGTACGGACGACACCCGCCGCCGCCTCTCCGTGGGCGACGACCTGTCCCCCGCTGCTCTGGAGGCGTTCACCGCTGGCCGTCTGCTTACCCGTGAAGACGACACCGTCACCATCACTCACGAAGTCCTGATCCACGCCTGGCCCCGTCTGCGTACTTGGATCGAAAGAGACCGGGAGGACCGCCTGGTCCGCCAGCGACTCGAAGAGGCGGCAGCCGCCTGGGAGAGCAGCGCTCGCGACCCGGACATGCTGCACCGCGGCAACCAGCTCGAGGCGGCCCGCGGGTGGGCCGGCCGAACCAGCTCGGTCGCCGCTGCCTTCCTCGCAGCCTCTGTGCGACGCTCACGCCGCACCACCCTGCTGGCCCGCGCCGCAATCGCCGCCCTGACCGCACTGACTCTGATCGCCAGTGCCGCCGCCATCGTCGCCTTCGTACAGCGGGGAACCGCCGAGGCCGAACGCGACACCGCCCGCTTCCGGCAGCTCATGGCCACGGCCGAGAAACTCCGCGACAGCGATCCCTCCCTGGCGGCGCAATTCGACCTCGCAGCCCACCACGCGAAGCCGAACGACCCCGACGCGTACACGCGGGTACTCAACGACGCCAACGCCACACTGTCCACCGCACTCACCGGATTCCCCGATCCGGTGTACGAGGTGGCGTTCAGTCCGAACGGTCGCGTACTGGCCGCCGTCGGCGGCAACGGGGCGGTCCGCTTGTGGGACACAAGCGACCCGAAGCGCCCCGTGGCCCTCGGGGACCCGCTGTTCAAAGACGACAGAGGCATCATGGAGCTGGCGTTCAGCCCGGACGGAGAGAAGCTGGTCACCACCGGCAGTGAGGAAACGGGCTGGCTCTGGGACGTCACCGATCCGGCCCACCCCGTGCGCCTGGGCGCACCCCTCAAGGGACATTCCAGCAGTGTGACCGTTATCGCGTTCAGCCCTGACGGCGACATGCTGGCGACCGCCGACGACCTGACGATCCGGCTCTGGGACGTGAGCACTCCAAGCGGACCCAAGCTTGTCGGCGGCCCGCTGACCGGGCACAGCGACTACGTCGCGTCCGCGGTGTTCACCTCGGACGGTAACACACTGATCACCGGTAGCTTCGACGGCACAGTGCGGTTGTGGGACACCACCGAGCCAGCTGACGCAGCCCAGTTGGGGCGCCCTCTGCGCGGGGACGACCACTTCTTCAGCTGGCTGAGCCGGCACGGCGGAACCCTGGCAGTTCCCGACGACGCCGGGAAGGTCTGGCTCTGGGACATCACCGAGCCCGCCAGGCCGAGGCTGCTGGGCAAGCCCCTGCCGGGTCACGGCAAAAGCGCGTTCGCTCTGGCCTTCAGCCCGGACGGCAACATACTCGCCGTGGCCGGAGACGACCGCACTGTACGGCTATGGGACGTCACGAATCCTGCCCGGCCGAGACTGCGGGGCGGCCCTCTGCCCGGCGCAGCTCTGGCCAGCGGCGAACTGCCCGACGTACAAACAGGAGACGGACATGTGCTGGTGTTCAGTCAGGACGGCAAGACGCTCGCCGCAGGCGGCAACGACGGAACCGTGCGCCTGTGGAACGTAGCACTACCGGACAAGATCACCCCGCTCGGCAACCTCCTGACCGGACACACTGACGGCATCCGGTCAATGGCGTTCAGTCCCGACGGCACCACACTGGCCACCGGCAGTTCGGATGCCACAGTTCGCTTGTGGCATGTTCCCGACGCCCGGCTGACCACAGACGCTGGCTTCGACAGTCCCACCATGTTCAGTCACAACGGAAAGACGCTGGCTGCTGACCACTTCGGCGAAAACTGGACGGTCTCCATGTGGGACGTCGGTGATCCGGCAGCGCCTGAACCGCTGGACCGCAGATTGACCGGCTACACCAAGGACGTTGGATCGGTACTCTTCAGCCCGGACGGCACCACGCTCGCCGCCGCCACTGATGAAAATGCAGTGCAACTGTGGGACGCCCGCGACCCCACGCACCCGAATCTCACCGGTGCTCCCCTAATCGGTCATACGAACCCTGTCACCTGGATGGCATTCACTCCCGATAGCGTCACACTCGCCACAAGTGACGGCGTAGCGGTGCGCCTGTGGGACACCAGCGACCCAGCCCACCCCACGGCGCTGGACGAGATCGTCACCGAAGACCAATCGACTTATGTTCGTGACCTGTCAATCAGTCCGGACGGCACCACCCTCGCCATAGGCACTGCCAAGGCATGGGCCTCTCGCGTGCAGTTGTGGGACATCAGCAACCCGGATCGCCCGAAAGCCTTGAGCGACCCCATCACACTGAACGACGCCACGCCGGGCAACTCCGACGGATTGGAAGGGCTATTGATCACTGGCAGCACACTGGTGACCGGCGGCTCCGACGGGACCGTGCGGTTGTGGGACATCAGCAACCCGGCCCACCCCCAAGCGCTGGGTGAGCCCCTCACCGGCCACGCGGGCAAGGTGATGTCCATGACGCTCAGTCCGGGAGGCCGCACACTGGCCACCGCCGGCCAGGACCACACCGTGCGGCTGTGGGACATCAGGGATCCAACTCGCCCCGAAGCACACGGTGAGCCCCTGACCGGCCATGCCGGTCCCGTTACCTCGACGGCGTTCAACCCTGACGGCAACCTCCTCGCCAGCACAAGCGAAGACGGGACGATCCGACTCTGGACGATGGACGCCGATCGAGCCACCGACCGGATCTGTAACGTCACCCGTGGCGCCCTCACCCCCGAGACATGGAAACGGCACCTGCCCGGGCTTTCCTACCAGCCACCGTGCGAATGAGAAGCCGCACCACACGGCGGTACAAGCACTCCTCCGTGGAACAGACTCTGCTCCTCTGACCACGTAAGGGACTGTAAAACGTTCGGCTCTGGCCCGTAATCGGTGGTAGCGCCGTGTAGTGATCACTGGAGGAGGATGCGGTGGCGGAGCAGGGGGAACCCG
>NZ_JBSFUO010000061.1:0-8214 GCF_053591835.1 Streptomyces sp. NPDC002911 | reverse complement strand
ATTCACCACCCACCTCACCCACACCCACACCCCAACAAACCCCACCCCCTGACACCAAACACACAAAACACCAAACCCCGCAGAAAAACACACCACTGAACCGCTTCCGGCCACCGCGGTTAAGACGGGCAGCCACATGCGGAATCCGGTGGGGTGTTTCCTGGGTTCGGCGGTACCGGCTCGCGGGACGGAAGCGTTCGAAGCCGGTGGTCCTGCAGCACCGGTTGTGGTCCTCAGTGTCGAGCAAGGAGAGCTGGGCGCCGGGGTGCGGCGGGCGTTCACGGCGCACGATGATGCGGGGGCCGGCCCGGTAGCCCTCCAGGTCGACCAAGCCGGTCAGCTCGGCGTCAGCAGTGCGAAGCCGAGCCGGCTCCGCTTCTCAGTCCTTCGGGGCCAAATGATGGCGAGAAGTCATCTGCTCCCCTGGATCACGTTCCGGCCTTGGATAGGGTGATGCGCATGCTGCAAGAGGTGAAAGGCACTCAATATCTGACCGCCCTGCGCAGAGGCGGTTCGCTGCCGGGCATCATCGAGGCCGACAACGACGGCACCTACGTGGTCAAGTTCCGAGGAGCCGGGCAGGGCACCGCGGCGCTGGTCGCGGAGATAGTGGTCGGCGAGCTCGGCCGATACCTCGGCATCCGCGTGCCCGATCTGGTGCTCCTCGACGTGGGCGGCAAACTGGCCCGCCGCGAGCCGGACCAGGAGATTCGGCAATTGCTGAACGCCAGTACCGGCCGGAACCTGGGCATGGACTTCCTGCCGGGTTCGGTGGACTACGACGGCATCGAGTGGCGTGCGCCCGCCGAGGAGTCCGCCCGGATCTACTGGCTGGACGCCCTGACGGCGAATGTGGACCGAACCTGGACCAATCCCAACCTCCTTGTCTGGCACCGAAAGTTGTGGGCGATCGACCACGGTGCCGCGTTGGTCTTCCAGCACTCGTGGCCCGCCGTGGACGGGGGCTGGGTCGACCGGGACTACGGCTTGAGCTCGCACATCCTCTCCGAGCAGGCGGCCGATCTCGGTGCCAGGGCCCTCAAGGACCTCGACGCCGAACTGGCGAGCCTTGTGACGGCCCAGGCCCTGGAGGAGATCCTCGCGCTGGTGCCGGACGACTTCCTGCTGGCTCTGGACTCCGCGAACGGTGCCGACGCGGCGACCCTGCGCGGGCGCTACTGCGAGTACCTGCTGGCGCGTTGCGCGGGCGGACGCGACTGGTGGCCGGAGACAGCCGCGTGACCACGCAGCCCCTGGCGCAGCCGGCCTCGACCACGTGCTCCCAGTCACCTGGGAGCCAGCGGCCGAAAAGGATCGGCTGAGACTCAGTCGGGTGCTGCCGCCGCAGACCTTCGACTCCCGAGGACGTCGTGCCAGACAGGGTCAACTGCACAGCAAGCAGGGACGCGACGCGGCGGACTTCGCCGCACCGGGCCTTCCCGAAGGCTGCTCGGGATGCAATCTTGTATCTCAATGGCCGGTGAAGGAGGCGATCACCATCGGCAAGCGGCTCACCCGGCAACAGGACCGGGCACTCACCCGAGAACAACTCCTGCGGTCGGCTCGGTCGGCTTCCGTACCCTTCGCCGGGCAGGGGGGAACGGGACCTCGATGGAGCAGCGCGTCGAGGAGTCCGGCTCCGCCTGCGGGGCGTTCTGCGCCGACAGCGACGGCGCTCACGAACTCGTCCTGTCTCTCCGCAAGCGGACCCAACCCGGGTTCGAGGAGGTCCGGCCGCGCCGGGCGGGGGCCCCTCGCGAGACACTCGCAACCCTGTGTCCTGGCGGCGCCGACATGACAAGGCCCTCGCTTGCCGACTCACACTGCGCACCCGTCTCCGGCTACACGGCACGCCCGACCGGACAGTGCCGCCCGTGCCCACAGGTCTCGGCGCCGTTCGCAAACGCGGGTCGTCAGCTTGTACGCCAGAAGGGTGGGAATGGCCAGAGTCCGCGGATCCCTCGCGACCGGCACAGTCGGCGAGATCCGCACCAGGACGTTTATGCTCACCTACTGCAAACGCTGTACTGGACAGCCGTGGCCCCATACCGGTCACCGGTCCGCAGTTCCGGCTGCCGCGCCACCGGGTCCGGCCGCCGTACACCGCGTCAGCGCTACCCGGCGGTATCCGCCGCCACCACACCACGAAGCACGTCTGGAGACCCCGGCATGAGCCGTTCGACCTATCAGGTCATCACCCAGGGCAGGTTCGCTCCCCTCGACGACGAACAGCGGGCCGCCTTAATCGCGCAGGCGGACGACCACGGCGTGCTGACCGCCCGGTTCACCGAGGAGGGAACGATCACCTACGACTTGCCGTTGTACGCGTTCGCCTTCCGCGTCCTGATCCCGGCCGGCGAGAGCGACACCGAGCGACTGGTCCTGTCGAAGGCAGAGGAACTCGCCACCGCGGCTGTCCGTGAACTCGGCGCCGACTGCCAGGACCTGCGTTCGAGGTCATCTGACCTGGCCCGTATCAAGGTTCGAGGGACAAAACGCTGATCCCTCGGTGCGGTCCCGTGCGTGGCAGGGCGCCGGGCGGGACCGTGCCGGAAGGTCGGCGAACGCGATCATGACGCCCTGATGACGTCACCCTGTTGATGTCCGGCCCTGCCGTGCGCTGGGCCTTCCCGGCGTTGTCCTCGGCTCACCGACGCACGCCAGGATCATCCTGGCGTCGGGGCCCGGCGCTCCGCGGAAGTGGCCCGGCCGACCGGACACGAGGCCCGAGATCAGTTCTCCCTCACCGGCTCGCCGTCTCACCGGGCACCGGCCCGGGCGGGTGTACCGCCTTCGACACCGCTGCCTGATACGGGTCAGGGCCCACGCCGCTCCCCTGCAGAGGACGGAGCCACCCGTCCGGCTCGCGGACAACCGTCGTGCGGCCGCAGTGAGAGCGGGTCGGGAGAGCCGTTACCGTTCGGCCACGGCCGGGTCGGCCGGCTCGGCGGTGGCCTCGGCAGCCCCGCTCTCCTTCTCTCCCGTGTCCAACTGTCGCAGTGCCGGTAGGGCCACGACCACCAGGGCCAACACACCCCATGACACAGCGAGAAGCGCTCCGGTCTGCCGCAGCCCGATCCACTCGACCAGCAGGCCGGCACCGAGCGTACCGAGGGGGATAGCGGTCATCGACACCGCGTTCTGCAGACCGAGCACCCGGCCCCGGACCTCCTGCGGAATCCTCTCCGTGACCAGGACGAGGAACAACGAGGACAACGGCCCGGCCCCGAAACCCGCGAGTACGGCCGCCACCAGCATCACCGGCACCGGAGGGAGCAGGGCAAGTCCCGTGATGCCGACTGTGGACATGATCTGAGAGGCCACGAAAACCGTGCGCCGGGACCAGCGTGAGCCGAAGGCTGCATACAGGCCCGCGCCCGTGATCCCGCCCACGGCCAGACAGGACACCACCAGGCCGAAGCCACCCGGCGATCCCTTGCCGACGAGGTACACCGGCAGCACGAGGTTCTCCAGCGGTGCGAGGACGACCGCGCTTCCCGCCGACACCAGTGTCACCGCACTCAGTACCCGGTCACGGCGCAGCACGCCGAACCCACGCGCGACATCGGCTCGAAGACCGCCGTCCTCGGGCGAGGGCACGGCCTTGAGGCCGACGCTCTTCGGGAGGGTCAGGGTGACGAGCGCTGCGAGGGCCGAACACGCCGCAGTGAGCCACAACACGATCGTCGGGTCAGCGACGATGATGAGTCCCCCGGCCGCGGCGGGCCCGAGAATCACCACACCTCCGCTGACACTCTCCCGCAGTCCGGCCAGACGCTCCATGCCGATCCCGGCGGCGGCCGCCACATCGGGGGCCAGAGCCTCCCTGGCCGTCATCCCCGGCACGTCGAAGACCACACCGGCGACACCGAGGACCACGAACCAGGCGACCGTCAGCCCCGACAGCCCGTCGACGATGGGCAGTGCCGCGACGCAGGCGGCGGAGGCGAAGTCAGCGCCCACGGACAGCCGGCGGCGGCCGACCCGGTCGATGAGTACTCCGCCGGCCACGGCGGACAACAGCATCGGCAGCGCACTCGCGGCGGCCACCAGGCCGACTGCCGCGGCGTCGCCGGTGCGCAACAGCACGAGCCAGGGAAGGGCGATGGCCGCCACGGTGTTTCCGAGAAGCGACAACGCATGAGAGAGGAGGTACCGGATCAACACCGCGCCAGTATCGCAGGGCCTTCAGGCGCCACCGATATGACAATGGCGCGATCGCTCTGCCCTGAGGGAAGGTGTCCCGTTCAGGCACGGCGGCAAGGTGTTCCTGTGCGCCTGGTTCCGTCTCAAAATGCATTCCCGCTTCCCGGGTTCTCCGTTCCGAAGGCGTACCGGGAGATGTGGCCGACCCGCCGCAACAGGGGAAGCCGCGACAGGACTTCGGTGTCGAACATGAGTCGGATCCGCAAGGCGCGCGGCAGATGGCGGAGATCGACGCCGTCGGCGGTGGCATAGGCGCTGACAGCTTCGACCAGCCGCAGTCCCGGCACGTCGCGCTCCAGTTCGCGAGGGTCGTCCACGCCCCAGGCCAGCCGGGCGCCGGTCTGGCGGAACAGCGCCATGGAGCGCGTGGAGCGGACGGCGAACCGGGCATAGGTGTCGAACACCATCTCACCGCGGGAGAAACGGGCCACGAAGTTCCGCAGGGCGCGCGGCCCTTCGTCCGCTGCCAGATACATGGTGAGGCCCTCGGCGACCACGAGAACCGGCCGTTCCGTGGGGATGCGGGCAAGCCAGTCGGCGTCGGTGACCGATGCGGCGATGACCTCGTGATCCGCCAGGGGCCGGTAGAGCTCCTCGCGGAGTTCGATCACCTCCGGCTGGTCGACGTCGTACCAGCGCACTTCCGGGCCCGGTGCGATGCGCTGCGCCCGGCTGTCCAGGCCACACCCGAGGTGGAGCACGGTGGCCTGGGGATGTGCTGTGAGGAACTCTCGTACGCGCCCGTCGAAGTGACGGGCGCGAAGGGCCACACCGACGGCATTTGACTGCCGCATCCCGAGGCGGCCGAAGTCGTAGTCGAGCTTGTCGACCAGCGCGGATGCCGTCTGATCGCCCAGCAGCGGCTGGGGCGAACGGGCGTCCAGGGCCCGTGCGTAGAGGGGGGCGAGAAGGGTCTCGGCCGCGCCGGTCAGGGAAACCTTCATTTCCGGCCTCGCAGAACCAGGACATCACACATGCGGAGCGGTAACGGCTGGAAAAAGGACAGGTCAGGCATCACTTCGCCTTTCTGAAACCCGGGACGGGATATTGGCAGAAAATATTCACCATGCTGGGGAGAGCGGATCCTTGAGCGTCCTCATTCGATCGAGACCCTAGGGGACCCTCTTTGTCTTGACAAGGCTCCGGCGATCATTCAGGCTTTCCGGTGACCCTGGTGAAATTCCGGTGACGCGCGACCGACCCGCATGACTGCCGTATGTCGAATGCGATGGACTCCCGTCAAGGGCAAGGGGTGAGTGATCTGTCGTGAACATACCGATTGCAGGAAAGATTGTTCCGTGCCCGGCGTTCGACGCACCTCTCCTGTTTCGATGCCGTGGAACCGCGTGAGCGAATGCCGTTCGTGCGCATATCGATTCCTCGACCCGGCCCGCCGCATTGGTGAATTGATCGAGGAACGGACGCGCCGTGGCGGTGGCGCGCCACAACGCGGCGGCTGTTCTGATCAGCTACGACTCGCCGGTGCTGGGAGACCTGCGCCCTGCTGCTCCTGGCCGTCCCCGGCGGAGCCCGCCACCTGGGCGTCCCGCGAAGGCGCGAAAGCGATCGCGCCCGCCTTACGTGAACAGCCCGACCAGCCACCGGCCCACCGGGTACACCCCCTTCGAGGCCCTGCGGGCGAATCGCTCGGCGGGCCTGGTACCCCTCCCCCCGGCACACCGGCCCCGCGCGAACTGCCTGGCTGAAAACGTACCCATACGCCGAAAACCGCTTTCGACGCCGGCCCCGGATCACGGTACTTGTAGAGACGCCCGAGGTTCCGACGACGATCGGCCCCCGGAACGACGACGGAATGGACACCATGAACACGGCCCCTCCCGAGGACCATTCGCCCTCCTGCCGCGACTTGGTCGGTCTCCTCGCCCAGACCGACCGGCGTGCCGCCTTCGCGGCCCTCGCTCTCGGTGCGACCTCCGTGGCGGAGGTCGCCGAACTGGCCCGGCTGCGCCCACCGGCCGCTGCCGCAGCCCTGCAGAAGCTGGCGGACGGCCGCATCGCCGCGTTCGACAGCGAAAAGCGCATGTACACGCTGCTCGACGACACGTTCCGACTCGCGGTCCAGGCCGAGGTCAGGGTCTCCGGCCGGGGCGGCGGAGACAGAGCGGGCTCCTACTTCCGCCGTGGCCGGCTCACGTCCATCCCGGGCAGAGCTGAGGTGCGCGGCCGTGTTCTGGCCGTGGTGAAGGACTCGTTCGAGGTCGGCGTGACCTACTCCGAGGCCAAGGTCAACGCCATCTGCGGGGAATGGTTCGACGACTGGGTGAGTCTGCGCCGTGCCCTCGTGGACGAGGGTCTGTTGCGCAGGAACGAGTCCGGCACCACCTACGAGCGCGTCTGACGATGGTGCGCATAGTGGCCGGCGACGCCCGCACACCCGCGGATGTCACCGCGCGTGCCTGGCACACGGGCACGCCCGCCAGTGCGTTCTGCCGCCGCCGCGGTTTCGTGGCCCGGCCCGGCCAGGTCGTTGCCGAACCGTCGCCCGACGGCCGCTCGGTGATCCTCAACGTCGGCCTGGGGCCGGCCCCTTCCGCTACGGTCGCCGTCTTCCGCCGGGCAGCGGCCGCCGCCGTACGGGCTGCCGGGCCGGCCCGTAGTCTCCGTCTCGATCTCGCCTTGGCGGATGACGGTGATGTACCGGCTGCCGACCGGGCCCGCGCTGTGACGGAGGGCGCCGCGCTCACCCTGTACCGGTACGACGAGTACCGCTCGGGGAAGTCGGTGAGTCCCCTGGCCGAAGTGACCGTGGCGACTGCGTCGGCGGCCGAGCACAAAGCCGTCGCCGAAGCGCTGGCCGTCGCCGACGGGACCTGTCTGGCCCGCGATCTCGTCAACTGCCCGGCGGGTTTCCTGACACCCAGAGAGTTCGCGCACCGGATCGAGCAACTGGCGGAGGCCACCGGTCTGACCTGCACTGTCTACGAGGACCACGCTCTGACCGAACTCGGCCTCGCCGGTCTGGCCGCCGTCGCGCGGGGATCCCGCGAACCGGCCCGGTATGTGGAAGTCGGGTACACCCCACCGGCCGGCTCCTCGGCACCCACGTTCGGCCTGGTCGGCAAGGGCATCACCTTCGACTCCGGTGGGTTGTCCCTCAAACCGCCGGACCAGATGCAAGCCATGAAGGCCGATATGGGAGGCGCCGCGGCGGTGGTCGGAGCGCTCGCCGCTCTGCCCCGGCTGAGCCTGCCGGTGCCCGTCCGCGCCTACCTGCCGCTGGCGGAGAACATGCCTGGCGGCGGTGCGCTGCGCGTGGGCGATGTCGTGCGGCACCTCGGCGGTACCACCACCGAGATCACCCACACCGACAACGAGGGCCGTGTGGTCCTGGCCGATGTCCTGGTCCGCGCGACCCGCCCGGGCCCTCACCGCGCCGATCTCGTGATCGACGTGGCGACCCTCACCTCGGCCGTCATGCATGCGCTCGGCACCCGGACCGGTGCCCTCTTCTCTCCCGACAACCGGCTGGCCGACACGATCCTCGCAGCCGCGGGCCGGGCGGGCGAATCGCTCTGTCGGCTGCCGCTCCTCGCGCATGAACGCCGACACCTGCACTCCGCGGTTGCCGACCGCGTGAACTGCTCCCACCGCCACGGCGACACCATCCAGGCGGCCCTCTTCCTCCAGGACTTCATCGCCCCCGAAACCCCCTGGGCACACCTGGACATCGCGGCACCCGCATACAACAACGAGGCCCCGTACGACGAGACTCCGCACGGCGGCACGGGTTTCGCGGTGCGCACATTGATCGAGACACTGAGGCTCTTCTCGACGAGTCGGCCGGCCTGACAGCCGGAGCAGGCCACCGAGGAGGTGAGTCTCCTTCGGGTGAACGGTTTCCGAGGGAGGCGAGCGACCCCGACATGTTTCAGCCGGACTTCCGCACCGTGCTGGTGAGGGTGAGTGGTACGGGGTTGCGAGTGCGCCGGGGTGTTCCCTTGAGGGGTGGGGTTCGGTAGGCCGAGGGCTGTTCGCGTACCGCGAGTG
>NZ_JBSFUO010000060.1:0-8417 GCF_053591835.1 Streptomyces sp. NPDC002911 | reverse complement strand
CACTCGCGGTACGCGAACAGCCCTCGGCCTACCGAACCCCACCCCTCAAGGGAACACCCCGGCGCACTCGCAACCCCGTACCACTCACCCTCACCGACCGGAGGGAAAGGGGGCCTATCCCAGTACTGAACATCGGCACCGAAAAGCCTTAGGAAGAAAAGCAGAAGACAGAACGAATTGCTACGAAAGGATCCTGTCATGGGACCTGCAGTTGTATTCGACTGCATGACGGCCGACTTCCTCAACGACGACCCCAACAACGCCGAACTGAGCGCACTCGAGATGTCAGAACTCGAGTCGTGGGGCGCGTGGTCCGAGGACACCGACTCCGCCAGGTAACGCTTGGTGCTGAGCAGTACCAGGCGTGAAGCCGGCGAGACTGGAACAGGGGAGTAGGGGCGATGATCGAGAGATCAGTGGCTGGCTGCGCAATGCGTGAAATCGCCTACCACTCGTACCGGTCAGAGCGAACAGTGACGGTCCGATGCACTGTGGAGCCCGCCTCGGGTGCGGTATCGGCCGAAGGCTACGGCACCGCGACCACGGAGGCCGTCGCGCGCAAGAAGGCTCTGTCCGAGGCCGTGGAACGGCTCATGGCCTGCACCCCTTTCTCCCTGGTCGCCCGTCCGCCGGCGACACACACCTGTCGGGGCACGGACTCCCGGCACTGGCCCGGCGGGGTACGCGGGGCACCCGAAGGGTGCCTGCTGCGTGCCTACGAGCCGCTGACGGCAGTCCGGCCCCGGCAGGTACCGATGTTCTGGTCATCACCATGGGTGGCCGGCCTGGAACTGAGGTCGGCGACCCTGACGGCGCAGGCAGCCCGCCTGTCATGCACGGTGGGCTGGGCTGCCTCGCCGTCCCCCGAAGCGGCCCTGCGAAACGCGCTCTTCGAGCTGGCGGAATTGCTGAACTACAGCGCTTTTCTCTACCGCTGCCTGACCCGTCGTCCGGCAGGGCATATGCCGGAGGACGGCGATGCGGCACGGAGCGAGATGAACGATGCGGCACGGAGCGAGATGGACGACGGCTCCTCCGCGCCACTGATCCTGCCCATCGGCTATGTCACCCGGACGCCCACTGTCCTCGCCGTGTCGAGGAGTGCCGGCCGGCTGATGCCCGCCTCCGGTATCGGATCGGGTCCTACGCGGACCGAGGCGGCCGACCGGGCACTCCTGGAACTCGCTCAGGCTGAGACGCTCTGGCGAGAGAACACCACCGCCGAGTCCGCCGAGCGCTACTTCATGCGACGGTTCGAGCGATGGCCGCTGCTTCGGCGTTGCGCCGCCCTGGAATTCGACTTGCAGGCCGATGACCTGCCCCACCACGAGGAGCCGCTCTCTTCTCCCCTGCAGGAGCTGGACAGCAGGGGAATATCGGTGTGGGCCGACTCAGGAGCAGTTGACGTCTCTGGACCAGGAATGAAAAGGACTCGGATCCACTACGCGCACGTGGTGTCAGATCCTCAGCCGCTCCTTGGACTTGTCCGCGCAGGCATACCCGTATTCGACACGGGAGAAGTGAGGAAGACCCTTGACTGGTCACGTCGGACAGGACCTGCTGTCCACAGCCCTTCTGAGCGGAGCACTCACGGAGGATGTCCCGCCGGAGCGTGAGACACCCATCGCCAAAGCCCTCGGCGCTGTCTCCGAATGGCTCGGCTCCGAAAAGCTGACCGCTGAAATCTGGAAGCACGGAATCGACGCGACGCCCACCTACGAAGTGCAGTTGAAGGACAGCGACGGCACGCTCTGCTCACGAAGCTCCGGCAAGGGTCTGGGATACCGCAGCATGGCGAGCGCGCTCTTCGAGAGCGCGGAGCACTACCACCTCGACTGGCGACGCGACCCGGGGGCGTCCGACGCCAGTTTCCTCTCCGGACACGACATCGCCCAGCAGCCGACGGCGCGCCACTCCGCGCTGCTGCAGCGCCTCGGCGGCGCCCTGCCGGAGAGCCGGATCCTCACCCGCCCCTACCGGCCGATCGCGGAGGCGCTGGGCGAGCCGGCGAACGAGCAGGCACCGCACCGGCAGCCGGTCTTCCTCCGTGACGGCGGATACCGAAACTGGCCGCACCCTGACGACGACGGGGCCTTCAAGACACTCTGGCACTACACCTCCAGCGTCGGCTACGCCGCAGGGGCCACGCTGCACGAGGCGCTTGTTCACGCGATCAACGAGCTGATCGAGCGCGATGCCTGGTCGTACCAGCTCGCCGGCTGGTACTTCGGCCTGGACAAAGCCGGCTCCGGCATACGCGTCGTCGACCACGAGTCCCTTCCCGCCGATCTGAGGAGGCTGGTCGGCGACGTCGAGGAAGTACGGGGAACTCCGGTCCTCATCATCTCGATCGCCTGCGATACCGGGGTGCCCGCCTACGTGGCCTGCGACGCCGACAGCCACGAGGACATCCGGCTGATCGGCAGCGGTGCGTCACCGGTACAGACGTACGCGCTGCAACGAGCGCTCCTGGAGTACCTCCAGGTGTGCACCATCTTCGAGCACGGCCCCATCGACGCGGAGCGCGAGGCGAACCAGATTCTCACGGCCCTGGTGCGCTACCCCCGCCACCGCGCCGCGGCACGCTTCGACATCCACGCCCTTCCTCACGAGCCCGTGCAGTTCAGCGCCCACGACGGACTGCCCGCCACCGCCTCGCCCGAGGAACTGCTCCGACACCTCATCGGCCGGCTGCACGCCCTGGGGGTGGACATCCATTACCGCGTCCTGACCAGGCCCGGTTCCGTCACAGTCGTCGATGTCGTCGCCCCGGGCCTGGAGATGCTGGACAAGGCCCGCGCCGGCTACCCCGTCCTGCCCACCGGGCGGCTGGGAGAGCTCCTGCTGCCCCGGAGGAGTGAGCGCAAGTGAAACTCGCCCTTGTGGCGCCCCCCTGGAACAGCCTCTACCGGCCGTCGATCCAGATCGCCACCCTCGCGGCGCTGGCTTCCGAGGGACGCGGGGATCCCATCACTCCGGTGTACGGATACCTCGACTGGTTCGAGTTCGCCATCAATTCGCTCGAGCACGATCCGCAACAGTTCATCGCCGTGTACGACACGATCGGCGAGGAACTGTACGGGATGGGAGTCGGTGACTGGATCTTCGGAAGTGCGCTCCCGGCAGCCGAAGGAGTGAGCGAGACCTCCGCACGAGCGGAGTACGCGGCGTTTCTCCGGGAGCAGGGGGTCGCCGAGAGTCTGACGGACTGCATTCTCTCGCTTCGCGGGATAGCCCCCCGGTTCATCACGGAGTTCGCCGAGCGGCTCCTCGCCACTGGAGCCGAATGCTTCGGCTTCACCACGTCGTTCAGTCAGCTGATCCCCGCGCTGGCGATCGCCCGTGCCATCAAGGACCTGGCGCCTGACCGGCTCGTCCTCCTCGGTGGGGCCAACTGCGACCGGCCCATGGGCCGGGCCGTCATGGAGGCCTACACCTACGTGGACGCGGTGGTGCAGGGCGAGGGAGAGGGCGCAGTCACAGCGATCCTCACCGCGACGGATGTGGCGGACCTGGCCGACGCATCCGGGATCGTCCTGCGTCACGAGGGTGCGCTGCGCGCCTCGTTGCCCACGATCCAGCCCGTGGAGTCCGCCCCCGTGCCCCGGTACGAGGAGTACTTCGAGCGATTGAACTCCCTTCCGTGGCGCGATCTGATCACGCCCCACGTGGCAATGCCGTTCCAGATGTCCCGGGGCTGCTGGTGGGGCGAGAAGATGCAGTGCACGTTCTGCGGCGAGAACGGCAGCGGCATGGTCTACCGAAGCAAGCCGGGCGGACAGCTCACAGAGACTCTGCGGCAACTGACCGAGCAGCACGGCGTATTCAGCACCTACGCCGTAGACACTATTCTGGCCAAGAAGGACAACGGCCTGGCAGCCCTCGCCGACGCAGAGGTCGACATCACCACGTTTTTCGAGGTCAAGGCGAATCTGGGCCCCAGGGAACTCGGAGAGATGCGGGCGGCGGGCGTCCTCATGGTCCAGCCGGGCATCGAAAGCCTCAGCTCCGGCGCGCTGAAACTGCTGCGCAAGGGCGCGACCGCACTGCACAATCTGCGCTTCCTCATCCTCTGTGAGGAGCTGGGCATCGATGCCCAGTGGAACCTGCTCTCCGCGATGCCTTACGAGTCCTCCCAGATGCTGGAGGAGCAGCTCCGGCTCGTCCCCTTCATCACACATCTGGCGCCTCCGTCGACGGTGAGCAAGGTCCGTGTCGACCGTTACAGCCCTTACTTCGAGAAGCCGGACGAGTTCGGCATCGAACTCATCGGGCCGGAGAGAAAATACGAGTTCATCCACGCCGGCCGGAAGACCGACAGGACGGCGCTCGCCTACTCGTTCGAGCACGAGGAGACCGGCCGGGAGACCGATGCCGTCACGATGCTGTCCCTGCGGCGGCGCCTGGGCGCGCGCGTAGGCCTGTGGAAGAAGCTCCACGAGCAGTCCCGCTTCTCGTTCCGCTACGGACCGGAGATCACCATCGTCCACGACTACCGGCCCCATGTGGGATCAGGCAGGCATGTACTGAGGGGCGTCGACGACCATCTCTTCCGTTCCCTCGTCCACGGGGGACGACTGGAGCAGTCCGTCAGCCGGGCGAGCGAGATGACCGGAACTCCGGAAGAAGACGTACATGGCACCGTGCAAGCCTGGGCGGAGCGCGGCTGGATCCACCTCGAGGGCAGGCGCGGGCTGGTGCTGGCCGTACGGGATGGCATGCGGGACGAGCTGGGCCGTGCGGTCGAACTGAGGGGGCAGGATGCGGGACTCTGACAGCCGCGCAGGAGTGGAACGCTTCGAAGTCGTCTCCCGGGACGGCACCGTGGTGCGCGGTGTCCACAGGCCCGGCCCGGGGGAGACGGTCGTCCTTGTGCACGGCATCGCCATGGACCACCGCATCTGGTGGGAGTCGGGCTTTCTCGACGGACTGCCCGGAGCCCGGGTCATTGCCCCCGACCTGCGGGGCCGCGGTGACAGCCCGCACGTCGGTAGTGCGGAGGGCCATGGCATGGCCCGCTACGTCGATGACCTACGGGCTGTTCTCGACCGGTTCGGCCAGGAGCGGTACAGCATGGTCGGTACCTATTTCGGGGGGCGCCTTGCCCTCCATGCCGCCTCGGCGGACACCCGGGTGACACGAGTGTTCTCCTTCTGCGCGCACGGCGAAGGGGTCGACATTCCCCCCGGCGCCGTGGAAGAGGAAGCCGCTGCCATCGAAGGACCGGGCGGACAGGCTTATCTACGCGACCACTTCACCAGGGCCGGCGCGCCGCCGTGGATGATCGACGCCTGTGACCGGGTCGATCGCGGCGAACTCGCGACGGCGACGCGTGGTCTTCTGCACGGGTCACACCATCAGGCCGAGCGCGGCCATCCGGACCAGGACCTGGTGCTGATCACCTCGGTGAGCGACACCGACATGGAGACCTTCCGCGCGAGTGAGAAGCGGCTCGGGGCGCGCCTCTGGCTCGTCGAGAGCCCCACCCGTGTACAGGCCGCCGCTCGGCTGGGGGACACCGGCCGTCAGGTGGCGGAACTGCTCGGCACGGCGTCCAGGGACGTGACGGACGGAAGGACGACGTCCTGATGACCATTCCCATCGAGGACACTCTCTGGCGGCATCGTAGGGGACTGCTGCCCGAGGGTGACCCGCTGGTCTCCGCTCTCGTGGAACTGGCCGGCCGGAAGCGGACCCACACCTTCAGTTCCGTCGGGCTGATCGATGTGCGGACCGGCGAGGTCACCGCGTCCCGTGAACTGAGTGTGGTCGACGGGCGCATCTCCGGATGGGGCCCGGTATCCGCGGTCGACGACCGGAGCGTGCGCCCGCACTGGTACGCCGTCCCGGCGTTCGTGGACGCCCACGCACATGTGTCCTCGGCCTCCGACCTCGTGGGCCTCCTGGTCCACGGGGTGACCGCATACCGCCAGATGTGGGGGGAACCGGCACACCTGTACAGCGGCGGTGTACGTCGGGCCCGCAACGCCGTGCTGCCCCGGGCCTGGGTGACGGCGGGTCTGGTGGACGGCCCGAACTCCCGTATCCCTCACGCGGTCACCCTCGTGGACGGGGTACGGACGGCCCGGCACGTGGTGGAGGATGTGCTCGCCTACGGGTTCGACGGCATAAAGATCTACGACGATCTGGAGTGCTCCGCGTTCGACTTGCTGGTCCGGGAGGCGGAACGGGCGGGAGTACCCGTGGTGGGGCACGTACCGGAAGCGGTTCCGTTCAGCGCGGCTCACCAGGCCATGCGGTCTTCCGAGCATCTCTACGGGGTCGTGCCGAACGTGTTCCGCCTGCCGCCCGCCGACCGCTGGATCTCGCTCGCCGACGCGCTGGAGCGCCACCGGAGTGACCGGCGCGCGCTCACCGCGAACGTGGCGGGCCATTTCATCTGTCCCACGCTCACCGCGTGGCGGGCCAGGACGGGCGAAGTCCGCTTCACCCAGCCGTCCGGAACAGCTCTCCAGACGGCGGCCCCGAGCAGGAGGCGGGCCTGGCACGCCGCGGTCCGTAGCGCTCTCGGACTCGACCACGCCGAAGTGGAGAGCCGCAGCGCGATGATCGACCAGCTCGGTCTGGTCGCCCGCGACCTCGTGGACCAGGGAGCCCGGCTGCTCGTCGGAACCGACTGCGGGAATCCTTTCGTCCTCGCCGGGCCCTCGTTCCACAAGGAGATGGCGGAGCTCTCCCGGGCCGGGTTCGGATTCAGCGCGATCCTCGGGGCCGCGACCACGCACTCCCATGAGGTCATGGGCTGGGGGAACGAGCCGGGCACGGGTCAGACGGACCTGGTCTTCTTCCGCGAGCCCCCTGACGGTGACGTCACTCGTCTAGCTCGGCCCGACGGAGTGCTGATCGACGGTGTCTTCCTCGACGGCACGGACCTCGACCACCTCTGGAGCCTGCGGCTCAGGGGAACGGGGCTCGATCCTTCCGTCTGGAGACGGGGCGACCTCAATCCCTCTCCGGTGAACCGAACCCAGAAGAAAGAGGCGACGTCCCATGCAGGCTGAAGGCTGCCCCGTGGCGAAAGGGAAGAAAGAGTCCGAATCCGTGGACTTCAATTTCTTCAGCGCTCCGGCGGATTATCGGAGAGCTGCTGAGGAGCATGCGCACGAGGGCGCTTTCTACAGCAGTCAGGGGGAGGGCTTCTGGGTTCTCACCAGCTACGACGGCGTATGCCAGGCCTTCAGGAACGAGGATGAGTTCACCGTCGGACGGGTCAGCGCGGCCGAGGGTTCCGAAGAGGACCGCTGGATCCCGTTGACCATCGAGGGGCATCAGCATACGGAATGGCGGCGCAGGCTCGGCTCGTGGTTCACACCCCAGCGGGTACGGGAACTGACCCCGCAGATCCGCGCCAACGCACGGCGCAGGATCAAGGAATTTCTCGAGCGGGGCGAGATCTCGTTCAATGAGGATTTCGCCCGGCCCTACGTGGTGGAGAACTTGATGTCCGCGGTGGGCTGGCCCGTCGACGGTCTCGACCGGCTCGTGACGATCGACCGCGCGATGATCGACTCACGGTACGCACCCGACCCTCGCGAAGCGGCGTACGAGGAAACGGGTATTCCAGCGGTGGAGAAGTATGCCCGGGAGCATGTCGAGCGCAGGCGTGCCGAGCCCGCCGACGACCTCACCACCGCGACGTTCGAATGGGAGATCGAAGGCGCACCCATCACGGATGACGACCGGGTATCACTGCTGACCGTGCTCTTCCTGGCCGGGGTGGACTCGACGGTGAACCACCTGTCCAACGCGATCCAGTTCCTCGCGGCCCACGAGGAGCACCGCCGGCGCTTCCTGACCTCCGCGGATACCCGTCCGGCGGCAGTGGAGGAGTTTCTCCGGGTGAATTCGTGCATGTATCCAGGCCGGATGGCGGCGCGTGACGGCGCGGGCGACGTGGCCGGCCGCGGACAGACGGTGCTTCTTCCGCTCTCCCTCGCCAACCACGATCCCGATGTCTTCCCGGAGCCGGGGCGAGTGGACTTCGACCGGGAGAGGAACCCGCACATCGCGTTCGGCACAGGCCCTCACCAGTGCCTAGGAGCGGCGCTGGCGCGGGCGCAATTCCTCACGGCCCTGGAGGAGTGGCATGCCCTCATTCCCCGGTACGGTCTGCCGTCCGCCGCGAACGCGCAGGATCTCCCGTTCCTCCGCAATGCCTACGACCTGAGGATCTCCTGGTGAGGTGGCTGGAGGCACTGCCATGCTCGTGACGCTCGTTTCCATGCCGTGGAACAACGTGAGGCGTCCGTCCATTCAGATAGGAACTCTGCGCTCGGTCGCCGAGGCCGAGGGGTGGCAGGCGGACGCCAGTTACGCCTACCTCGATTTCTACGGCCTTGCCCAGCAGGCGTTGGGATTCAGTGACGCGGAATGGTCCGATGCCTATGAGCTGGTGT
>NZ_JBSFUO010000059.1:0-8676 GCF_053591835.1 Streptomyces sp. NPDC002911 | reverse complement strand
TACGGCTACTGGCCGTCGATACGGACTTCTGGTTCGACAACCACTGGATCATCGACTCCACGCCGGTGGAGTGCGGCCGCTCGCGTCCGACGGTGCAGCGGTCGGACATGGCCGGCCGGGCCGGACACGGGTACTGCGCCTCGCACTCCCGGTTCTTCTGGGGCCTGCGCCTGTACCTGGTGTGCACCCCGACCGGGATGCCCATCCTGTGGGCATCGGCGAACCCGGAGCTGGACGAGCGGGAGGTGCTGTCGGCGATGCTGGACCGCGAACCGCACCTTGCCATGGATCGGCCAAGCCTGCTGGTGATCGCGGACAAAGGCTTCGCCTCCAAGGAGTTCGAGGCCGATCTGGCCTTCCGGGGCGCGTAGCTGCTGCGTCCTTCGTTCAAGCGCGAGAGGAAGCGCAAGGGCGAGAGCCTCCTGAAGTCGGTGCGGCAGCTGATCGAGTCGGTCAACCACACCCTCAAAGGCCAGCTTGACCTGGAACAGCACGGCGGCCGGACCTTCGAAGGCGCCACCGGCCGCGTCGCCCAGCGCATCCTCGCGATGGCTGCCGCGATCTGGCACAACCACAAGACCGGCCAGCCCGTCATACGATCCTTGATCGCTTATGACCACTGAGCACATCGGAATGACTCGTCCAGGTCGAGTAGCTTGGACCGACCGGCAATAGGCACTCGGAGGCGGCGGAGGCATCAGAACGGCCACGGGTCCACGTGATCTTGGAGTTCTCTACGCTCAGTAATCACAAAGGACGGCCTGGCTGCGCTGCCACTTTACCCACTTGAACCCTCCCAGGCGGCGGTGCAGGGTGGATCCATGACATGGACAGCGCCATCAGTCGAGCGTACCCAGCAGCTAGGCGGCCTGGGTACCGTAACTGAGCGTCAGATGTTGGAGGGTTGGCTGAACTGGCGCCGGGAAACGTTGCGGGCCAAGTGCGCCGGGCTTGAGTCGGCCCAATTGGCGCGGACGACCGTAGAGCCGTCGGGCCTTACCCTGCTGGGCTTGGTCCGGCACATGGCGGAAGTAGAGCGATGGTGGTTCCGGCGAAGCTTCGCCGGTGAGGCTATCGGAGACGTTTTCACCGGCCCGTCAGATGGCAATGAGGGACTCGACGGAGTTCACGCAGCCGATGCGGAGTAAGACTTCGTATTCTTCCAGGCCGAGGTCAAAGCGTGCGACGCGGCGGCGGCCGGACACGACCTCGACGAGACCTTCATGTCCTCTTACGGAGTTCCTCTCAGCCTGCGCTGGGTCTACATGCTGATGATCCAGGAGTACGCCCGCCACAACGGCCACGCCGACTTCCTGCGAGAGCGGACCGACGGGGCAACGGGTGGCTGAGCTTCCTTCTCAGACGGTCCAGCAGCAGGTGCCCGGGAGATGGATGAGCACCAGAACGGGCACGGGCCCACGTGATCATGGAGTTCTCTCCGCTCAGTGATCACGAAGGACAGCCGTGCCCGCACTGCCATCTTGCCTGCTCGAACCGCTCTGGAACCAGTTCGTGGCGCTCCTGCCCGCTCGGGAGGAGTTCGCCGCGGGCCACCCGCTTGGCTGCCACCGCCGCCGTGTCCCCGACCGGACGGTGTTCGAGCACGTGGTGCTCGCTTTGGTCCACGGCTCGGGCTACGAACGGGTCTCCAGCCCCGGATGCTCAGACCGGACTATCCGTCGACGTGTCAAAGAGTGGGCTGAGCAGGGGATATCCGAAGTGGTGCACGTTCTCGCGCTGGAAGCGTACGACCGGATGATCGGCCTGGAACTGTCCGAAATATCCGTGGCCGGTTGCATCACCAAGGCCCTATGCGGCGGCCAAAGCGCGGGCCGGTCCCCGGTGGACCGCGAGAAGCAGGGCCTGAAACGCTCGGTCGTCACTGACGCCCGCGGCGTCCCGCTCGGCCTAGTCGTGGCGGGAGCCAACCGCCACGACTCGCCCCTACTCGGACCGACTCTCCATGCAGCCATGGACCAGGTCGGGCCGCTGCCGGACGACGTGAACGTCAACCTCGACCGGGGCTACGACAGCAACACGTCCCGCGCTCCGCTCCGGGAGTTGGGCTTCACCAGTGAGATCGCCCGCGTGGGCGTGCCCGCCCCGATCCAGGCCGGCAAGCGGTGGGTCGTAGAACGAACGCACTCGTGGATGAACAGCTACGGCAAGCTACGCCGCTGCACCGAGAAGAACAGCACCGTCGTCACGTTCTACCTCCACCTGGCCGCAGCCCTCGTCACTCTCCGCATGCTGGTCCGCCACGCCACCACTCGCTACCGCTGGGATCAGCGTCCCACCACACGCCGGCTCAAGTGATCCATTTGCCGGTCGGTCTTAGAGGACGTCTCATTTGGGCTGTTCGGTAATCTGGTGTCGTGGGAATCGTGGAGCGGCTGGTGCCGGATGAGTTGTGGATGTTGTTCGAGCGGGTGGTGCCGCCTGTTCCGTCGCGGCCGCAGGGCGGTGGCCGTCGACGGTACGGGGACCGTGAAGTGCTGGCGGCGATCGTCTTCGTTGCCACGTCAGGGTGCACCTGGCGGCAGCTGCCACCGTCGTTCGGACCGTCGGGGCCGACCGCTCACCGGCGGTTCACCGAGTGGAGCAAGGCCCGGGTATGGGCCAAACTCCACCGCCTGGTGCTGGACGAACTCGGCGCACGCGGCGAGCTGGACTGGTCGAGGTGCGCGATCGATTCGGTGCACATGCGGGCTCTGAAAGGGGGGACCTGACAGGTCCGAATCCTGTGGATCGAGGCAAGTCGGGGTCGAAGATCCATTCGATCACCGAACGGTCCGGTCTGCCCCTCTCCGTCGGCATCTCGGGTGCAAACCTGCACGACAGCCAGGCCCTCGAGCCCATGGTGCGGGGCATCCCGCCCATCCGCTCCCGCCGCGGGCCCCGCCGCAGACGGCCGGCCAAACTCCACGCCGACAAGGCCTACGACAACCGCCACCTGCGCCGATGGCTCCGCACGCGTGAAATCGCCCACCGCATCGCCCGCAAAGGCATCGAGTCCTCGAAGCGCCTTGGACGCCACCGCTGGACCATCGACGCACCATGGCCTGGCTCGCAGGCTGCCGTCGACTCCACCGCCGCTACGAGCGCAGAGCCGAACACTTCCTGGCCTTCACCAGCATCGCCTGCACTCTCATCTGCTACCGCAGACTCACCAAATGAGACGTTCTCTAAGTACGTCCCCGGGTTCGTCGTTCTGCCCCGGCGCTGGGTCGTCGAACGCTCACACGCCTGGGTCATGCACGCCCGTCGGCACGCGCGGGACTACGAACGGCTCGTCCAGCACTCGGAATCACTCGTCACCTGGGCTGCAATCACCCTTATGACTAGGCGAATCACCCGCCGAAACTCCCGCAGGAGCGGACAGCCGTCCTCCCGCGAAGCCCAACGCGACTGATCATCTTGGCACTGACGGTCATCAGTCCCACCAAGAGATCACCGAGCCTCAAACCAACCTCATCGTCGCACCACCACGACGGCTCCACAGGGCAATCCGCACCAGGGGGCTCGGCGTCAGCCGCCGACGCGGAGCCGTCCGGAAGGTCGATACGGGGTGTGTCAGAGCCGTCTCGTGGTGAACAGGTTGGTTCCGTACACCGCGTCCACTTCCTTCCGCTCAGTTTCAGTGAATCCGACCTTGGCCAGCACACGGCGAGAAGCGGTGTTCCAGTCCCAGACCGTGGCCCACAGACGTTCGTACCCAGATGATCTCGCCCATTCCAGAACCGCCAACGATGCCTCGGTCGCGTATCCCTGACGCCAAACTCGGCGTAGCAGCTCGAATGCCAGTTCAGGTTCTCCTGCCGATCCTCGCTCTCTGTCGACCAGCCCGCAGTAGCCGATGACGTCACGAGATGCCTTCCGCTCGACCGCCAGCAACCCGCTCGACCACAGCTGGTTGGTGCGGATCGAACCCTCGAGCTCCGCGACCGTGGGGTGTCCGTCCGCGTCGATTCGGCGGTGCGGCGGCACTCGTGGATCACGTTCGGTCCACAGCTCATGCTGGACGACGGCCTCGGCTACCCGCCAAGGTCTGAGCAGCAGGCGACTTGTCTCGAGTACGACCTCACTGCCCGGAACCGCGCCAACCGTCATGGCAGCAACCATGGCACGGGTGAACGCGCTGTCGTGCCACGGGGTGCGCTTGATCCTCCCGATCATGGGCGCTCGATAGGTGGGACAACCGAGATCAATCCCTGAACATCGGCTTGGACGTGCACGTTCGGCTATACCCGGCGGACCACGTTGCCCATACACCGACGCCAGGCTCGTTTCTCATGCCTGCCCGGCGCCTCGCCGGGGGCCGGGCGCCTTGCGCTGCCAATCGGGCCGCCTTCGGATCGCCTCGTCCGTATCCTGACCTGAGAAGACTCTCCATCCGAGGTTCAGACACAGGCACCAAGACGTCATCTCAATTGGCTCGGTAGGCTGCTGGCCATGGCGGGGATTGTTGAACGGCTGGTGCCGAACGAGTTGTGGGAGCTGTTTCAGCGGGTGGTGCCGGAGGCGCCGTCGCGGCCGCAGGGTGGTGGTCGACGGCGTCACGGTGACCGGGAGGTGTTGGCGGCGATCGTGTTCGTGGCCACGTCGGGCTGCACGTGGCAGCAGCTGCCCACGGCGTCGTTCGGTCCGTCCGGCGCGACGGCCCACCGCAGGTTCACCGAGTGGACGAAGGCCCGGGTCTGGGCCATGAAAAAGGTAACGAGGACCTGACAGGTCCGAATCCTGTCGACCGGGGCAAGTACGGGTCGAAGATCCACCTGATCACCGATCGGACCTGTCTGCCCATATCCGTCGCAATCTCCGGCGCCAACGTCCACGACAGCCAAGCCCTGGTCCCGCTCGTGAAGGGCATCCCGCCCATCCGGTCCCGCCGAGGCCCCCGTCGGCGCAAGCCCGGCAAGCCACGCCGACAAGGGTTACGACTACCGCTACCTGCGGCGATGGCTTTCCCGACGCGGAATCCGACACCGCATCGCCCACAAGGGCATCGAGAACTCACAGCGACTCGGCCGGCACCGTTGGACCATCGAACGCACCATGTCCTGGCTCGCCGGCTGCCGACTCCACCGCCGCTACGAACGCAAGGCCGAGCACTTTCTCGCCTTCACCAGCATCGCCTGCACCCTCATCTGCTACCGCCGACTCACCAAATGAGATGACCTCTAAATGCGTACTCCTCGCCCCTGCGGCCGGAATGTCCCGCCGCAGGTCGCAATGATCACGCTAGGGGCTCTGCCGCAGTGAATCCGGCATTTACTGCGGCAGCACTCGGCGGGGTGCTGCCCCGCTTGCACTCTCTCTGCCGTTCAGGCGTTGCGTCCGGTATCAGAGATCGCGGGATACGTCACCGCTATGGATGTGCATACCAATGTGGGAGTCGCTATCATTTTGAGCATGGATGCCACTATTGGTCTTCGTGAGCGCCGTCGGCGCGCCACTCTGGCCGAGATCGAGAACGCGGCGCTCGGCCTGTTCGAGCGCCAGGGGTTCGAAGGGACGACTGTCGAGCACATCGCTGCTGCGGCCGGGGTCTCCACGAGCACGTTCTTCCGCTACTTCCCGACCAAGGAGGACGCGGCGCTGGGGACCAACCAGGCCTTCGAGGTCACGCTCGCCGCCCGTCTGGAGGGGAGTGCGGTCGCCGCCGCGCCTCTGCGGGAGGTGGAACGGGCGGTGGGCGAGGTCTTGCAGGAGTTGGAGGTGGACCGTGCCGATGTCGTCGAACGGATGCTCCGGGTGCGCCGTCTGGCCGGAGCGGACGCGGTCCTGCGCGGCGCGGTACAGCGCCGGGAGGCAGAGCAGTGCGATCGGTTCGTGCAGATGCTGGCTGCCACCGTCGGCTCCACCGCCGTGGACCGGCGGGTGCGGGTGCTGGCCGAGATCGTCAGCGCGGCCCTGCGCGTCACCTTCGACGCCTGGGCCGCGGACGGCGAAGCCGATCCGGTCGAGACCTTCCGGTCCGTCTGCGCCCATCTGCGGGAGCTCACCGCGCCCTGACCCGTTGCGACCCCGCGTCACGCCTTATTTTCCCGTATACCCGAGGACACTTCATGAAAGCCGCACTGATCACCGGCCGTGGCAAGGTCGAGTTCGTCGAGTTCCCGCTGCCGGAACGGGCGGGGCCCAACACCGCCGTCGTGGAGATCGGCAGGACCGGTATCTGCGGCTCCGATGTCTCGGCGTTCAAGGACGGTCACGACTACCCGCCGTTCCTGTCCGGCCACGAATGGGGCGCCACAGTTGTCGACGTCGGAGAAGGCGTGACCGGCCTGGCCGCAGGCGATCGCGTGGTCGCCGGAACGCCGTCGGCCTGTGGGCGGTGCGCGATGTGCAGGGCCGGGCACGCCGAACGCTGCGAGGCGCTGACCGCGCTGTCTTTCGGCACCCACCCCCTCACCCCGGCCCACGGGGCCTACGCCCGGCGCATCACCGTGCCCGCCGAGACGCTCGTCCGCATCCCCGACGGGGTCGACGACGACCAGGCCGCCATGATCGAGCCGGCCACCGTGGCCCTGCACGCCGTGCGCCGCCGGCCTCCACTCCTGGGAGAGGCCGCCGTCGTCATGGGCGCCGGCCCCGTGGGACTGTTCGCCGCACAACTGCTGCGCCTGGCCGGCTGCGGCCGGGTGGTCGTCGTCGAGCCCCGCCCGCGTCGGCGGGACCTGGCCCTGGCTTTGGGGGCCGACGTCGCTGTCGAGCCGGGCCCCGCGGCCTCGGACGCTGTGCTGGAGGCCTCGGGCGGGCTGGGTGCGGACCTGGTCTACGACTGTGCCGGGAACGAGGCCGCATTGAGCGCGGCCGTGGAGCTGTGCCGCCCGGGCGCCACCATCATGATGCTCGGCGTCGCCTCGGGATCGGTGACCGTCTCTCCGCTGGCCTGGCTGAGCAAAGAGCTGACCGTCCAGACCTCCCTGGCGCACTTGAACCACGAGTTCACCGTCACCGCCGACCTGATCGCCTCGGGACGCCTGCAGACGAAGCCCTTGCACGATCAGACCGTGGGCCTGACCGACCTACCCGCGGTCCTGGCCGAACTCGCTGCGGGCCAGGACCGCGTCAAGGTTCTAGTCGACCCCCGAGCCTGAACACCTGTTTCGCCCCGCCTTCCTCGACTTTGGAGACATTGCTGATGCGCGCACTGGTTCTGGACCGCCCCGGCACCTGCGACACCCTGCGTCTGGCCGACCTGCCCCTGCCCGAGCCCGGCCCCGGCCAGGTCCGTGTCAGGGTCGAGGCCTGCGGCCTCAACCCCTCGGACTACCAGCGGGCCGCCTACGGCATCCCCGAATGGGAGTGGCCAGCCGTCCTGGGCCTGGACGTGGTGGGCATCGTGGACGCCGTGGGTGGCCAGGTGGACGACATCGCCGTCGGACAGCGGGTGGCCTACCACGGCGACATCCGCGAACGCGGCGGATTCGCCGAATACACCCTGGCCCGGGCCGAAGTCCTGGCCCCGGTACCCGAGACGGTGCCGGTCGCGCAGGCCGCCGCACTGCCCTCGGCAGGTTTGACCGCCTATCACGCGGTGCTGCGCCGCCTGCACGTGACCGGGCAGGACACCGTCCTGATCACCGGTGCCGCGGGCGGGGTCGGCGGGTTCGCCACCCAGCTGGCCGCCCGTGCCGGAGCACGCGTGCTGGCCACCGAGGCCGGCCACAACGCCGACCACGTCAAGAAGCTCGGCGCGGCCGAAGCCATCGACTTCCGCACCGAGGACATCGCCACCCGTGTACGCGAACTCACCGACGGGCGCGGAGTGGACGCGGTCGTGGACACCGTCGGCACGGAATCGGCCACCGCCAACCTGTCCCTGCTGGCCCACACCGGCCGCATCGCGGCCGTCGCCGGGCGCCCGGACTGGGACGCGGTGGCGCCCTTCGGCATCGCGCCCTCCGTCCACGAAATCGCGCTGGGCGCGGCCTACATGCTCGGCGACCACCGCTCTCGCCGCGACCTGTCGGTCATGCTCACCGACCTGCTCGACCTGCTCGCCCAGGGCCGACTGGACGCGATGCTCTCGCGCACCCTCCCCCTGGAGGAAGTACCCCAGGCACTCGTCGAGCTGTCCGGACGCACGGTGCGCGGCAAGCTTGTCTGCCTCCTGAACTGAGCCCGGTCCCACCGCCCTGGCCGGGTGCAGCGAGCAAACAGTCCACCAGAGGTGAGGCACCACGCAAACTCACAGAGCGACCCAGGCCAGCCACGCGGGAACAGTTACTCGGCAGGTCTCGGCCGAGTCGGGCTGAACCGCTTCGGGTCAGGTGGAGACTTGATTCCATGTATGGATTGAGTCATGGCCCGACCCTCCCGTTACCCGCCTGAGCTCCGCCGTCGTGCGGTGCGCATGGTCGCCGAAGTCCGCGAGGACTACCCGAATGAAACGGCCGCCTTCCAGTCGGTGACCGAGAAGCTCGGCATCGGTTCCCGCGAGACGCTGCGGAACTGGGTCAAGCAGCACGAGATCGACGCGGGGCAGCATCCGGGGACGACGACGGAGGAGTCCGCCCAGCTCAAGGCGTTGAAGAAGGAGAACGCCGAGCTGAAGCGGGCGAATGAGATCCTGACCTCGCCGTTTCGGTTGGGGCGATGAGGTGTCGTTGAGGGGGAACTGCCTGGTGGCTGACGCGTTTTTGGTGTTCGGACATGGTGGAGACCCGG
>NZ_JBSFUO010000058.1:0-10539 GCF_053591835.1 Streptomyces sp. NPDC002911 | reverse complement strand
CTCTCACCCGTGGAGTTCGAACAGCAGCATCTGCGAGCAGTTAAACTCTCAATCGCGGCATGAGCCCCTGTGTCCACACTCCGGGGGACGCCTCAAACATCACGGTGACCTGCGCGGACGGCACCGTCTTCACCGGCTCCTACCGGCTGGTCACCACCTTGACCGACGCCGGCCGCTACCCGGCGGCCGTGCTGGTGGGCCTCTACCACCAGCGGTGGGAGCACGAATCTGCGTACTACGCGCTCCGCCACACAATCATGAACGGGCGTGTCCTGCGCTCGGGCGACCCGGCCGGCATCGAACAGGAGATGTGGGCCCTGCTCACCCTCTATCAGGCCCTACGCACCATGATGGTCGAGGCCGCTGAGTCGCTACCTGGCACCGATCCGGACCGCTGCTGTTTCACCATCGCCCTCCAGACCGCCCGCGACCAGGTCATCCAGGCCGCCGCCGTCATCACCGACCCCGCCGATGTCGGTCGCGTAGGGCTGATCGGGCACCGGATCCTGGCCCGTCTCCTGCCGCCCCGACGCCAGCGCGTCAGCACCCGCAAGGTCAAGTCACCGATGTCCCGTTACAGCACCCGCCATGACGACGGCAGGCCCGACACCAGCCGCACCATCACCGGTCTCGACATCAACGTCATCGAACCTCGCGAACTGCACCCTCAGCTCCCCGCCATCTCTCGCGACGACCGGAACACCGCCCCCGCCGACCGCCGCCGCCACCGGATCCTTGGCCTGATCGAGGAGGACCCCACCCGCCTCTGGCGCCCCCGCGACATCGCTTCTCACTTCGGCGACATCACCATGGAGACCATGTATCGGCAGCTCTCCAGATGGGCCGAGACCGGCCTCATCCACAAACTCGGCCCCGGCCTCTACGCCGCCACGGCATGGACCCCAACACCTCTTGCGTGACCTGCAAAAACGTTAACTACCCGGCCTTGGGTCAAGGCCCTTACAACCGTCAGGTGCGGTTGAGTTTCGCCGGCTACTGAGGCTGAACTCGTGGTGTCGTAGGGGGTGTCGACTGGTCGGTGGTTGCGGTATCACCGGAGACATGCGGTATCCACAAGGGGGCGGGCTGACCGCCGAGCGGCAGCAGTTCCGCGAGGGGTTACGGCTCAAGGCGGCCGAGCGGTTCGCCATGGGCGAGGGCAGTTCAGCGATCGCCAGAGATCTGCGGGTCAGTGTCCGCTCGGTCCGGCGATGGCGTCACGCGTGGGCCGAGGATGGCCCGCGGTCCTTGCGGTCGCAGGGGCCGGCGTCGCTGCCGAGGCTGAGCGAGAAGCAGTTCACGCGGTTGGAGGCGGAGCTGGCCAAGGGGCCGGCCGCGCATGGCTGGGAGGATCAGCGCTGGACTCTCAGCCGGGTCAAGACAGTGATCGGGCGACGCTTCCATCTGACGTACACGATCCAGGGCGTGCGGAAGCTGTTGGTGCGCGACGGCTGGTCCTGTCAGGTGCCGGCTCGTAGAGCGATGGAGCGGGACGACAACGCGGTCGCGGGGTGGGTCAAGGAGGTGTGGCCCTGCGCGGAAGGCTCGCGGCGGCCCGTGGAGCCTGGCTCGTCTTCGAAGACGAAGCCGGATTCTCCATGACGCCGCCGCAAGCGAAGACGTGGTCGCCACGCGGCCGGACCCCGGTAGTACGGGTCCGCGGACGTTCCCGCAGACGGATATCCATCGCAGCTCTGACCTGCTGCAAACCCGGCCACCGGTCAAGGCTGATCTACCGGCCCCGCCGCGACGACGACAACCATGACGGGCGCGAGAGCTTCTCCTGGCGCGACTACCGCGACCTGCTCATCGCCGCCCACCAGCAGCTCGGCGGCCCGATCGTCCTCGTCTGGGACAACCTCAACGTCCACAAGGCCGCCGGACTGCGGGAGTTCGCCGAATCGCGGGACTGGCTGACCATCTACTACCTGCCGCCCTACGTACCCGACCTCAACCCCGTCGAAGGCATCTGGTCACTCCTACGGCGCGGCTGGCTCTCCAACGTCGCCTTCAGCACCCCAGAACACCTCATCCAGACCGTCCGGCGCGGCCTGCGGCATCCAGTACCGCAGTCACCTCATAGACGGCTGTCTCACCGAGACCGGCCTGACCATCCCACCCGCCTGATCGGCAACACGACATTCGAGTTCGACCTCAGTAACTGGCCTTTCTCGGACTGGCAGCGGCTCTCTGCTGCTGCAAACGGTTCCTCAAGCTGGCCATGTAGGACACGGTCTTACTGCTCGGTTCCGGTGATGCGGGGGTCGAGTCCGTACTGGTGCGGAATGCCGAGGTTCTCGCGCAGGGTCGTGCCTGGGTACTCGGTGGGATAGATGCCGCGTTCCTGCAGGATCGGCACCACCTCGTCGACGAATGCGTCGATGCCGTCCTCGTAGACGTCGGGTGTCACCCAGAAGCCGTCGGCGGCTCCTGCCTCGAACCACTCCTGAAGGTGGTCGGCGTGGAGTTCGCCCGGGCCCACGACGGTGGGATGGAAGTCGATCACGCCGTGGGCGAGGACGTCGCGCGGGGACCACCCCTGGCGTGCCACCGCTAGCGCGTTTAACGAGCGCGGGTCCCGCGGTGAGGCGTGCGCGGACGCCAGCTGTTCCGGCGTGAGAGGTTCGTCGAATTGATCCGGGTGGATATGGATCCCGAGCATCGCGCCGAGGTGGGGCAGGCGGGCCTCGATGACGTCGCCCGAGTATGTCAGGCGACGGTCGAGGCCCTCGCGCACGGTCGGCGCGACGGTGGTCATGATGCCGGCGATGTACTTGATCTCGTCGGGGTTGCGGCCGGCTTCGCGTGCCGCGTTCCGCACGAGTTCACGCTGGGCGCGCGCCTCCTCGATCGTCCACACCTCGGCGATGAAGCCGCTCGCGTAGCGGCCCGCGATCGACAGGAGGTGCGGGCTGGGGCCGCCGGACGTGAAGATGACGGGCTGGCCCTGTTCCGATGGTGGGATCGCCAGGGGGCCTCGCGAGGCGACGTACTGGCCCTGCAGGTTGACGGGCTGCAGTTTCGTCGGGTCGATGAAGCGGTTCGCTGCCTGGTCCTTGATCCACGCGTCTTCGTGCCAGCTGCCCCAGAGCGCCTGGACGATCTGAATCGTCTCGTGCGCCCGTTGGTAACGCTCGGCGCGGTCGGCGACGGGCCGTCCGTAGTTGGCGGCGACGGCAGGGTCACTGGTCGTCACCGCGTTCCAGCCTGCGCGCCCATGGCTCACCACGTCCAGGGCCTTGAACTGGCGTGCCGTGTTGAACGGTTCCTGGAACGTCGTCGACCCGGTCGCGACGAAGCCGATGTTCGTCGTCTCGCGCGCGACGGCGGTCAGCTGGATGAGCGGGTCCATGAGGTTGCTGATCGTGGAGTGCTCGACATCGCCGCGTACGGCGGGGAAGTCGGGAGTGAAGAGGAAGGCGAACTTGCCGCGCTCGGCGGCTCTCGCATGACGCACGGTGGCATCGACGTCGGCGTAGGTCCCGGGGTCCACGTGCGGGGCACGCCAGGCACCGTGCAGGCCACCGTATCCGTCGATCAGCCCCATCCCGAGGACGAGCTTCCTGTCCGCGGTCACCGGGCCCCCGCCTTGCAGACCGCTTCGTCGACGGCCGACGCGCCGCCGACGGCCTCGTCGTCGACCGTCTCGTCGCTGACCGGCCCCGGCGCGGCAGCGACCGTCCCGTCGGCGGCCGGAGTCGGTGTCCGGCCGACGAAGAGGGCGCCCACAAGCACGAGCAGGCCGATGGCCCAGGCGGTGATGAAGGCCGCCTGTCCGGCGGACTCGGCCTGCGCCGTGGTGAGCACGCCGGCGTCCCGGGCACCGGAACCGATGGTGTAGGTCGAGATGAACACCGCACCGAAACCGGCACCGGCGAGCTGCTGGACGGTGGCGAAGGCCGCGGTGCCGTGCGGGTAGAGCTCGGTCCGCAGGGCGCCCATCGCGCTGGTCGTGAGCGGCGCCCACATCGCGGCCATCGCGCTGGTGAACACCAGCCACGCGAGCATCAGCGTGATCACGCTCGTGCTCTCGTCCACCCGGCTGAGGAACCACAGGACGGCCAGCCAGACGATCGCACCGGGAATCACCAGCGGGCGCGGGCCGAGACGGTCGTAGAAGCGGCCGCTCAGGGCCGCCACGGTCGAGATCGCCGCCCCGCCCGGGATCAGGAAGAGGCCGAGCTGGAGGGTGCTCAGGCCGGTGACGTTGGTCAGTACCAGCGGGACCACGACCAGCAAACCGATCCCGTTGCCCGCGACGAACACCATCACCAGGATCGGCAGGACGAACGACTTCCGGAGGAAGATCCGCATGTCCAGGAACGCGCTGTCGCGACGCTGCAGGGGGATCTGTCGCAGGACGAACGCCACCAGGCCCGCCAGGCCCACCGCGATCGGCAGGTACGGCGAGATCGGGGAGTGCCCGGCAGATGCCTCGCCGATCAGGGAGAGTCCGTAGACCAGGCCGCCGAACCCGATCGCGGACAGCAGCAACGACGGCACGTCCAGGGCCACCGGCTCCGGGGTGGTGGTGTTGCGCAGCTTCCACGCGCCCAGCGCCAGGGCAGCGACCGCGATCGGCAGCATCAGGATGAACAGCCAGCGCCAGCTCAGTGCAGACAGCACGAGACCCGACAGCGCCGGCCCGAGAGCCGGTGCCACGGACGGGACGGCCGTTGAGATCGCCATCATCTGGCCGCGGCGGCCGACCGGGACCAAGCGCATCGTCGTGGTCATCAACAGGGGCAGGAAGACGGCGGTGCCGGACGCCTGGATGACCCGGCCGGCCACCAGAAGGCCGAACGTCGGCGCAATCGCGGCGAGCGTCGTCCCGACGAGGAACAGCGACATCGCGACCAGGAAGACCGTTCGCATGTGGAACCGTCGCATCACGAATCCGCTGGCAGGGATCAGCACGGCCATGGTCAGCAGGAAGCCGGTCGTGACCCACTGCCCGGTGCTCGGGCTGACCCCGAAGTCCGCGATCAGCGTGGGCAGGGCGACGCCGAGGAGCATCTCGTTGAGGAAGACGATGAACGTCGAGACCATCAGGACCCCGATGACCAGGGCGACACCCGGTGGGAGTCGATCGCCGGAGTGGGTCGTCGGTGCCGCGGCTGCGACGCCAGATGCCGGTCGGGTGGTCATGTACGTGCTCGCCATCTCGTGAGGTGTGGAGAAGATCAGTCGCTGCGACGTGCCCGGCCCGTCGGCGGGCAGGGTCGGGTCCGGCCCGTCGGCGGGCCCGCACCCGGCATGCGCAAGGACGTCAGCCGGCAGTGAGCCGCCGGCGATCCGCGGGGGCCACCAGGGCCTCGCCCGGCGCTTCGACGAACCGGAGGGAAACGGAGACAGTCTCCGTTCACGCAAGAACGATACGGAGGAGCTCTCCGCCTGTCAACGACGGCCGAGCGGACGCGACCGAAGCCACGGAAGGCGCCTGGACACAAGCGGCCGGCGGACGCCCCAGGCTCACGGCCGACAGGCGGCGGCGATCAGCTCATCGCCCTCACATGCACGTCCGTGAGTGAAGTGGAGCCGGCTGTGGCCGCGTTCCACACCGGGGCGGGAGGCGGCCGCCTCCCCGGCGACCACCGGCGCTGACCTCCCGCCTGCCGCGCCCGGCCGCGCCAGGAGTGGCGCCTGCCCGCCAAGGCCGGCGGTAACATCGGAACAGATAAGGAGGTAGTCTCCGTTTCACCAACGGCAATGTGGAGATAGCCTCCGTATGGCCGACGAGAGGTGCACGGACATGGGTGAGGCAGCCGCCGGCGAGCGCCGGCAGCGGACGGACAAGCAGCGCAACCGCACACACATCCTGGAGGTCGCGGAGGAGTTCTTCGCCGAGCAGGGCATCACCGGCTCCCTGGACGCCATCGCCAAGCGGGCCGGTGTCGGCCCGGGCACGCTCTACCGGCACTTCCCCAACCGGGAGGCGCTGCTGGCTGCCCTGCTGCAGGCCCGCGACGAAGAACTGGAAGCCCGCCGCATCGCCATCCAGCGCGAGGTGACCGACTCCCGCGCCGCGCTCACGCAGTGGCTTCAGGCGCTGAACAAATGGGTGACCGCCTTCGACGGCCTGCCCGAACCCCTGCGGGCCGCACTGACCGAAGGCACGTCCCCGCTGGCGCTCACCTGCCAGGGCTTCGTCACGACCACCGAGGACTTCCTTTGCGCGGCTCAGCGCGACGGCCACGCCAATCCCCGGGTGCGGGGACGTGACCTGTTCCTCAGCACGCTGGCCACGGCCTGGGCCCGTGGCGCCGCCCTGGCCGACGAGTCGTCGCCCGACGCGCTCGTCTCCCTCATGCGCACCGGGTGGGAGACGCCCGCGAGGCAAACAACGCCCGACAGCGACGAAGGCCCTTCAGCGCCGTAAACGCAAGCGAACAAGCGCGACGACTTTCCGCAAGACAGTCCCTCAAGGCTTCACCGCCGGACACCCGTCACCGGCCAGGACCTGCCCGGTCGGCCGCGTTGCCCCCGTATGCCGGGGGAATGCCGGCGCCGCGTCAGCCGCCGACCGGCTTCCTTCTTCCCTCGACTCGACGCAAGGAGATCCACCATGAAGATCGGCATTTTGGGCGTAGGACACATCGGCAAGACCCTGACCCAGCGGCTCAGTGCCGCAGGACATGACGTAAAGGTCGCCAACTCGCGCGGCCCGCACACGATCGAGGCCGACGTGCTGTCCTCGGGCGGACGTGCGGTCACCGCGGCGGAGGTCGCGGCGGACGTCGACGTCGTGATCCTCTCGATTCCCCTGATCCGTCTGCCTCAGGTAGCGCCGCTGATCGCCGCCGTACCGGCCGACACGGCCATCATCGACACGTCGAACTACTACCCGGCGCGGGACGGCCGGATCGAGGCCATCGACGCCGGCCAGGCCGAGAGCCTGTGGGTCACCGAACAGCTGGGCCGGCCGATCGCCAAGGCGTGGAACGCGATCGGTTCCCACTCGTTCGCGACCAAGGACATGCCCGCGGGAAGCCCAGGCCGCATCGCCATCCCCGTCGCCGCCGACCGCGACCAGGACCGCCAGGCGGCCATGGCACTGGTCGAGGACACCGGGTTCGACGCCTTCGACGCCGGCACGCTCGCGGACTCCTGGCGCCAGCAGCCGGGCGCGCCCTGCTACTGCACCGACCTCACCCGCGAGGAGATGCCGGACGCGCTGGCCGCGGCAGAGGCCGAGCGCCTGCCCCGGCGGCGCGACCTGGCCGTTGCCGCGGTCCAGGAAAGGGTCGGGGACGCCACGACCAACCCCGATGCGAAGTACGTCGTCCGCCTGAACCGGGCCCTGTTCATGTGACCCCCTAGGCGTGCCCCGTACTCGCACATCGGCCGTCGAGCAGTATGCGCCCGGACCGGCACCGAGGAGGGCGGGCAACGGGGGCGAGCGGCCGTCCCCGCCCTTCCGTGAAACCCGGCAAGACCTCCCAAGAGGCGCCAGGCCACTTGATCGGACGCCTCCTCCGTTTTAGGCTCGAGTCTATCCGGAGTAAGCCTCCGTTTTCATCGGGACCATAGCAACACGCAAGAACTGGGAGGACGCATGAGCGTCGAGGGCCAGCAGGGGCGCAAGCCACGGGCGGATGTCCAGCGCAACCGTGCGGCCCTGCTGGAGGCGGCGCAGCGTCACTTCCTGAGGGACGGGGTCGGCGCCTCCCTGGAGGGGGTGGCCAAGGAGGCCGGCGTCGGGCCCGGCACGCTCTACCGGCACTTTCCGACGCGGGAGGCGCTGCTGGCGGCCGTGCTGCAGACGCGCTCCGCGGAACTGGTGGCCCGCCGGGCGGACATCGCCCAGCTCGGTGATGCCTCCGAGAGGCTTCGGCTGTGGCTGCGGGCCATGGAGGAGTACTTCAGCGCCTTCAGTGGGCTGCCGGAACCGCTCATGGCCGCGGCCCGGGAGCAGGAGCCGGGCAACCCGCTCACCCTCCCCTGCGACGACCTCATCGCCACCACCGAGGAGTACGTGCGGGCCGCACAGCAGGTGGGACACGCACGCCCCTCAGTGAAGGGCTACGACCTGTACCTCGCGGCCGTCTGGCTGGCCTGGACCAAGGGCACCGGCGCCCACGACGAAGAGGCGCTCGACCGCCTGCGCGCCCTCATCGAGGTCGGATACCGCGAACAGGACGGCCCGGCGTAGGCCACCAGCCCTTCTTCGCGCAGTCGAATGCCAGCGCCGTCGGACTCCACAGCGGAGCCCTTCCACGAACAGTCAGCCACCGCACCTGACCATTCCCCGGACGGGCGCTGCCGGAGAGTCCGATCAACCGACAGCGCTGCTGTGAAACGCGGGGCGTACGGCCGATGCCGTCCGAGACCCGGCCGTGATCGCCCCGTCCGTCCCTCCCTCAGACCCCGGTCGCCTCAGAACCGCCCGCCCGCAGCCGACGCCCCCAACACCACCCCACGACCTGCAACCGCATCGTAAGACCCAGGTGGTCACCGCAACCGGCCACCTATGAAAGGAATCGTCTTGCCCGCCACCCCCACACCCTCGCCCATCACCGACATCGTGCGCTCCCGGTTCTCCGTCCGGAAGTTCCTGCCCACCCCGCTGCCCCCGTCGGACATCCGCGGCATACTGGAAGACGCTCAGGCCGCTCCGTCGAACTGCAACACCCAGCCGTGGACGGTGCACGTCGTCTCGGGCGCAGCGCGCGACGCCCTGAGCAAGGAACTGCTCAAGGCCGATGAGGAGAAGCGGTTCTCCCCCGACTTCTCCTTCAGCTACGCCGACTTCGGCGAGGGCACCTACATCGACCGGGCCCACGAGCACGCCGCGACCGTCTATCAGTCCGTGGGAATATCCCGCTCGGACCAGGCGTCAAGGCACGCGCACGCCCTTGAGAACCTGGAATTCTTCGGCGCCCCCCACGCCGCTTTCCTCTTCATGCCGGCGTTCGGCGACGGGGTGCGGGCGGCCGGGGACATCGGCATGTACGCACAGAACTTCCTGCTGTCCCTGACGGCCCGGGGCCTCGGCGGCATTCCGCAAACCATGCTCGGGCAGTACGCCGACACCGTCCGCGAGTTCCTGGACGTTCCCAAGGAGCTCAAACTGCTGTTCGGCATCTCCTTCGGCGCCGCAGACATGACCGCAACGGTGAACGGCTTCCACATGGGACGCGCTCCGCTGGAGCAGAGCGTCGTCCTGCACGACACCCCCGGAGTCCTCAACGAGCAGTAGCACCTCCCGGTCGGCGGCACTGGGTAGGCGATCGGGATGTTGCCGACAAATTTCAGATCGACGGCTACATGGACATTTCGCCGCCAATAATGCAGCCGTGGCTTCGCCACAGGACGAGATCGCCAGTTCAGCTGCCGGTGGCCAGATAGTCGATCGGACCGTTCCCCCCGCACTCACGTGACCCGGTCGTACCGGTAGGGGCACGTACCCCTCGTACGGACGGATGAGCCGGTGCGATCGCGAATCAGGCACTCGAGAGAGTCATATACACACGGACCGCACGAGTCACCGATCGCGTCCTGCGCGCCAGCGCGTTCGATCTCACAGGGAAGCCGCACCGGAATGCTTCGGTGCGGCTTCGTCGTCTCACGGATTCGCGAAGATATCCCGACAGGACGGACCTCGGTGGGGCCTCGCCGTATCAGCCGCGTATCACACGGCGATCACCAACTGGGCAGACGCTCCCGGGCTGACAGGCTTCGGTGATACCGCAGCCACCGACCAGTCGTCACCCCCTACGACACCACGAGTTCAGCCTCAGTAAGGGCTTGCAGATCATTAACACGTCGTCTTGATCTTGTTGTGGGGCTCGCCGGTTTGGGTGAGGACCCGGGCTTGGAGGTCTGCGAGGGCGACGGGTGGCGTCGTTGCGGGTGGGATGCCGATGCCGTGCGCCTCGAATAGTTTCCTGTTCTTCAGGAGCGTGCGGTGCATCGCGGTGCGGCTGCTGCCGAACAGTATGGCCAAGGGCTCCGCGGCTAGGGCAACCCGCAGATGAAGCACGGTGGCCAGGACCTGCTCGGAGACGGTGAGCCGGGGCGGGCGGCCGCGCCGGGCATCACCGTCAAGGGACAAAGTTTGGGTGAGGACGTCCAGTTGTTGCCGGGACATCCCGGTCAGGGCCGGATCCGACAGCAGAGCCTGGTCCCACTGCAGGGTCGGCGTGAGTGGAGCTCGGGCCGCCGGGATGGCAGGGCATGGCTGCGGGTGCAGGGCATAGTTCCACTCGCCATGAAAGGCGTGCCGGGTGAGCGGCATCGCTGCCATCTCTGCGTCGCCGATACGGACTCCGGTGGGATAGGTGTTGGTGTCGAGTGCGGCTTTCACACGCAGTCCGGTGCGGGTGGTGGTTGCGGTGATGGACTGGACGATGACCTCGTGGCTGGTCAGCGGCCGGCCGCGCCAGTTCATGGTGATGTGTGAGAACAGCCTGTGCTCGATCTTGTTCCACTTCGAGGTGTCGGGCCAATGCCGTTGCTTGAACTCGACAAGCAGTTCGCGGTGACGCTGGAGGGGCGGGGTCGTTGGGCCAGACATGCATCCTTGGGTGGGGTTGTCCG
>NZ_JBSFUO010000057.1:0-12466 GCF_053591835.1 Streptomyces sp. NPDC002911 | reverse complement strand
CACCGTCGCTTTTTTTAGGATTTCAATCGTCTTCGCCTGCTCTGCGGTGAGCTTCCGCAGCCGCTTCAGCTCCTCGTCCCGGTCGTCCGCGCCCGGCGACAGGGCTGCCGTCACCGGCGCGGCCTCTGCGGCCCGGGCCTTCTTCACCCACGCACGCAGGCTTTCCGAACTGACCCCGAGTTCACGGGCGACATCAGTCACTGTCCGGCCCGACGACCGTACGAGCTCGATCGCGTCACGCTTGTACTCGTCCGAGTACCGCTTCGTGTACTTGCTTCCCACCTGGTGCTACTTCCTCTGGAACCTCAGGGTCCCAGTCTCCAGGTGTCCATGATCAAGGGGAAACTTCAGGAGGAGGGCCAGGACCTGGTAGAGGGTCAGGCCGGCGTGTGGGCTTTTGGGTCGAGCCGCCTGAGGGTGAGGAAGGCTTGGGCGGCGGTGACGAGGGTGACGTGGTGGTGCCAGCCGCGCCAGGTGCGGCCCTCGAAGTGGTCCAGGCCGAGGCCGTGTTTGAGCTCGCGGTAGTCGTGTTCGATGCGCCAGCGCATCTTCGCCCACCGCACCAGCTCGGCGACGGGAGTCTCCGGCAGCAGGTTCGATATCCAGAAACCCGTCGGCGTCTCCTGGTCGGCAGGCCACTCGACCAGGACGGTGGAAGTGGGCAGGACTCCGTCCCATTGGTTGCGTCCGCCGCCTGCCGCCTGCCGCCTGCCGCCTGAGCAGTGGCCAGGGACTGCTTGCCCGCCGTCCGAAGAGTCAGGACCCCGAACCGTGAGGTCATCGGCCCTTTGCTGCCCTGCCGCCAGGCCACCTCGGTGAAGTGGCCGGCGACAGCGGCCTCGGCCGCGTGGAGGGAGAGAGCTCGCGGCGCCGTCCGGTAGCGGGGAAGCGTCGGCGGGCCCAGCCCTCCGTAATCCGGCTGATAGGGCTCGATGTCCAACTCGTGGGCGACTTCCTTCCCGGTCAGTGCCAGCACGTAGGACAGACCCCTCTCCTGAAGGCCGTGGCGGAAGGGGGTGCTGACGCCGTAACCCGCGTCAGCGACCACGACCGGGGCTTTCAGCCCCCACTCGGCCACGTTGTCCAGCAGCCCGAGCGCGAGGCGCCATTTCTCCTGATGAACGACGTCCTCGGGGATGCCGGCCCGGCGGCAGCGGCCCGGCTCGTCCGTCCACTCCCGGGGCAGATACAACTGCCAGTCCAGCGGACACGACGCGGTGTCGGTCGCAGCGTGGACACTAACCGCGACCTGGCAGTTCGCCCGCTTCCCCAGGGCCCCGCAATACTGGCGGGCGACCCCGGCCGAGGCCCGGCCGCACTTGGGGAACGACACATCGTCGATCACCCACACCTGCGGTGTGATCGCCTCGGACGGACGGCGGGCGATCCGTCGCCGCACCGGCAGCGGATCCCTCGGTGACTGGTTCACGAACTGCTGCAGGGCCTGCATGTTCCCGTCCGGCAACCGCTCAGCCATCGGCTGGATCGACTTACGACGACCGTCCAGCATCAGTCCCCGCAGATAACACGCACCCCACCGCCGCTGATCCCGCCGCGACAACGCCCCGAACACATCACCCACGAACTCCGCCAACTCACCCCGGAGCCGCTCGACATCCCCCAGTTTCACACCCTCAGGATGCCCACCACCAGGTAAGATCACTCAAGGTAACGAAGCACTACTAGGGCCTGCCCGGCCTATCGTTGATGGCGTGCGCATGGCTGCTGCTTGAGGTTTCTGTGGCGACGGTCTGAAGTCGATTGCTGGACGCCTGATGCTGCGCGACCATCGTCGGATGAGTAAGGATGAGGGTCGGAAGCTGACGCGTAAGGGCCTTCCAGCCGAGCTTCGTTTTCGGCCTGCTCCAGACCGAGGACTGTGCCCGCGCTCTGTACGTGAGCGCCAAGCCAGTGGACGAGACGAACACTGAGTACGTCGAGAGAAACGTGGCCCTCCGGCTGGAACGCCGGGAGCTGATCACCCGATCGGACAACCCGCTCGAACTTCGCGTGATCATGGACGAGACTGCCGTTCGCCGGATGGTCGGCGGACCGAAGGTGATGCGTGATCAGTACGACGAGATTGTCGAACTGAGCCGCCTCGATCACGTCACGATTCAGATCCTCACCCATGACGTGGAGACGTACAGGGCGGAGAGCATTTTCTCCATCCTGAAATTCAGCGAGGCCCTTGATCCGATCGTGCAGGTGGACATGCCGAACACGATCAGTGTGACGGACGAGGAACGTGACGTTCAGAAGCACGTCCGCCGCTACGACGCCATGCGCGATAGCGCCCTAGCGACAGCCGGTTTCCTACAACAACTAGCACGAGAGTGGAAATAGCCATCAATATCAAGCCCCGCACCCTTGCCCCGGACTTCGCCCCCGAGTCCAGCTGGCTCAAGTCCTCCTACAGCAACGACACGGGCGGTTCCTGTGTCGAGATCGCACCCCTGCTCAACCAGGTCGGCATCCGCGACTCCAAGAACAAGAAGGGTCCCGCCCTCGTTGTCCCGCAGGCCGCATGGAGCGCCTTCCTCGGCCTCGCCATCGAGTCGAGCACCACGGCGTAGCAGGCCGAGTCGTAAGCCGTGGTGTAGCAAGCCGCGGTGAACGCAACGGGTCCCCTCAGAGGAATTGAGGGGGACCCGTTTTGCGCTTGACCTGGTCTATCCTACGGTCGACAGCTCCTTGCCCGAAAGACGGTGGTCGTCATGGGCGCGGCACCCTCCGGGCCTTGGTCGCGAATGACGTCGCAACCCAGCAATTCGAATCCGTACTCGTCCAGCAGCTTTTCCCAGACGGGTGTGTCGAGCACCCACCGCTGCATGGTGCTGGCGGATCCGTCCGCGAGGCGGGCGGGAACGTCGGCCGGCTGGCACTCGGTGGCGGGCGGAGCCCCGTTCTTGTAGTGGCCGAGAGTGGAGAAGACCAGCCGGCCCCCGGGCCGCAGGGCCGCCGCGACCGCAGGGAGCAGCACATGCGGATCGCAGAAGTCCACGGCGCCGAACAGTGAGTAGGCCACGTCGAGAGTGTCTGGACGGTCGGACAGGTACGTCGCTGCATCCGCCTGGACGAGATCCAGACGAGGTACTTCACCGTGCATGACCGTGCTGCGCGCGTGCTGTGCTTCGGAGCTGTCCAAGGCGACGACGCGGGCCGGGCTCATGGATCTGGCCACGTACGCGGCCTGACGCGCTGACCCGGCGCCGAGCTCGGCGATGTCGCGGCCGGCGACGTCGCCCAGGAGCTCGTCGCCGGGTCCCATGCGCTGGTACCAGTCCCAGTGCAGGCGGGGCAGCGCCGGTCGTTCCGGTGAGGCCGACGCTCCGTAGTGGTGCCAGAGGTCGGGCGCGGCCATTGGGGTCGATGAGGTTGGAGTCACGGGCACATACTGGCCCGTTCCTCATGATCGACGTTGTGGCCTTGCCGGATCTCCACTCGTTCGCGAGGCCGCCCCGCCCGGGAGTCAACCGGGCGGGGCTTGAGCGAGTGTCAGTGGCCGTCTTCGCCGGGGCGGCACGGTGTGCACTTGGAGGAGTCGGCCTCCCAGAGCGGGCGGTCGACGTTCCACCCAGCCGCGGCCAGGATGTCCGCCGTGCGGGCGACGGACCCGTCGCCCTTCATCTCGACCTCGGGAACGTGGTGAAGGTACTCGCCCCCGTTGAACCGGTCGCACAGCGCGAAGAACGCCCGGGTGTCCAGCATGACCATGTGAACGCCGATGTCGACGATCGCGCCGGGTCCCATGCCGAGACGCCGGCCCCTGTTCTCCATGGCCGTGATCAGGTACGCCACGGCCTGGCCGAGGACGCGCTCGGCCATGACGGAGTCGAACGGGTAGTCCCGCATCAGCAGCCCGACCAGCTTGGCCCACTGGGCGTCACGGACGTAGTCGTGCGGGTTGCGGGCAGCGGCGAGAGGGTTGGTGGTTCCACGAACGGGGGTGTCAATGACTGCGGTCACTGCGGTCCTCCTTCTGCGGGCCCCGTGCTTGGGGGCGCTGACTCCATGACACCGTGACCGAGCCACCGAAGGGTTCCAACGCCCGTGCTATGCATGCCGTTTGCAGGTCCTGCACACGCCGTATACGGGGCCGGACCGGGGCCGTACCGTGGGGAGAGGCTCTCCGTGACCCCTGGCCAGTGGAGGCGCGATGCGCACCGTCCAACCACTGTGGCGCTGCCCCCGAGTGAACTCGCTCGTCTCCGCGCGGGACGTTGGCGGGCTCATCCGGCTGGCCCGCGAGGAACTGGGCTGGCGTCAGGCGGATCTCGGGCAGCGGATCGGCTGCTCGGCCTCGACGGTCTCCCGTCTGGAACAGCGGGGGAGCCGCGCTGATCTGCGACTTCTCAAGCTTGCATCGTTAGCCGTCGGTATGCCTACAAATGTCCTAGCCGAGACTCTGGGGTTAACGGAAGCTGCGACCACTAGAGTGACGGCGGTAGGTCCACGAGCCGAGGAGGACGCCATGCGCCGCCGTACCCTGCTCGCCGCTGCCGGTCTGGCCGCACCGGTCGGATTGCTCGCCGGGATGGACACAGCCCTGGCCAGCCTGCCCGACCCCACAGGGTCCCCCGTTCCCCTCGACCAGCGCCTTGCGGCGGCCCGCACCGCCTTCGACGCCGGCCACAACGACCAGCTCCTCCAGGCGCTCCCGGGTCTTCTTGCCGACGCCCACGACGCTGCCCGCCGAGTCCGCAGCGACCTCGCGTACGCCCGACTCTCGTCCGCCTACAGCCTCGCCTCGCAGGTGCTGGTCAAGGTAGGCCGCCACGATCAGGCCCGCCTCACCGCCGACCGGGCAACCGTGTATGCCGAGCTGTCCGAGTCTCCACTCGCAGCCGCGGCTGCCGCGCGCGAACTCAGCATCGTCCTCCGCCACCAGGAACAGCCCGCCGCAGCCCAGCGACACATCCTCGAAGCTGTGTCCCGGATCGAAGCCACCGGCCTCAAGACGGACGCGCAGGCCTCGGCGTACGCACAGATGCTCTGTACGACCTCCTACACCGCAGCGGTTGCCGGCGACCGGCAGCAGGCCATCTCGATGATCCATGAGGCATCCCGGGCGGCCCGCGATCTGCCCATCGAGCCCCCGGCCGGCCGCCTGTTCCCCATCACTCCGGCATCAGTCGATCTGTACGCCGTGAGCGTCCATTGGGCACTCGGCGACGCCGGAGCAGCGCTCGAAGCAGGCCGCGGCCTGCAAGCGGGACAGTTCAGGACCGCCGAGCGCCGCAGCCGGATGCACACCGATCTGGCGCGTGCGTGGTGGCAGTGGGGAAAGGCCGAACAGACAGCCGCCGAGCTGCTGTCCGCAGTCCGTGTCTCGCCGAGCGAGGTTCGCGACCGCCCGTCCATTCGCCAGATCGCCGCGGACCTCTACGCCCGCCACCCGCAGACCCACGGCGTCCGGGAGCTGGCAACGGCGGCCAGCCTCCGCGCTGCCTGACCGCCGCTCACGCTCTCTCTTCCTGACCTGCTACCTCGCCCGGTGAAGCGGCTCGTGCTGCGGCTACCCCCGCGCGAGCAATCCCTCCGTACTGCGGAACCTTGTCGAGCGGGTCGCTTGTCCCGACACCGTGGCGGCAGTCATAGACCGTGTCGGCGGTGTGGGAGCCGTCGGCCCACCAGCCGGCCACGTTCCGCTCAGCGAGGGGAACGCCCTTCTCGGACATGTCGGTGTTCGCACCGGCCCGCCAGGAGTGGGAGGTGACCTTCTTGCCATCGATGTACGGCACGCCTGCCTGCGCGGCGAGAAGCTGGAACCGCTCGTTGAGTGAGCCCGGCCACATACGGGTGCCGCGCTTGCGGTTCGCCGGGTAGGAGCGAAGACCGCCCTTCACGGTCAGGGCGCGGAAGGTCGGCTGGTCGGGGCCGTCCGCGCCGAGCTCGCGCAGCACGGCGAACCAGGTGCGGGCGCGGCGTACAAGCTGAAGGTCGGCGCGGTCGTTGATGAACCGGCCAGACCCCTTAGCCGCCTGGTCCGTCTTGGACATGGCGGTGGTGACGTGGATGCCGGTGTCGTAGATCCGCAGCCGCTTGTTGAGCTGGTCGGCCAGCTCGGACTCCCGGTGCAGGTTGGCGTAGGCGAGCACCACCAGGAACGCGTCCCGTTTGCCGATGTTCGTGCTCTCGTCGATCGAGTCAAGAATCCGAACGGTGTACTCAATCGTGGCCGCTGCCGCACGTTCGACCTCGCCGCCGGCCCTCACCCAGTCCTTCTTCCAGGCACGCAGACGCCCCTTGAAACGGCTGGGGTCGGGCCGAAGGTCGACCGGCTGCCAGTTGTAGATGCGGGACATGTACTGACCGACGCTGTCCGGTTGGAACTCCCCGGTCTTGCCCTGACGGATCAGGTGCAGGCCATAGCTTGATCTTTAACCTGTGCGCCGCGGACGTGGGTCCGTTGACTTCTTCGTTCGTCGTTTCGTGGAGCCTGGTTTGCCGACCGTGTGCACGTCGTGGCGTGGGGTGGGCCGGGTGTTTTTGCTTCCGGGTGGTCGGCCTGGTCCGGGGTGGGAGGCTTTCGGTGCTCCGGCTGGGCAGTCGGCCTTCGGGCGGAGATGCCGAAAGTCGCGGCGGACCCTGGCGGGAGTGAGCCTGTCGGGCGAGGCCGGTTTTTCCCACGGCCGCCGGAGGTCGGCTGCCAGCGGGCGGGCGAGCCGTAGCTGGGTGAAGACCGCGAGGATCAGCCAGGTCCAGCGGTCGGCGGCTTCGGGGGTGCGAATCTTCGGGCAGGTCCAGCCGAGTGTCTGCTTGAAGAGGCGGAAGGTGTGCTCGATGTCGAATCGCCGCAGGAATGCCTGCCAGAGTATGTCGACGTCGGACTCACAGGCGCCGGTGCCCGACCACCACAGCCAGACCGGCTTTGGCGTGGCGCCGCTGGGCAGGTGCTCAACTTGCAGGCGGATCACGGTGCCCTCGATGACCGGCAGTGCACCGAGCTGGGAAGTCCAGGCCGAACGATGGGTCAGCCGAGGATGAAGTCGGTCCCAGGCCCGGGCAGTGGCCATCCCGTAGAGGCGGGTTGTGGTCACCGTCTGCGCGTCGGGTGTGCCCCAGGTGGCTGGGTCGCCGAACACGAACTCGCCGCCATGACGGGGTGGCCGACCCCGGACACCGGGCTCGCGCGACGGGACCGCGCGTCGCAGGACGCGGTCCGAGCGCATCCGGCCCAGCACCTGCACCGGGAGATCCTTCAGAAGGAAGGCCAGGCGGGGAACGTCGTAGCCGGCGTCCACGACGATCAAGATCTCCGGGTCGCCGTCCGTCCGCTGCCCGGCATCGATCAGCCGCTCGACGAGCTCGCGCATCTGCCGAGCCGTGACGGTGGCGGCGTCATCGCCAGGTGCCAGACGCAGCGCGTCGAGCGGCGCGGTCCAGGAACTGCGGCCCGTCTCAAGTGCGCAGATCACCGAGTACGGCCAGCCGGGCACGGGAATGTGCTGGTCCTTGCCCCGCCCGTAGGTGTGGCACAGGATCCGCTGCGGTGAGGTGTGAGCGCTGGGCCGCAGCCAGCAGGTGAGGTCGGCGGCCAGGACCAGCCGGCCGTCCGCCGCCCGCGGCAGGGACACCGCGGCCAGGGCCCGCCGCAGCCGGGCCACATCGACCCGGCCCGCAGACAAGGCATCGTAGAGCCCGCCGTGCCCCGCTTCCACAGATTTCCCGGTTCGCCAGCGGGCGGAAGGCCTCGACGCGATGATGGAGCTGGCTTTCATCGGGGCCAGTTTGTCGGCCTATGAACGTGAAGAGGTACTGATGGCTCAGACGCTTGGCGACGACGACCGGCATCTTCTTGAGCTGGTAGTTCTGCTTCCTGGATGGGAGGACGAGCAGTTCTGGAACCGCGTTGAGGAGATCTCGGGCGTCAAGGGGGCCCGGCTCGAGTTCAACACTGCCCTGAGCAACGCTGCCTCGCACCGCAACTGCATGTCGCTGTCACACCTGGTTCTTGGAACCTTCGGTCAGCCAGAACACCGCGGCGCCCTCGCCCGCCTAGTCGGGGCAGACCTGCTGCTGATCTGCTCCACCAACAAATCCGGCGTGGGCGACCGTTGGATCGAAGATGCCACGGCAACAGCGTGGCGGATTTGGTTTCGGCTGTCCGATGCTCAAGACAATGACCCCGTGGAGGCGCTGAGCTGGAAGTGGGAGCTGCACCTGCCCCCGGGGAAGACTGACAGATGATCTAGAGCAGGGTCCGCCCCGGCCATAGGTACTGGCAGGTGGGGCTTGTCCGTTCAAGTTCAGCAGCCGAGGTACGCGGACGCGGAAGGCTGGGCGGCCCGAGCTGGAGGCCGGCTCGGGCCAGGCGCTCACGGGGGTACCGAGCAGGCTGTCTTGGTCGGTCATCAGCGCCGCCGAACAGTTCCTGTCGCAGGCTCGCCAGGAGTTGGCTGCGGTCCAGGGCGGCGAGCAGCAGCGGGTCGAGGCCCTCACCGTCCGTCCGGGCACGCCTCCCGTACACGCCCAGGGCCCGGCTGGACCGGGCGCCGGCCGACGATCGGCACGGCCGACGCGCTCGCCGCGGCCGGGCCCGAGACACCGGTGCGCACCGATATCCCCCAGCCGACGGATCGGTCCGCACTTACGCGTCCTGGAGCGACCGCGGCGGGGCCTTGGCCAACCGCATCGACTGCCTGGCGCTCGCGCGCGGGCTGGACGTCTGGTCCTGGGTCGAGTCCTCACCCGCAACGGGCACACCACCCGCTGCGGGCAACGTACGCACCCACCCGTTGCGGCAGGTCCTCGCCGACGTCGCCGGCCGGGTGCTGGCGACGACTTCGTCGGCGACAGCCGCTCACGCTCCGCACTCTGCGTGATCGGATCGTGGGTTACCTCAGGCCGCTTGGCGACCGAAGAGCTTCGCGAACCGCAGCGAGATACCGGTGAGTGGGGCATGGCGCAGCACGTTGGCGGCGAACTGGGCCGCAACGGTGGAGCTCATGGCGGCCATCTCGGCGCTCCACTCGGTCCGGTAGTGCTCGCGCTCCTTCGCCGGCAGCAACCGGAGCGCAAGGTCAACTCTCCGCCCGGCGGCACGCTGCTGGGGATCTACCTTGAGCGAGAGCACCTCCCGGTTGACAGCGTCCACAATCGCCAACATTCGCGTCGACTCGTCCATAATCGCAATGATCGTCTTCATGGACAACGACTTCGGGAACCGCGCGGTTGTCGTCATCTCCTCCAACACTTCTGCCGCCGTGGGCATTCGCCCCATGAGTGCGGCGAAGTCGGACGCATAACGTACGACCAAATCCTCCAGGTTATCGGGGAAGGGATCGACCACCGGGCGCTGCTGGGCCATCACCATCGCCTCAAGCTCACGCGCGGCCGCGTCGTCCCGAGCGACGAAGCGCCTTTCTGTATTCCGCGCACGAATGCGGCCTCCATGCTTCTGTCCCAGCCCCCACACGAAAGCAAGCAACGCAGCCGAGATGCCGCCAGCGAGCAGCAGAACAACAACCTCCACACCTGCACTCACGCCACACCACCTTCAGGGCGGAGAGAGGCAGCCCCGCGCCGCTTGCGCCCGCTCGCCTTGGCGAGAGCGGCAGTTGCGGACTGGGCACCCTTCTGGCTGAGCCGGTAGTACCGGCGCTTGGGGCGCCCCTCCTCGTGCGTGTCGATGTCCTCCCAACGACTTTCGAGCCATCCGCACTGCTCCAGCCGGATCAGGATCGGGTAGATGGAGCCGGGCGCGAGGCCGGCCGCGTCGCTGATCTCAAGTCCGTAGTGCTCGTCCGCCGGCTTCGCGATCAGCGCGGTCAGCACGGCCCTTGTCGCCATCGTCATTCTCGGCTCACCCATACCCATAGCGTACTGCCACATAGCTAGGTGGAGATAGCTCTACCCTAGATCGAACTATTCTGAACCTATGTGGAGATAGACACAGACCCCCTATGAGTAGTAAGACTATGACCCACGGCGGGACGGGCGAGTCGTCAGGGCGGCGACCGGCCACCCCCGGGATCGGGTAGGTCATGATCGATTGGGCCCTCGTGGCACTGCTCTGCAGCGTCGGACTGCTTCTCTCGGCGATAGTCGGCGGTGTCGCCGCAGCCCTCCCCGACCCTGCCGCTCCTCACTGGGCGGACCGGTGCCGTCGAGGCGCCAAGGCGTTCGCGGCGACGCTGACGCTGCTCATCGCGCTGGCGGGCGTGATCATCTTGCTGATCAAGGCGGTCCAGGGCTTGTCGTAGTCGCCGGCCCGGACGTGGCGGATCGGGGTGGACCAGTGGCCGGGCGGGCTTGACCCGCCCGTTCGGGCGGGCGGGTGTGCTGCACTTGCAATACCGGCGCGCGTGGACAACCGCTGGCCCGCAGCCGCACACGCTCCGCACTCTGTGTGATCAGTTCGCGGGTCGGGTCGGGGTTGCAGTCTCGCCGGACGAGAAGAGGTGGCGCCTGGCATCCTGTGCGCATGCCGAGCCACCTGATCACGGACCTGCGAGCGATAGCCGAGGGCCTCCCCGAAGACCCCGCGAAGTGGCCGGACATCCCGTGCCCCACGTGCCTCCGGCGCTCAGTGCGGCCGATTGTGGAGTCGCTGGTGACGGAGGAGAACGCGACCAGCGTGGCCCTCCACGAACATCCCAACCATGAGATGGACTGGATATCCGGCGCGTTCCACTGTCTCGCCCAGTGCACCAACAGCGGGGGCGACGTCGTCCGGATCCTCGGGACGACCAGCGTCACCATGGGCTATGACGACTCCGAGTACCACGCCCCGTTCTACTTCGAGGCCTTGCACCCCACTCTGTTCCAGCCGGCCCTCCCGCTGATCGACAGCCGTTCCAACTGCCCCGACTCGGTCGGCCGCCGTGTCGACGCCGCCGCCCGGGTGCTCTGGTTGGACCCCAGCTCCGCCGCCAACCGTCTGCGGTCGGCAGTGGAAGCGGTGATGGACGAACAGGGCGTGGCTGCGGGGACCCTTCACTCGCGCATCGAGCGATGGGCGAAGAGCGTCCCGACTCACGTCGACACCGCGCAACTCCTGCTGTCGTGGAAGTACATCGGCAACGTGGGGAGCCACGACGACGTGCTGCGCATCTCGGATGTCCTGCACGATCTGGATGTCCTCGACCTCGCCCTCGACCTGATCTACGACACGCGGCAAGACGAGATCAGGAAGAAGGCAGCCGGGATCATCGCTAGGAGGGGAATCCCCGCCGTGTGATCCTCGCGGGCGGATGCCAGGTGCCCACTTCCGACCATAGGGCACCTCCCTATGGGCGTGGTGGTGGGTCTTCGGCTTGGGGGCCTGCGATCGGGGCTGTGGCCGCCTCGTTCAACACCCTTGGGGGGGTGGTGAGCGAGAGCAAGTGGAGGGCTTAGAGACACTGATGGGGCCGTGACCGGGGTTCGGTCACGGCCCCACTGAGGGTGTCTGGCGGCTACTGCTGGACCTCAGGGAGCGCCAGGTCGTACGTGTCGTCGTAGGCGCCCGGGTTCTGCCACCCGGCCTGTTCAAAGGCCCTCTCATGCGCACCGAATTCCAGGACGTCTCGCATGACGCCTTCGACGTCCTCGATCACGCCGTCGTGGAGGCCGATCGGGCTGGCGGGCGCGTACCAGAGGGTCCGGCGCTCGCCGTCGAGTACGGCGCGGAGCGTGCCGTTGGTGACGTCCACCGTGAGCACCGCCGCTGTGGGCACGTACTTCCGGATGAGATGGGCGGCGTAGGCGGCTGCGGCGGTCAGGGCTGCCGCGCGGGCTCGCTTCGCTTCACCGTGGGCGTCTTCGCACCGGACGTAGAGGGCGTCCGCGACCGGGTCGGGGCTGCCAGTCGCGGCCTGGTCCTCGCCGCCGGCCGGGGCACTGGGCGACTTCTCGCACGTCCACCACGCGTTCAGCTCCTTACGGGTGTAGGCGAGGACGTCAGCCTCGGTCTCGAACTGAGTCGCGATGTCCGGGTTGCAGGCGCACCGGATGTGGAGCACCCCCACCTGGTCGCCGTCCGTGATGACGAACTCCTCGGTGCCGTGTGGAGCGACCACCCTGTACCGCTTCGGCTGGCCGGGCTCGACCCGCTCCTCGTGCCGGAGGTGGGCGATGACCTCCGGGGTGATGACGAGAGTGACCGCGGTGGTCTCCTCGATCTCGTACGGGGGGGGCTTCCAGGCCGAGGACGTCCACCCTGCGCCTGGCGATCTCGGCCGCCTGCCTGTGGCGGAGGCGGTTGATCTCGGCGAAGGCCAGCCCGACCGCTTCTCGGCGGAAGTCGGCCTCGGCCCACACTCGGCGGAGGCGGCCAGGGCGCGGAGCGTGCCGGGGATGCCGTGCGGGAGGCGCACCTCACCGTCAAAGCCGAGCTCGCCGACCAGTGCGATGCCCTCGATGTGCTCGGCGGGGACGTCGCCGGCTGAGGCGACCCCGGTTGTGTGGACACGCTGACAATGGATCTTGCAGATCCGAGGAAGGGTGTCCTGGTGGGACGGAAGTCTCCGTATCCGGCGGA
>NZ_JBSFUO010000056.1:0-12604 GCF_053591835.1 Streptomyces sp. NPDC002911 | reverse complement strand
TCCCAGGTCGCGCACGCGCACTTCCTCGTGGAGGACAAAAAGGCCCACTACATCGCTGTGATCAAGGCGAACCAGCCGCTGCTGCACCAGCGCCTGAAACGCCTGCCATGGCGGGACGTGCCGCTGTTGGGCAAGACCCGCGCCACCTCGCACGGCCGCGACGAGATCCGCCGGGTCAAGACCGCCACCGTGGCCGACCTGGACTTCCCCCACGCCGCGCAGGCCGTACAGATCGTGCGGCGCCGCCGCACCGTCACCACCGGCAAGGTCACCCTCGAGCGTGTCTACGCGGTCACCGATCTCACGGCCGAGCAGGCAGACGCCACCGACATCGCGCACCGCGTCCGCCGGCACTGGGCCATCGAGAACCAGCTCCACCACGTTCGGGACACAGCTTGGACCGAGGACGCTTCCCGCGTACGGACCGCGGCTGCCCCTCGGGCCATGGCCAGCCTGCGCAACCTCGCCATCGGGGCCCTCCGCCTTGCCGGATACCCCGGCATCGCCGCCGGCCTTCGCCACCACGCACGCAACGCCACCCGCCCCCTGATCACCCTCGGCATCACGTGATCAAACCGGACAGACTGAATGAACGACGCCGCCCTGGGCCGGGACGGGTGACGCGCTATGCAAGCTGCTCTGCCGCCGCGCGGGGGCGAACGGCTCTGCGTATCGACCGGCAGCCTCGACGGCGACGTCCTGCAGCACGGAGACGGCGGCGTGCGTCGAAAGGTGCAGCGCCCACCCAGGGGCGTCGGCGTTGCCCTCGCCCCAGAACGTCCAGACCGGCAGGTCGGACTGCCGAAAGTTTGCTGCGAAGGCATCGAACTGAACACCCGAGTGATCACCTGGTGCCTGCCACCGGATGAAGCGACCGTCGACGCTGTGGTCCCAGTCGGCGTCGAACAACGGGCGGGTGGCCTCCCAGACGTTGGCCTCCGAGACCACGCTGCCTGCAGCAATCTCGACCGTGTCCGCGGAGTCGAGGCTTTCGAGCAGCGCCCGCACGATGGCCACCGGGACCGTGGCAGTCGCGGTGGCGTGCCACAGGCGCTCGCCGACCGGGCTCTCGTACGCCGCGATCCTCCACTGGACATCGTCAGGGTTGGCTTCGTGGGCGAACTCGGCTCGCATGACGAGAGATTCGTGGACCGCGTGGGTGGTCTCGTCCGACCAGGTCCGCCACTTTTCCCACTTTCCGTGCGACTCGAGAAAGTCGTTCAGGAGTGCTTCGTGGTTGCCAGCTGCGGCAGCGTGCGCGTCTACGAGCCTGGTCGTCGCCGGGGTCGGCTGGGCATCGGCCGCACCCGATAGCGAGGTGCGAGCCCGTTCAGCTTCGAGTTCGGTGCTGGTGGCCGGCGCCGGACCCGGGCGTACGGCGTCGCCGTAGAGGCGATCGAACTCGGTGATGGCTTCAACGGGGTCGTCGTACCGCATCGATTCGGTGCGCAGGTGGTTTTCCCCGTGGAGGTGGATGCTCGGGCCGTGGAGGTAGGTGCCGACGGCGACGGTGGTCCAGCCGTCGTGGGCGTGGGCGTGGATGATCAGGCGCCCGTGCCGGATGTCGTCGTAGATCTTCTGGGCATCGTTGGAAACCTCGCGGATCTCCTCGCGCGAGCACCAGGGCATGGGGTAGTTGGCCCAGGTCCATTCGGTGTCGATCTCGTCGCGCAGCCCGGGGGTGATGTCCACGGGGAGGTTCTCGGCTCGCAGGGCGAGCGCGGCTTGCTCGGCGTAGTGCGGTTCCTCGCGGTCGATGCGAGCCATGACCATCGTCTGTTCGCCAACGGCTCGAAGCCGTGGATGGCGAGAAGGGCGTGGATCGTGCGGGTGGGGGCGCCCGTGATGGTGGCGGTGACGGTGCTGGAGCGCTCCTGGTACAGGTCGAGGCGGATGCGAGGGGCGGTTTCGGGGTGCGGCAATCTGGCCTCGTTTCGCGGCTCCGGCCGGAGCGGGCCGGGCGGAGCGGGGGTCATCGGAGTGCTCGTGCTGTGGTGGCGCGGGGCGGCGGACCGGCGCGGGAGACGGCCGGGCTGCGCGGGGCACGAGGAGTCGTCGGTGGTGTGGGGGCGGTACTGCGCTGCCAGCGGGTGCGTAGGGCGGTGAGGTCGGCCAGGGCACGGCGGCTGCCGGTGATCAGTTGGTGCGTCGTGTTGGCTGGGTCTTCGGCGTAGGCGGCGATCCGCGTGGCGACGTCGCACGCGCTTGTCAGCAGGGCGCGTTGAAGGATGCGTTCACCCCAGTACTCGGCTGACCCGACGGGTGTGGAGACCAGGGCCATCAGGTCACCGGCGCCGAGGTCACCGGCCGCGAGGAGTCCGCGGTGCTGGGCTTCCCAGAGCACGGTGACCGGGTCCACGGGCTCTGCACGGTGGACCAGCGAGGTGAGGCACTGCCACAGGGTTGCGTGCAGGGACTGCGTGAAATCGTCGGGCTGGAGCCAGCGCATGTCCTTCAGAGCTGTCGGATGCGCGGTGACGCTGGCGAGGAGGAGTCTTTCCTCGTCGAGGGCTTCCTCGCTGCTGCGTGCCGTGGGCTGATCCGGCAGGACGGTGCGTGGCAGGGAGCCGGGGTGCGGGGCGAACTGTCCGGCGAGCGTGTCCAGGAACTGTGCGAGGGCGTCGGCCTGGGCCAGGGTGGCGGCGGCCCGGTGGGGCAGGGTGGCGTCCACCGAGGTCTGGGCGAGGCGCTGGGCGTGCATGAGCAGCGTGCGCCGGGCGTGATCGGACTGGATCATCCGGGCGTACGTCGGCGCGTGCTGGGGCCACGGGCAGACCTGGACGAGGGTGTGGAGGTAGGCGGCCGTCAGCCCGGGGGCATGGGGGCGGGCCGCGTCGAGGACGGAGTTGAGCCAGGCGGGATCGCAGCGGTGGGCCTCCGGATCGGGCAGCGGCACCGTGCGCATGGCCTGGAAAAGGGCGCCGTGGGCGTGATTGCTGAACTGCTCTGCTCCCAGGCTGCGGACGTCGGGAAGCCGGTGGGGATCCAGGAGGAGCGCCCCGAGCAGGGACTGCTCGGCGTAGTGGACGGGCCGCGGAGAGGGCAGGTCGTCCAGGTCGTCCTCGTACGGGTCGGTGGAATGGGGCATCTAAGCGGCCAGGGTGAAGTCGTCGGGGCGGAGGGTCTTGCCGAGGTACGGGGCCAGCAGCCAGTGCGGTCAACGCGCGGGCCATCGGCAGAGGCTGGTCTGTGCAGGCGGTGCTCAGGAAGGCGAGCTGCTGGAGGCGGACCGTCGCGTCGGCCACCTCGGGACTCTCATAGAGCCGCTCGTTGGTGAGCGCCTGAAGGGCGGTGCGGGTTGCTGATGCGAGTCGCCGTGCCGAGGCGATGTGGGCGTCGGGCTCGTAATACGTGCTGGTATGGAGATGAAGGTCGAGCATGTCGTTGTGGCGGGTGTACTGGTCCGCGAGCAGCAGCAACCGTTCGACCGACGTCGGCGGAGCGGGGACCTCAAACAGAAGGCCCTCGACGGGCGGTGTCGTCATGCGCGGCGCCGGGCAGCGGGTTCGAGCGGTGCGGAGGGTGCCGGAGCGGGTGCGCTGGGAGCAGCGGGAGACTGCGGTGCCTCCAGTGCGGTGCGAGCCGCGGTCAGGGCCCGTCCGGCGTCGTCGAGATGGGCCAGCAGGCGGCTGTGGTGGTCGAGCGAGTCGAGCTTGTGCTGGAGCGTGTGCTGCCCCGTGGTGGTGAGGGTGATGAGTGGGGTGAGGGCGTGTGTGTAGTGGGCGATGGCCCGTCCGAGGTGGCCGGCGGTCCTACCGAGGATGTGGGCGGGTGGCCGGCGATGTCCGGGGCGAGTTGGTACTCGGCGTCGGCGGTCATGCGCGAGGTGAGGTGGCACAGCAGGCCGATGTGCCGCGTGGCGTTGAACAGGCCGGTGCCGTCCACGGTGATGGGGTGATCGCGTATGTCCGCAGCTACGGCCTCAACTGCGTGGCGCGGGGACATGTCATCGAGGTCGGTGGGTTCGTAGAGGTGCAGGTCATCTCCAGGAGTGTGATTCGCGTTCGTCCAGTCCGTCCCGCAGGCGGTTAGGGCGAGTCGTTTGCTCAGGGGCTTACAGGAAGCGGGCGACGTGGCCGGGAGGGGTGTGTTATCTGGCCCGAGGCAGGCGGCTGGCGTTTAGTTACCTGGCGCGCGCAGTCCTCCGTCTCACGGGAGTGGACCGGCACCGGGTGCAGGCGGATGCGGCTCACGAGGCTTTCCCGAAGTCGGCCTGTGTGGGTGCGTGTTTCGCGATGGCGCGGTCGGTGATCGCCTTTGACGCGCGGGCGGAGGCTGCGGACAGTTCTTCCGCTCCGGGCTCCCGGTACCAGGGGCGCAGGTCGAGCATGGCGGCGCGCATGCCGGTGGCGAAGCAGAGCGCGGTGCCCTTGGGCAGGGCGCGGATCGCGTCGGCGGGCAGGATCCGTTTCTGCCGCATCGACACCGAGGTCGACTTGCCGGACTCGGAGTGCGAGGTCGAGGTTGTCTCGACGTCGTGGTCGCCGATCAGACGGCTGAGTTTGTCGGCGAAGTCGGGGTCATCGATACCCGAACCGATGACCTTGACCGTCGAGGCGCTCCACATGGCGTCCATGCCGGCGTCACCCCAGACCTTCTGGCCTTGGCGGTAGCTCTGGAGGATCGTGATGGGGATGATGCCGCGACTGCCGAGGTGGGAGTACAGGTCCGGAAGGTCCGAGATCTTGCAGACGTTGGCGGCCTCGTCGAGGATCGCGAGCATCGGTGGGTCGAGGCGTCCTCCGGCGCGTTCGGCCTGGGCGGTGGCGGAGCGCATCACCGAGTCCGCGCATGCTGCGATCAGTGCCGAGGCCCCGCCGCCGCCGTCCTTGCTCAGCAGGAACAGGGTGTCGGTGGAGGTGACGAAGTCGGCGGGCCGGAACTCGGGGACGTCCTTCTGGGGTGTCACCCACGCGGCGATCTCGGCGTTGAGCAGGGCGGCGGCGTACTGGCGGGCTGTCTCGTAGATGCCGTCGCGCGTTTCCGGTGGTCCTTCGACGGTGCCCTTGAGCTGGGCGGCGACGGCGGCGAAGTCGTGGTCGCGGAGGATGTCGAGCGGGGTGCGGTCGGCGGGGAAGGCGAGCCACTGCATGATGTCGGTGATCGGCCGCTCGCCGAGCGCCGCGGCCAGGAGCAGCTGGGACAGGATGTTGCTGCCGGCCTTCGACCAGAAGTCACCCTGCTGGGAGGCGTCCACCGAGGCGGCCAGGAAGTGGCCAGCCAGACGCCCGGCGCCGTCGAGGGTCTTCGCGCTGGCGAGGGGGTTCCACCACATCTCGCGGGCAGCGTGTGCGATCTGCTGCGGGTCCATGGTCCACACCGTCCCTGCCGCCACCCGGGCCTCGTGAGCGGTGGTGAAGGCGTCTCCGGCGGCCTTGTTCGAGGTGAGGAGGACCGGGCCGGGTGCGTTGAGCATGGAGGGGATGGCGAGCGAGGTGGTCTTGCCGGATCTGGGGGCCATGATCGCGACGGCGACGTCCTCGAATCCCATCCGCACCTCGTGGCGGCTGCCTTGGAGGTTGCCGAGGAGGATGCCGGTGTCCTTCGCGGCGATGTGTTTGGCGTCCTTCAGGCTCGGGCGCAGGGAGCGGGCCTTGGCGGTGATCGCCTTGGCCATCAGCGGCTCGATGTCCCGGGCCTCGGCCATGTCGGTGACCTTCTTCCGGCCGCCGCCTCGATTCTTGTGCCGGACCCACAGGACACCCCCCGCCGTTCCAAGGGCCAGGAACAGGAGTACGGGGACGATGCGGGCCCCGATCAGCAGGGACCTCTCTCCAATGTGGGGCCAGACCTGTTCGGGGTGGAGCACTGAGTTGATCGGCTGGTAGGGGGCCCAGCCTGTGCCGTTGAGGTAGGCGGTGAGGTTGCCCGTCAGCCAGGCAAGGTGGGACAGGGGGACAACCACAGCGAGCACGCCGAGGAGGAGGCGCAGAACAAGGTCATATCCGTCGGTGCTGCTGTTGGAGGAGGAGGGGGGCAAGGGCTACGTGCTTCCGGACGGGGACGGGGGATCAGCGGCTGCGGCGGTTCCTTGGCGGTGGCTGCTGCGAGGAGACCGGGCTCGTCGGCGGTGCGGGATGACGGGCGGCGAGGAAGCGGACGCGTTCTTCCAGTGCCCCGGCGAGAAGTTCGGCGTGCACGTCCGTGGTCCTACGAGTGATGATCTGCGGGTCGCGGGTCGGGAGACTGCGCAAGCTGCCGGTGCGCGCCACTGGCTTCGGGTCGGCGAGTGCAGCGGTGAACGCGGCGACCAGTCGGGTGGGGGTGTGCTCACCGAAGCGGGCCTGCCACACCGGCCGGTTCGGGGCGAGGGTAGCGGTGACGAACCAGGCACCCGGGTCCTCCGCGCTGCCCAGCCGCTGGAGGTACGCGGTGCCGTCGGGCGACGCGAGGCCGTTGTCTGCGGAGGTGGGCGACCAGCCGATCTACCGAAGGGGCTCGTACGGATCGGACGACACGTCCCTCGGCGTGGCCGGGTCGGTGAGGGCGTCGGTAGCGGCGGCGATGAGTTCGACGGGCGTATCGGCGCCGAAGCTCGCGTACCAGGCGGGCCTGTCCGGCTCTGCGACGTGGTGCAGGATCCACCACTGGTCGACGGGGTCGAGCTCCAGGCGCAGGAGGGCCTTCTGGTCGGGGCTGGAGAGAAGAACGCGAGGCATCAGGGGGTCGTGACCGTGGCTCCAGCCGCATGCCCGGTGGAGGGCAACGGTGATCCAGGCGGGGTCGCCGCCGCCGGCGAGGTGGCGCGGGCTGATGAAGTCGACCTCGACGGTCTCGGGACTCGGGGACACGTTCACCTCCGCACGGGGGTCCGCCGGCCAGGTGCGGGGACCGTGGTCGGGGGCGGGGCCAGGGGTGAGGGGGTGTGCCGGGCGGTGATATTGATCTCGCGCAGGGCCTGGCCGTGACAGGCCCAGTCGTCGAGGTAGCTCCACGATTCGGCGTGGTGCTCGGCGAGTGCGTCATCGAAGACAGGGGTTCCGGGCTTGGCGTTGGCGGGGAGGCTGTCGCGGGTTGCCAGCCACTGCTCGTGCAGTTCGTCGAGCCGGTCGAGTGCGGTCTGCAGGACGCCCAGTTGGTAGACCCAGCGGTTCTGCACCGCGGTGGCGGGGAGATTTCCGAGCTGCACTTCGGCTGTGGCCAGCAGGTGGCGGGCGCCGTCGCGGAGGTCCTCGAACGCTTCGGCGGTGTCGGCGTCGCGCTGGCTGGCGCGCATGCCGTAGGCGTGGTCGTCGTGGGGCCAGCCGTCGAGGTCGGTGTGTTCGTCGGAGTAGACGTCCCACGCGTCGAGGATCTTCTCGCTGTCGCTCAGGTAGCGGTCGAGGTGACGGAGGAGCTTGCGGTGTGCGGTGTGGTCGGCGGAGATGGTGAGGGTCCTGTCGGGATCAGCGGCGAACGGCCGGGCGGACGGCACGGGCCGTGGCTGGGGTGACTGCGGGCTGGGTCCGCTGCTGTCGGCGGGCGGCGCGGGCCTGTGCTCGGATGGCGTCGAGCCGGGTGCTGTGGGCTGCGACGACGTCCTCGGGCGAGAGCCGGCTCCGGCTCTGTACGGCGCTGTAGTGGGCGGTCCGGTCGTACCTGGCGCGCTGGAGCGGGGCGGGGTCGGCGAGCGCGGCGGCGAAGGCGCAGACGAGGTGTTCGGGCATTGACTCGTCGACGAAGGCGTGCCAGATTCGGGGCCCCATCGGCGTTTCGAACCCGGGCTGGCAGGTCTCGACGCGCCAGGACGACCTCCATACGCCTTCGTCCGTTGGCCGGTGTACGTGGCACATTCCGTCGGGGGAGTGGGCTGTGGTCTCTGATTCGAGAGCCCATCCCGCCGACTCCAAAGCCTGGAACGGGTCGGCGTGCTCGGTGGGTGTCGCGGCGATGAGTGCGTCGGTGAGACGGCCCAGGATTTCGGCGGGGACGAGTTCGCCGAACTCTGCGTACCAGCCCCGCTCGGCGCCGGTGGGTTCGGCCTGCAGCCGCCACCATGCGGAGGTGGCGGACTGCGGGTCGAACTGCATGCTGTAGCGGTGGTCCGGGCTGCGCAGCACGATCTCGGAGCTGAGCGGGTCGGTCGTGCAGTTCCATCCTGCGGCGGCGAGGCCGTGGGTGACGTGGCGGGCGTCCCCGGGGCCGGCCAGGTGACGGGGCTGGTGTCGAACGGAATCTGGGTGGCGTGCCTGTGGGCGAAGGCGGCGAGCTGCCGCTCACTCACCGGCACCAGCTGCACCCCTGCTCTCTGTCGTACGCCTCGTTCAGGGAGCGCAGGTCATCGACGATGTAGTGGAGGGTGTGCCGGTCGGACTGCTCCAAGGCGGCGGTCCGCAACTCTGCCACGAGGAGGGCGGTCTCGGCGGTGCGCGAGTCGTCGGGGCGGGTCTGTACCGTGCGGGCCAGGGCGCGCAAGACGTCGGCGAGCTGGACGGGGATGCCGGTGTACTCGTCGAGAAGCGGCTCGACGAGCGCGAGGGCTTCCTCGAGGTCGGGGTCATCGCGCAGGTAGTCGGTAAGGTCGGCGAGCGTTTCGGTCAGGGTGCGGATGGTGTCCGGGGTGGGTGCGGGCATCGGGCTCCTTCGAACGGGGAGGCGGGTCAGCGGCGGGTCCGGGCGCCGCCGGCCGAGGTGTACGGACGGGTTTTGGTTTGGGGCCGGGTGCTCTGCGCGCTGTTGCGGGCCCAGGTGGCGGCGCGGGCGGCTGTGATTCGGGCCTGCTGCCACGCACTTAGCTGGGAGGGCTTGACGGAGACCGACCAGGTACGGATCTGCGCGCTCATGGGGACGCGTCCGCGCGGGCGCATCACGGGATCGGGCCCGGCGAGTTCGGCCGAGAAGGCTTGCACCAGGTGCATCGGCGTGTTCGGCGTGAAGGTGGCAGTCCAGCCGTTGCCCTGCTGGTCCTTCGCCCCGGTCCACCACATTGCCGAGCCGTCGGGGCTGTGGTGGTACTGCATCCACGCGGTGCCGTCAGGGCTGGTGGCCATGTAGTGCTCGCCCTGGAAACCCATGTCCCACTCCTGCTCCTTCAAATGCGCCCAGATGTTGGGGGCGTGCGCGGAGCGGGGACGGGTGAGCGCGTCGGTCAGACCAGCGACGATCTCCACCGGCGTCTGCCGGCCCAGGTGAGCTGCCCACTCCCCGTTCGCCCCGTCCGCCCTGCCGTGGATGGTCCACCCCCCGGGCAGGACGTAAGGGTCGTAGGCGACACGAAGGGTGCGGTCCGGGCTCTCCATGTGCAGAGGGCCGCCTGTCTTGGACTTGTCCCGCCACCCCGAAGCGCGCAGGAACTCCGAGACGTGCCGGACGTCCCCGCCGCCGGCCAGGGCCCGGGGCTGGACCAGGTAATGCTGCTCGGCCTGCTCACCCGGACCCCAGCCGGACCACTGCTTCCTCTTCTTCACCGGCGCCGCCGGACCACTGCTTCCTCTTCTTCACCGGCGCCGCCGGACCACGAGCGGTGCGGGGGCCGGAGGCTTAGCCGCAGTAGTGGAGGGCTGGGCGCCGACCTGCCGCAAGGTGTCTTGGTGTTCGTCCAGGTCGAGGGCGATGTCGTGCAGTTCGTTCGAGGCGCGGCCCAGAGCGAGCCACACCTCCGGGGGCAAGAGACCGCGTTCGGCCTGATCCTTGGCGAACACACCGCCGGTGATGACGAGGTGGGTCATGCCGCCGAGCACTCCGGCATCCGGATCGAGAATGCGGGCGATGACCCGTGCGGCCTGGGGCGGGGGAAGCTGAGAAAGGTGGTCGGCGAGCTGGCCGAGCCGGCGGGTGATGTCGTCGGCCAGTTCTACCGGGCAGGGGGCGGGGTGGGACATGCTCCTCCGGGTCGGTGGACGGTCAGTGGTGGTGGCGCTGTCCGACGCGCTGCGTCTCGGCGAGGACGGCCTCTGGGCGAGCACCGGCCAGGGGAGAGGCACGGTCGGAGCCGGCCAGGATGCAGGCGCGCAGGTAGCGGCGGAACAGAGCGGTTGCGAGGCGGGGCTTGAGCCGGTGGCTGATGGGCGGGGGCGTTCGGGCTACGGGTTTCTCCGGGAATCGAGCGGGGCGGGGTGGCCCCGGCGCGTGCCGGGGCCATCCGGGTTTACGGGTTTCGCGGCGGGCCGGCGCGAGAGGGAGCTGGCGCCGGGTTCAGCGGCGGCGGGAGGCCGGGGGCCGGGTGGGACTCGGCGGTGTGGAGGCCGCCGTTTGTGCAGTGAGGGCGGCGTGGTTGTGGGCGTGGAGGATCACGTGCATGGACGACAACTTCCCTGGTGAGGGGCAGCAGCCCGGTGACCGGCGCGACGATCTCGTCAGCACCCCCGGCCACCTCGCTGCCGCTCTCAGCGGCGGCGACCCGCTCGCCGAGCTGGGCGAGGTAGCGCAGGGCCGCATCGCGTTCGCCGTTCGGGGTGGACAGCGTGTTCAGCGCGGGATCGAGGTGGACGCTGTGACCAGCGGCCCGCAGGGAGTGCGAGGCGGTGGTCGCCCTCAGCTGCTGCTGCTCGATGGGCAGGCCGTGGGGAAAGCCGTCATAAGCCCCTGCGGCAGCGGAGAGGAACCCGTCGGTTCGCTGGAGGATGTCGGCCGCCTTGTCGGTGCCGCCGATGGCGAGGACCAGGTCGGTGCGCGGATCCTTGGTGATGGTGACGTACTCCCGCACTCGGAAGTCAGGCTCTGTCTGCCTGCTTCATCGCCCTCGGGCCGCCGGCACGCGGGTTCCTGCGGGCACTGGCGGCACGGCGGCCGGGGCGGACGTGGGTGCGGCCCGGCCTGCGGGATGCTGAAGGGCGGTCCCGATACCTATCGCCTCCAGCTGCGGGCCGATCTCACGCAGGGCACGAGCCTGCGCCTGCGTATCGTCGCTGTTGAGGCTGTAGATGCCGCTCTGCGGGTCCTGGACGAAGCCGTTGGAGATGGGGACCGCTCCGGCCCGGCCGTCGACCGGTGCGGTGGCGACGCTGCCGTCCGGCTGCCAGGTCAGGACGACCCGGTCGGCCTGGGAGGGCTGGATGCCACCCAAGGCGTTGTGCCGCACCTGGGCGAGCGCGGTGTCGTAGCGGGGGAGCAGGTCGCCGGCAACCTGCTCGGCGCTCAGGAACGGGTCGTCAGTCAAGGCGATGCCGTTGGGTTCGGGCACGGCGCGGTACGCCTCGTCGGGCAGGACGCGGGGGCGACTGCGGCGATGAGGAACCCGTTGCGCTCGTCATGCCGGTCGAGGACGACGAGCTGGGCGCCGTCCGGGCGGCTCAGGACGGCGGCCTGCTGGAGGGGGTGTTCGGCGAGAAGGTCTGCGACCAAGTCCAGGTCCCAGATTCGATCGGCGAGGTTGTTGTTCGCGTCGGCCGGGACGGGGGAGCTGATCCAGGTGTCGGGGAGTTCGCCAGCGAGGACGTCGGCGTAGGAGGCGAGGCGCTCGGAGTTTTCGTGGTCGTGCATGGTGTCCTTGGGCGAGGTGGGAGTCAGCGGCGCAGTCCGGCGGCCACCGGGGGCGGCGGAGCCGGTAGCGCACGCGGCGAGGGCAGGCAGGCGCACACGGCGGAGCACTTGCGTTCTGCGGCGGGGACTTCTCCGGCGCAGATGCTGCGGCCAGGGTGTGGTTCGTGCCGGCCGGCGAGCGCGTTGCGGGTGCCGGAGAGGTCGGTGCGGATGACGCGCAGATGCTCGTTGGCGAGGTAGGGCAGCCGCCGCGCGATGTGAGGGTCGGCTGCCTGGCCGGCCCGTCGTGGAAGTCGGCGGTGGCGGTGAAGATTCCACCCAACGCAGCGAGGATCCCGTCGTGGGCGGCCGTCAGCTCGATCAGGGCTTCCGCAGCCTCTTCGGTGGTGCTGGCCTCGTGAGTGCGCTCGCCGACATGGGAGACGGAAGAGCCAAGAGGCAGGTAACTGACCTGATACGGGGCGGTGTCAAACTCCGGCCGCGCGTGCCGCCCAGGCGGCATCCGCGCACACCACGGCGGGCTCCTTCCAGTCGGCCCGGATGCCGTGGAGGTCTTCGGGCAGGCGCAGCGGCCAGGAAGAATCGACCGGATTCGCGGCGGCTCGGGCCCTGGCCTTGTGGAGCGTGTCGGGACGACCGGGGCGGCGCGTGGGGGAAGTCATCGGCCGCCCCGGACGTCCGCGATGTGCACGAGCTGGCCGAGGGCGGTGATGGTGTACCAGCCGCAGTCGATCAGCTCGTTGCGGTCGGCGTACCGCGGCAGGAGCGCCTCCTCCATGGCGCGCAGGTAGATCAGGCAGTCGGGGCAGCGGCGTGAGAGGTGCACAAGGTAGCGAGGGTGGGCGGTGACGTAGGTCTGGGCTCCGCCGGTTGCGTCGCGCAGTCGCCATCCGTCTTCGTCGGTCGGGGTGTGCCAGGAAGGGGCGACGACGCGCATGGAGTCGCCCCACAGTTCACCGCCGGCTACGCCCTTGAGGACGACGACGGTGTCGCCGGCCTGGAAGTGCTGGTGCGTGATGTCCCGGTCGGGGGTGAGCGGGTCGGGTGTCGGCGCGAATGCTGAGGTGGGCGGTGGCTGGGACATGCTGTTCCTTCCACACGGTCGGTGGCTAGCCTCGCCGTTTCGCTTGCGGTGGGCGAGGTGACGCTGAGAGGTCGATCGAGGCGGTATCGGGCGGTGGGCATGGTGGAGACCCGGCGCGTT
>NZ_JBSFUO010000055.1:0-17215 GCF_053591835.1 Streptomyces sp. NPDC002911 | reverse complement strand
TCCACCCCGGGTGGGCGCCCGCCCCCCGCCCGCCCCCCGGGTCCCTCGCCGGGGGGTGGGGGGGGCCCCCCCCCCCCGCCCGCCCCCCCCACCCCTGCGCCGTTCGTATCTGGAGAATTGGATTCCGGGTCGCGGCAGCGCCTGGGCGCGACAGGACAGGTGTCAGCGCCACCGCGACCCGGAGTTCGGGGCCCGGGGAAGGGCGTGGGGTGTCAGACCTGGGAGCCGGAGAGCCGCTCGACCGAGCGCAGCAGCGCCGAGTGGTCCAGGCCGCCGTCGCCCTGTGCGCGCAGGGAGGCCACCAGCTGGGCCACGACCCCGCCGACGGGCAGTGCCGCGCCGACGTTGCGGGCGGCGTCCGTGACAATGCCCATGTCCTTGTGGTGCAGGTCGATCCGGAAGCCCGGAGCGAAGTCCCGCTTGAGGAAGTTGTCCTTCTTGCGGGTGAGGACCGTCGAGCCGGCGAGCCCGCCGTTCAGCACGTCGAGTGCGGCGGCCAGGTCGACCCCGGACTTCTCCAGGAAGACGACGGCCTCGGCGCAGGCCTGGATGTTGACCGCGACGATCAGCTGGTTGGCCGCCTTCACCGTCTGGCCGGAGCCGTGGGGGCCGCACAGCACGATCGTCCTGCCGAGCGCGTCGAGCAGCGGCTGCGCGGCGACGAAGTCGGTCTGCTCGCCACCGACCATGATGGACAGGACGGCTTCGATCGCACCGGCTTCACCGCCGGAGACGGGGGCGTCCAGTACGCGGATGCCCTTGTCCTTCGCGCGCTTCGCCAGGTCCACGGAGGTCTGCGGCGTGATCGAGGACATGTCGATCAGCAGGGCGCCCTGCCTGGCGTTCTCCAGGATGCCGTCGGGGCCGTACGCGATGGCCTCGACCTGCGGGGACGCGGGGACCATCGTGATGACGACGTCGGCGTCGCGCACCGCCTCCGCGATCGAGGCGGCCCCCTTGCCTCCCGCCGCGACGAGCCGGTCGATCTTGTCCTGCTCCAGGGTGTAACCGGTCACCTGGTAACCGGCCTCGACCAGGTTCTCGGACATGGGGGAGCCCATGATGCCGAGTCCGATCCAGGCGACCTTGGGGAGGTTGCTGCTCATGAGGTGCCTTCCGGTGAGCGTGGGTGCGAGGGGGCGGGTCTCAGCGGGCCGGCCGGTGCTCGGCGGGGAGCCATGCGAAGGACTCGGCGCTCGGCCGGTCGCCGGGCTTGTACTCCAGGCCGACCCAGCCGGCGTAACCGGCCTCGGTCAGCTCGTCGAGGAGACGCTCCAGCGGGAGCGAGCCGGTGCCGGGCGCGCCGCGCCCCGGCTTGTCGGCGATCTGGACGTGGCCGGTCTTCGCGGCGTACGTCTTGATCACCTGGCTGAGGTCCTCGCCGTTCATCGCCAGGTGGTAGAGGTCCAGCAGGAAGGTGGCGTTGCCCAGTCCCGTCGCCTCGTTGACACGATCGACGACCTCGATGCCCGCCGGTGCGCTGACCAGCGGGTACAGCGGCGACTCCGTGTCGTTGAGGGTCTCGACCAGGAGGGCGGCCCCGATCCGGTGGGCCGCACGGGCGGCCAGGACGAGGTTCTCCAAGGCGAGTTCGTCCTGGACGGCCGGGTCCACGCCCTCGACGCGGTTGCCGTAGAGCGCGTTGAGCGCCTTGCAGCCGGCCGAGGCCGCGAAATCGGCCGCCACGTCGATGTTGGCGCGGAAGCGGTCCGACTCCTCGCCGGGCAGCGAGAGTGCCCCGCGGTCGGGGCCGGGGAGCCGGCCCGCGTAGAAGTTCAGCCCCACCAGTTGGGTGCCCGCGTCGTCGAGCGCCTTCTTCAGGGCGTCGAGCTCGGCCTGCGCGGGGGTGGGGGTCTCGATCCAGGGCCACCAGAGCTCGACCGCGGTGAAACCCCTGGCGGCGGCCGCCGCCGGGCGCTCCAGGAGCGGGAGTTCGGTGAAGAGGATCGAGAGGTTCACATCGAAGCGCTGGTCCGAGTAGCCCATCATGCACTCCTTCCGTATTGCGGAAGTTATTTTCTGCTTAACGGAAGGTTGCCTGGCGCGTGGTGAGGCTGTCAAGAGGGAACCAGAATTCCGGGCACACGGGAGCGGGGTGGAGGCCTCTCGCGCCTCCACCCCGCTCCCGCTCACATTCGCCTGGTCAGACGGACGGCACCGTGTCCTCGAACGTCGTGCCCGCGGCCCGGTATCCGCTCACCAGTGCCGACACCCGCGCGGGGGAGAGTATCTGGTCCTTCACGTGCAGCACGTAGTCCACCTGCTGGTCGTAAGAGCGGGGTGTGGTGCTGCTCTGGCCGGCCAGATCGATCAGCCACTGGTTGAAGTTGATCGACATCGGCCGCTCCGGGAGGTACGCCGCCCCGTGCGTGCCGAAGAGCTGCCCGTCGACGTAGTACGTGATGGCGCTGTCGTCGATGGTCACCACCAGGTCGTGCCAGCCCGCGTAGCTCTGCCGTGTCTCGCTGTGCTGGTTGACGGCTTCCCAGGGATCGGGCCGGAAGGTCTCCCACGAGGTGGTGTAGAGGATGTTGGCCGGCTCGCCCCAGCCGCCGTTGGGCAGGTACTCGAAGTCGTACTCCGCGTAGTCGTCCGCCATCGGTGCCTTCAGGTCGTTGATGGTGAAGAAGGCCTGGACGAGGCGGTCGCCGTCCGGCCCCGACCTCGGGGCGTCGCTGAACTTGACCCGCGCCGCGTAGGTGCCGTTGCGGAACTTCATGGACCGCGTGAGGATCTCCGTCTGCACCGTCGAGGCACCGGTACCCGCGGTCGACGTCTCCAGGTTCATCACCGAATTGCCGCTCTGGTCGGCGAAGGTGACGTTCTCCGGAGCCCAGACGGCGCCCGGCACGCCGGGCCCGCCCGAGTTGGAGCGGACGCTCCAGCCGTTCGCCGAGATCTCCGGGTCCGCATGGCCGGTGTAGTTGAAGTCGTCGAACAGGGCGGGCCCGTCGGCCGACACCCCGGGCCCGCCGGTGCGGTACTGGGCGAGGGGTCCGCCGGCGGGCGCTGCGCCGGCGGTCGTGGGCAGGGCGGCGAGGGCGGTGCAGCCCAGGGCCAGGGTGACGGCGGCGGCCGCCGCCGCGCCGATACGGCTCCTGCTGAAAGTCCTCATGGCGATGTTCCTCTCCGGAACGGTGGGGGGTGACTACCGAGGGGGCGCGCTGTGCCTGTGGTCACGGACTCGGTCCGCAACTGCGCCCGCGTGCCGAACGCGGGGGGTTCGTCCGGATCCGCGGACCGGGTGTGGTCGCGGCAGGTGGTGCGGGGGTGCGCGGCCACCACCTGGCGCGAGTGGCATTCCACGGTTCACCTCACTGGGGGCAGAGACCTGACCATCTGACCAGTGGAGTGCACCGGACAGTTCACCTCTTGATGGTGGATGAAGGTGGCATAGACCAATGAGAACGTCAACCCCCGCCGTATCAAGGGGGATTGGTGGTCTGTCGGCGAACTGCAGACTCTGCTCATCCCGGCGGAGACAGCTACACTTCTCCCATTACCAGTGGCCTTCGGGCGGTCAACTGGTAATAGGGAGTGGTTCGCCGGAGGGGGTGTGCGTGAAAGCCGACGTGCCGGGGACGGTGCTCAAACGGGAACGGGCACGCGACGCGGTCCTCGAACTGATCGAGAGCCGCAGCCCCGGGGACGCCATCCCGTCCGAGCGGGCCCTCTGTGCTCTGCTCGGAGTGTCCCGGCCCACTGTGCGCGCCGCTGCCGACGAGCTGGTGGCAGCCGGGTTGCTGGTCCGCGAGCACGGGCGCGGAATGTTTGTCGCACCGGAGAAGATCACCCAGGAGCTCGTCTCCGCCGACCTCGCGCTGAGCGTGCCGCAGGCGGCCGGGGCCTGGTCGAGCAGGCTGCTGGAGTTCACCACGCTCCAGGCCGGCGCCCGGGTCGGCCGTAAGCTGCGGATGTCGCCCGCCGAGGAGATCGCGTACGTCGCACGGCTGCGCCTGGTCGACGGCTCCCCGATGGCGATCGAGCACCTGTACATGCGGGCGGCGCTCGTCCCCGGCCTGTCTGCGCAGGAGCTGGAGGCCGGCGATCTCTACGGACACCTGCGGCGCACCCACGGGGTGCATGTCCACGAGGCGGTCCAGGCCATCGAGCCCACCGTCGTCACCCGGGCGGAGGCCCAGCTCCTGGAGGTACCCGAGCTCTCCCCGGCGCTGCTCTTCGAGCGCCTGACCTCGGACACCGCCGGGGTGCCCGTCGAGTACGTCCACTCGCTCTACCGGGGTGACCGCTACCGGATCGTCTCCCGGCTCGCGCTCGGACCGGCCGCCACCACCGGAGCGGCCGGCGCCGGGCCCGTCCGGGAAGGGCACCATCCCGGGATCCCGCCCGGCGACTTCGCGCCCGGCGACCCGATCACGTCGTCCACCCGGGGGGACGTCCAGGCCGGACCGTGAGGCGGGGCGGCTTGCCATAGGGTCGGGACGAGCCGTGCGAGCCGAGGGACGCGGCGGGACATGAGGGAGGCACCGTGCGCTTGAGGGTGGAATTCACCACCGAGCCCTTCGATCTCGAGGAGGCACCTGCCCACGCGGTGCAGGCCCGCGAGGTCATCCAGACCGCTGACCTGGACGCGGTCGACGTGGGCCCCTTCGGTAACACGGCCGAAGGGGGCGCCGACCAGATTCTCGCCGCGGTGGACTCCTTGTTGCGCAAGGCCCTGGCCTCGGGTGCCACCCGGGTCTCCCTCCAGTTCAACGTGATCGGGGAGGACACCCCGTGACCGACCCCGCCGATCACCCACTGGTCGCCGCGGTGAAGCCGCTCGTCGACGCCATGGGCGCCCAACTGCTGAGTCCGGAGCGGGCGGCGGCCGACGACGTCGTGCTCGCCTGGGAAGGGGCGGACGTCATAGCCGTGCGCCTCCCGCAGCTCTCCGAGTCGCTCGACCACATCCTGGCCGCGATGGAGCGGCGGCACGGGATGCCACTGGCCGATCTGGACCGTAAGGCCAAACAGGGCGTGGTGCGCGCGCTCGAGGCGCGCGGCGCCTTCGCCGTGCGCCATGGTGTGGAGACCGTGGCCGCCGCTCTCGGGGTCAGCCGGTTCACGGTCTACAACTACCTGAACCGGGACGATGCGGCCAAGGGTGAGTAGCTGAGCGCATCGCGGCCTCATGCCGTCGCCCGGGAACCCGGGTGGCGGATTCTCCGTTCGTGGAATTTCAACAAACTGTTGACGTGGTGTTGTGGAGGGCGTTAGCTATCCGCAGCCCGACAACGCACAGCGAGAAACAGCCACGGAGGCTCCCGTGACTTCGAGCTCCACGCCGGGCCTCGCCCGGTTCAACATCCTGGCGGCCGACGAGGCCACCGTCGCGCTGCACGAGGTGTGTGCCAGTGCGGAGTGGGGGAGGATCATCCTCGCCCACCGGCCGTACGCCGCCATGGACGCCCTGTTCACTGCGAGCGACGCCGCTCTGGCAGAGCTCTCCGCGAAGGACCTGGCCGAGGCGATGGCCGGCCACCCGCCGATCGGCCGCCCGAAACCCGGTGACCCGGCCTCCGCCCGCGAACAGCGGGGGATGACCGGTGCGTCCGAAGAGCTCAGGACCGAGATGCTCGAACTGGACCTGGCCTACCAGAAGCGGTTCGGACACGTCTTTCTGATCTGCGCCACCGGAGCCACCGGTGAGCAGATGCGCGACGCGGTGAAGTCCCGGATCGGCAACTCGCCCGAGCGGGAGCGTGAGATCGCGCGCACCGAACTGGGCAAGATCAACCGCATTCGGCTGAACCGCCTCCTACGGGACCCCTCAGAGCAAGGAGCGTGACGGTCTTGAGCACCGGCACCACCGCATCGGTGTCCACCCACATCCTGGACACCAGCATCGGCCGCCCCGCCGCAGCCGTCACCGTCTCGCTCGCCGCACGCGGCGGCGCCGGTGCGGACTACGTGACGCTCGGCGGATCCGCGACCGACTCGGACGGGCGCTGCAAAGACCTGCCGGCCCTGCCGGAAGGAACCACCCATGTACGGCTCGTCTTCGACACCGAGTCGTACGTCACCGCGATGAAGCAAGCCGAGGCGCAGCAGGACGCCCCCCGCGTAAGGGACAGCGGCGCGTTCTTCCCGGAGGTGGCGGTCGCATTCGCCGTCACCCCGGGCGAGCACTATCACGTACCGCTGCTGCTCAACCCGTTCGGCTACTCCGTTTACCGAGGGAGCTAGCAGACAACATGCCCACGATTCTCGGCCAGAACCAGTACGGCAAAGCAGAGAACCGCGTCGTCAGGATCACGCGGGACGGCAACACCCACCACATCAAGGACCTCAACGTCTCGGTCGCCCTCTCCGGCGACATGGACGACGTCCACTACTCCGGCTCCAACGCCAACGTCCTGCCGACCGACACCACCAAGAACACGGTGTTCGCCTTCGCCAAGGAACACGGCATCGAGTCCGCCGAGCAGTTCGGTATCCACCTCGCCCGGCACTTCGTGACCTCGCAGGAGCCGATCGAAGTGGCCCGGATCAGGATCGAGGAGTACGGCTGGGAGCGCATCGCGACCTCCGACGGCAACGCGAGGTTCACCGGCGCCGACGAGGTCAAGCACTCCTTCGTCCGCAAGGGCCAGGAGACGCGCACCACCCAGATCACCTTCGACGGCGAGAAGTGGGAGGTCATCTCCGGTCTCAAGGACCTCTCGGTGATGAACTCGACCAACTCCGAGTTCTGGGGCTACGTCAAGGACGAGTACACGACGCTGAAGGAGGCGTACGACCGCATCCTCGCGACCGACGTCTCCGCCAAGTGGCGTTACAACTGGGCCGACGACCAGCAGCGCATGCCGAACTGGGAGAATTCCTACGAGCAGACGCGCAAGCACATGCTCCAGGCCTTCGCGGAGACGTACTCCCTCTCACTCCAGCAGACCCTTTACCAGATGGGTTCGCGCGTCATAGACAACCGCAGCGAGATCGACGAGATCCGTTTCTCGCTGCCGAACAACCACCACTTCCTCGTGGACTTGGAGCCCTTCGGCCTCAAGAACGACGATGAGGTCTACTTCGCCGCCGACCGGCCGTACGGCCTCATCGAGGCCACGGTGCTCCGTGACGGCGTCGAGCCGAAGATCCCGGTCGACATGACCAACCTCTGACGCGGTGCTGAACCGGTCCCGCCCCGCTGCGGGCGGGAACCGGTCTCCTTCTACGCCGGTTCTCCGTCCTGGGCGCAGACCGTGCCCGGCTCCGGGATCAGTGCGGGAGCGCTCGTCGCGGTCCTGCTCAATCTGTTCTTCCATCATCTCGGCACCCACAGCCGTAACGCTGTGGCACTCAAATCCTCCTAGGGCCCTGCCGTGCCCACATCGCCAGAGACAGAAGAGGGAAGCAGCATGGCAGCTTCGGCGGATCCACGGACCATCCAGCGCATCATCATCCAGAACTGTTCGATCGCCACCGTCGACGCCCACGACACCGAGTACGCCTCGGGGCACATCGTCGTGGCGGACCACCGCATCGAGTCCGTCGGCGCGGGCAACGCGCCGGAGAACCTCGAGGGCGTCGTACGTCGCATCGACGGCACCGGGCACCTCGCCACGCCCGGGCTCGTCAACACCCACCACCACTTCTACCAGTGGATCACCCGGGGCCTGGCGACCGACCACAACCTCTTCGACTGGCTGGTCGCGCTGTACCCGACGTGGGCACGCATCGACGAGCCGATGGCCCGCGCCGCCGCCCAGGGCTCGCTCGCGATGATGGCCCGCGGCGGCGTCACCACCGCCATGGACCACCACTACGTCTACCCGCGCGGTTCCGGCGACCTGTCCGGTGCGATCATCGGCGCCGCCCGTGACATGGGCGTACGCTTCACCCTCGCCCGCGGTTCCATGGACCGCAGCAAGAAGGACGGCGGGCTGCCCCCGGACTTCGCCGTGGAGACCCTCGACGGAGCGCTCGCCGCCACCGAGGCGACCATCGACGAGCACCACGACACCTCCTTCGACGCGATGACACAGATCGCGGTCGCCCCCTGCTCACCCTTCTCGGTGTCCACCGAACTCCTGCGGCAGGGAGCCGAACTGGCCCGCCGGCGCGGCGTACGGCTTCATACCCACGGCTCGGAGACCGTGGAGGAGGAACAGTTCTGCAAGGAGCTGTTCGAGATGGGCCCGACCGACTACTTCGAGTCGACCGGCTGGCTCGGCGACGACGTGTGGATGGCGCACTGCGTCCACATGAACGACTCCGACATCGCCGCCTTCGCCCGCACCGGCACCGGTGTCGCGCACTGCCCCTCCTCCAACGCCCGCCTCGCCGCGGGCATCGCCCGCGTCCCCGACATGCTCGCCGCCGGTGTCCCGGTCGGGCTCGGTGTCGACGGCACCGCGTCCAACGAGTCCGGTGAACTCCACACCGAACTGCGCAACGCCCTCCTCATCAACCGCCTCGGCGCCCACCGCGAGAAGGCACTCGACGCGCGCCAGGCGCTGCGCCTGGGCACGTACGGCGGTGCCCAGGTCCTCGGCCGCGCCGACGAGATCGGCTCCCTGGAACCGGGCAAGCTCGCCGACCTCGTGCTGTGGAAGCTGGACACCCTCGCCCACGCCTCCATCGCCGACCCGGTGACCGCCCTGGTCTTCGGTGCCGCGGCTCCCGTCACCCTCTCGCTCGTCAACGGCAGAACCGTCGTCGAGGACAGCCACCTCACCACGGTGGACGAGGACGCCATCGCCCGCGCGACCCGCGACGAGGCCAGGCGCCTGGCACGGATCGCCGCCGGAGCCTGATGCTCCGTACCTCCTGACAGGCCGGCCGAGGGGGACGGCCCTCGGCCGGCCGCCGTGCACCCGACGGGTTCACGGCAGCCTGCGCGGGTGCGCGTACCTTCCGTACGCGCACCCGCGCAGGTGAGCACAAGGCTGCCCGCACCAGCTGCACGACCTGCACCAACGCACCACTCAGCACCACCTCCCTGACACCCACGTCGCCCGACGTGTACCCGACCGGAGGAAGCCGTGGCAGCTACGCCCAGGTTTCGTAAGAACGCAGTCGATGGAAACGCAGTCGATGAAAGCGCAGTCGACGGAAGCGCGACCGAAGGAAGTGCGGCCGGAGAACCGGGCGTCAAACACCCGGTCGACGAGACGCTTCCGCCCCTCAGGATGTTCACCAGCGGCCTTCAGCACGTGGCCGCGATGTACGCGGGTGTGGTGGCTCCGCCCATGATCGTGGGGCCCGCGGTGGGCCTCAGCGCCAAGGAGACCGCCTTCCTCATGGGGGCGAGCCTCTTCACCGCGGGGATAGCCACCCTGCTCCAGACCCTCGGCTTCTGGCGCATCGGGGCCCGGCTGCCGTTCGTCAACGGCGTCTCGTTCGCCGGGGTGACCCCCATGATCGCGATAGGCAAGGACCGTGGGCACGACGGCATAGCCGTCATCTTCGGCGCGATCATCGTCGCGGGCCTCCTCGGCTTCCTCCTCGCCCCGTACTTCTGCAAGCTGGTGCGGTTCTTCCCGCCCGTCGTCACCGGCACCGTCATCACGCTGATCGGCGTCTCGCTGCTGCCGGTCGCCTTCAACTGGTCGCAGGGCGGCAACGCGACCGCCGACGACTACGGCTCGATGACGAACATCACGATGGCCGCCGCCACCCTCGTGATCGTGCTGGCCCTGCGCAAACTGCTGCGGGGCTTCCTCCAGCAGATCGCCATCCTGCTCGGACTGGTCATCGGCACCCTGATCGCGATCCCCGCCGGCATCACCGACTTCGGGGCGCTGGGTGACGCCGGCATCGTCGGCTTCCCGACGCCGTTCCACTTCGGCGCACCGCAGTTCGAGATCGCCGCCATCATCTCGATGTGCATCGTGATGCTGGTCTGCATGACCGAGTCCACCGCCGACATGCTGGCCCTCGGTAAGATCGTCGGCCGTCCGGCGGACGAACGGACCATCGAGGGCGGACTGCGCGCCGATGCCCTGGGCAGTGCCGTCAGCCCGCTCTTCAACGGCTTCATGTGCAGCGCGTTCGCCCAGAACATCGGGCTGGTCGCTATGACCAAGGTCCGCAGCCGGTTCGTCGTCGCCGCCGGCGGAGCCATATTGGTGCTGCTCGGGCTGATCCCCGTGGCCGCCTCGGTCATCGCGCTCGTACCGCTTCCGGTCCTCGGAGGGGCGGGCATCGTGCTCTTCGGATCGGTGGCCGCGAGCGGCGTCCAGACGCTGGCCACCGCCGCCCTGGAGAAGGGCGAGAACGCCCTGATCGTCGCGGCGGCCGTCGGTGTCGGCCTCATACCGATCGCCGCGCCTGGCTTCTACCACGCCTTCCCCGAGGACCTGCTCGTCGTCCTGGACTCGGGCATCTCCACCGGCTGCGTGGTGGCGATCGTGCTGAACCTGGCCTTCAACCACTGGGGCCGGACGCCGGAACCGGCTCCGGAGACGGAAGCCGCGGAAAGTGAACAGCCCAAGGACCCCATGGCCCTGCCCGCCGCCCACTGAGCCGGCGGTGCGCGTACGGGGGACCCTTCGCGGGGCCGTACGCGCACCGTGTGCGGTGGGGTCAGCCGATGTGGAAGCTGTCGCCGTGGACCTGCCGGTCCAGCGGCGGGCCCAGATCCAGCGCTCGGTGTACAGCTCCACCGGATCGAGCATGTCCCCGGTGCCGGAGCATCCGATGATGCCTGCGGTGTAGCCGCAGCCGTCGCCGATGTCCTCGATGTAGTTCGCGGGGTCGTCGAGCCCCTTCTCCGGAGAGCCGGAACCGGACCCGGAACAGCCGGTCAGGACGAGGGCCGCGACCGCGGCGAGGACGAGACGTCTGTGCTTCACGCAGCAGGCCTGCCAGGCCGGGGGGCGGAGCCGGCCGGGCCCCGGCGCCTGTAGCGTTCGCGATATGGAAGATCAGTCTGTTGTGGACGTCGGCGATGTACGGCTGGCGTACCGGACCTGGGGCGACCCCTTCGGCTCGCCCGTCGTCCTCTTGCACGGCCTCGGCGGCTCGTCCCTGAGCTGGGAGGCGGTGGGCGCCCTGCTCGGCGAGGAGTGGCGGGTGTACGCCATCGACCTGCGAGGGCACGGCGAGAGCGACTGGCCCGACGAGTACGCCTTCGAGCAGATGCGGGACGACGTCCTGGAGTTCCTCGACGCCTGCGAGCTCGACCGGGTCGGCCTCGTCGGCCACTCGATGGGCGGGGTGGCCGCCTATCTGCTCGCCGAGGAGCACGCGGACCGGGTGGAGCGACTGGTGCTGATCGAGACCCCGCCGCCCTTCCCCGGACAGCCGGCCGACGACACCCGTCCGTCGGGCCCGGTGGACTACGACGAGAACGTCCTGCCGGCCGTCCGGGCCCAGATCGCCGAGCCTGATCCCCGCTGGGAGGAGGAGCTGGGCCAGATCGTCGCTCCGACGCTGATGATCGCGGGAGGCCCGGAGAGCAGCATGCCGCAGGGCAGGCTGGCCGACATGGCCTCACTCATCCCCGACTGCAGGCTCATCACCCTCGGCGGCGGGCACCATGTGCACAAGAAGCACGCGGACCAGGTGGCCCAGCAGATCACCGAGTTCTTCACCAGCTGAGGCGGCCCCCGGGTGCCCGGCTGAGGCCCTCCGGGTGCCCGGCGGGCGCTGTCGGTGCCGGCTGCCATGATCCACGGCATGGATCTCAGCCGCCTCCTCGCCGAAGCCGACGCCTCCCTCCCGTGGGCCGGTCTCACGCATGCCTACGGCAGCGCCGCCGATGTGCCCGGCTGTCTGCGGAGGCTGGCGGGGGGCGACGACGAGGAGGCGGCGGCCGCCCTCTCCGACCTGTACGGCAGCATCCTGCACCAGGGTTCGGTGTACGAGGCCACCGCTCACGCCGTGCCGTATCTCGCCCGGATCGCCGCTGCCGGCATCCGCACGGCGGACGTGCTGGCCCTGCTCGGCGGCATAGCGGAGAACGGAGCGGACGACGGGGAGAGCGACGAGGCCGCCGCACGCCGCGCCGTGACCGCCGAACTGCCCCTGCTGCTGGCGTCGGTGGAAGCGGAGGACCGCGGGGTACGCCAGGCTGCGGCCTGGGCCGCGGCCATGACCGGCGCGACGGACCAGGCGTACGGCGTTCTCCGTGCCCGCTTCGGTGCCGAGACCGATCCGCAGGTCCTGGCGGAACTGCTCGGCGCACACCGCCGTCGGCTGACGGAGCTTGCCGAGCGGGATGTGCGGGTGGTGGCCTCGGGGGCGTCCGCCGACGCGCGTTTCCAGGAGCGGGCGCGGGAGGTGCTGCGGGTGCTCCGGGGGCCGGAGGCTGGGGCCTGAGCTGACGGGGCGGGCCCTGCTTCGGCGGGCGTGGAGCCCGCAGCCCGGACAGGACCGGCCCGAGCGGACTCGCGCGCGAGCACGGCCCGGCAGGGGCGGCCCTCGCGGCGGCCACTGTCGCCGCCCGTGCCGTCGCGTGGCCGCGTCCGGTGCTTCTGCCGGGAGCGTCGCGCCGTGCCGTCGCGTCGGCCCGTCCGGTGCTGCTGTCGGGAGCGTCGCTCCCGTCCGGCGAGTCGCTCCCGCCCGGGCGGGTCCCCGTCCGGCGCGTCGAGCCCTCAGTCCCCCGGCTGCCAGTCGGGCCGTCGCCCGCTCAGGGCGATCACCCGGTCGACCAGCGGTGCGTCGGCCGGGACGGTGACCGGCGGACCGAAGATCGCGTCGGGGCCGGACCTGTCGTCGTCCCCGGGCGCCAGCATCGCCTCCGACATGCGCAAACTCGCCTCGTCCGCCCGGAACTCCTGACCCGTGGACCGGGCCAGGTCCCAGCCGTGCACGAGCAGTTCGTTCCTGGCGACCGCTCCGGCGACCTGGCCGGGCAGATCCACCCCGCCCGCCTGAGTCATGCCCTCCAGGGCGGCCGGGGACCGCCAGGCAGCGACCAGCTCGTCCAGCAGGGGTGGCAGCGCTGAGCGCCAGTCGGCGGGCAGTACCGGCAGGGCCGGGCCCGGGGAGGTGCCGGTCGTCGGGCCGAGTTTCTTGTGTGCCGCGTCGCGGAAGGCCATCGTCAGCCCCAGCAGGTGTCCCAGAAGCTCCCGGACCGAGTAGCCGGGGCAGGGCGTCGGACCGGTCAGCTGCCGGTCGTCGATGGAGCCGATCAGTTCCTGGATCTGCCGCGCCACCGGTTCGAGATCAAGATCAGGAGCGGTCCCCTTGTGCGTTTCCATACTCTTAGGACCGTTCCCGAGCTCGGAACTCATCGCGGACATGGCGGAGCGTTCCGATCCGCCCTCTTGCCGCGGGTCCCACCGGCGTGGCATATAGGTCTGGACCATTGCTGTCGGAGGGAAGGCTTCACCGTGCAACGCCCCCACGCACGCACCGCGTCCGCCTGTTCCGCCGCGCTGCTCATCGCCGCGGTCAGCGCCTGCGGCGGCTCCGCCGAAGCGGACACCGAGAACCCGACAGCCCCCGCGGGGGTGACAGCGCAGGCCGGCAGTTCCACCTCCGTACACGTCATGTGGGAGCGGTCCTCGGACAACAAGGGAATCATCGGCTACGACGTCTACCGCGAGGGCAGGAAGGCCGCCTCGGTGGACGCGGCGAAGCTGATGACCGACATCGACGGTCTGACCGCGTCCACCGCTCACACCTTCACCGTCAGGGCGCGTGACGCCGCCGGCAACCTCTCCGCCCCGAGCGCTGCGGCCCCCGTCACCACCCCCGCCACCGCACCCTCCGACGAGGAACCGCCTACCGGACCGTCCAAGCTGCGCGGCGAAGCCGGCAGCGGCCGGACGGTCACCCTGTCCTGGGGCGGGTCCACGGACGACGTGGGCGTTACCTCGTACGACGTCTACCAGGAGGACTCCAGGATCCACAGCGTCCCCGGCACGCAGACCACGGCCCGGCTCGCCGGGCTGCGGCCCGGCACCGTCTACACCTTCACCGTCAGGGCCCGAGACGCCGCCGACCGTTCCTCGCCGGACAGCAACGCCCTCGACCTCACCACCCCGTCCGCGCCGGGCGCTCCCGCCGGCACGGCACCCACCGCGCTGCGGACGAAGACCACGGCGCAGGGCAAGGAGTCCCTGGTCGACCTCTCCTGGGACCAGCCGGACACCGGCGGCACGATTCCCGCGTACCAGCTGTTCCTGAACGGAAAGCTGACCACCACCATCGTCTGGGGCGGCACACCGCCCTCGGGCCGCGCGACGTACCGGCTCACCCTGACCGACCCTCCCGGCACCCGCTACTCACTCAAGATCAGGCCCAAGCTGCCCGACGGGAAATGGGGCGACTTCTCGGCCCAGCGCACGGTGGTCCTCCCCGGCTGATCGCCCGCGTCAAGCGGACATCGCCTCGGAGACGGCCGCGACAATGCCCGTTGCCATGGCGTCGAAATTCTCCCGGAAGAAGCTCGTCCTGTTGTAGAACCCTTCTTCCGAGAAGACCCCGTCAACAGCGAAGCGAGGGGGAACAGCCGTCAACGCCGAATGGCTGACGTGCAGTTCGCGCGCCGTCAGCGTGAACTCCCGGGTGGTCCTGTGGTCCCCCCTGAGTCTGCCGGCCAGACGGTCGACCTCCTGCAGGTCCACGCCCAGCTGCACGGAGAGGGCATCGGGGGAGGGCCCCCACCCCTTGAGTGACTGCAGCGCCTCCAGCATCAGGTCGGTCTGGGACGAGGTGAGCCGGCCATGGAAGGACTCCCCGGCTCTCACCAGCTTGATCCGTGTGCGCATGTCCGGGCGTCTCCTCCGCGTGGCGTGGGTCCACGGCAGACCGAACCCGTGGCTGGAGGCGCCGCCTGTCCGTGTCGCGGCCACTCGTCCTCGACGGCGCCGCGCGCTAATGTACCGGGCCCCGGCGGCGGTGCCGGAGTCGGCAGAGGAGGGGACGGCATGCCAGGTGCGCGGGCTTCCCGACGGGTTGTCACCCGAGGCCATGTCGTGCACAGCGCCTGCCGCTACTTCCTCCGGCACGGCACCGTGGACATGGGCGCGCTCGCCCGGGACCTCGCCGTGAGCCGCGCGACGCTCTACCGCGTGGTCGGCAGCCGGGACGCTCTCCTGGCCGACGTGCTGTGGGAGCTGGCGGAACACCTCCTGGACCGGGCTCGGTGCCGGCGCACCCGGGCGGGCGTCGACGGGGTGCTGGAGATCACCCGCTACTTCGTCACCGTGCTGCGCGCCTCCACCCCCTTCGCGTCCTTCCTGCTTACCGAGCCCGAGACGGCAAGGCGGCTGCTGACCGCCGGATGCGTACACCGGCGTGCCGTCCTTGCCCAGCGGAGCATCCTGCTGGAAGCGGGGGAGGGGGACCGTCCCTGGCCCAGCGCGGGCATCGACGACCTGGCGTATCTCTACGTCAGGGTCGTCGAGTCCACCTTGTACGCCGAGCTGCTGAGCAGCCGTCGGCCGGATCTCGAGCTTGCCGAGCGCACTGCCCGCGCCCTCCTCCGGCAAACTTGCTGAACGTCATCGGGCGCGATCTGAGACCGCAGTCTCACCCTCGGGCCGGTGACTGGCGGGCCCGTCGGCACCGGCCGTAGTTTCCGACTCCGACGACGGCAACTCGGAGGACTCGATGACCGGTTCCCAGGCGGTCCGGACGGGCCGGACCCCGCTGCTCGCTGTGTTTCTGGCGCTCGTCGGAGCACTCGCCGTTCTCACCACCCCGGCGCACGCCACGACCGCGCCGCGCACCACCGTCAATCCCGTGATCTTCGTACACGGCCAGGAGGGCTCGGCCCAGCAGTGGCAGTCCCAGGCCAAGCGGTTCTCCGGCAACGGCTACCGCGACGACCTCCTGTACGTCCACGAGTACGACACCTCCGTGGCCACCGACGACCACGCGATCGCCGGACTGGAGGAACTGGTCGACTCCGTCCGGGCGCGCACCGGCGCGGAGAGGGTCGACATCCTCGCGCACTCGCGCGGCACGCGTGTGATGCACGCGTACCTCTCCGTGCCGGAGCGTGCGGCGGAGGTCGCCAAGTACGTCAACCTGGACGGCCGTACGGCGGCCGCGCCGCCCGGCGGGGTGCCCACCCTCGCCATCTGGAGCAGCCTCCAGCCGAGCGGGTCGATCGACGGAGCGCTCAACGTCCACGAGCCACAGGCGGGACACACGGAGAGCGCGACGTCCGCCGAGAGCTTCGGCCACATCTACGCGTTCCTCCGCGGCAGGCCTCCGCTCACCACCCGGGTGCTGCCCGAGGCGCCCACCTCCGTGCAGATCGCGGGCCGCGCCGTGCACTTCCCGCAGAACAAGGGGATCGCGGGCCGCCTGGAGGTGTGGAGGCTCGACCCCGCCACCGGCGCCAGGGCCGGCCTTCTCCCGCTGCACGTGGTGCGGGTCGGTACGGACGGCGCCTTCGGCCCGCTCGGAGTGAGCGGACGCGGGCACTACGAGCTGGCGTTCGTCCGCCCCGGCGAGCGCACCAACCACTTCTACTTCGAACCGTTCGAGCGCAGCGACCGCTTCGTGCGCCTGCTCGTGTCCCCTCCGGGCGGTGTCGCGGACTCCATCGACGCCTGCACCGACCACACGGCGCTCACCATCGTCCGCGCACGTGAGTGGCGGGCCGGCACTTCGGACGACGACCGGCTCCGTATCGCCGGGTCGGACGTCCTCAATCCCGCTGTGACCCCACAAATCCGCCAGATCCTGGGCCTGTTCGCCTTCGACAAGGGCTGCGACGGGGTCAGCCGCCTCGACGCCGCGCTGCCGCCCTTCGACCGCGTCCCGTTCCTGACGGCCACCGACCTCTCCCTCCCGGCCGACGCGCAGGCCCGTGGCGCGATCCCTGTAACGCAGACGATGCGCGGGGCCGGAGGGGTGCGCGAGACCATCACCGTGGCGAACTGGCCGTCCGACCGCCACACCGTGTCGCTGCTCTTCAAGGACTACGTGGACATTGCCTCCGGCGGATGAGCCGGAAGTCCTAAGCCGGTGCGCTGTTCCTGGACCGCACGGCCCGGGAACAGCGCACCGACGCTCAGCCTGTGACGCCTGCCGTCGCGACCTATGGAGCCGCCGGGGCGGACAGCCCGATGAGAGCGGTCATGAGCCGGCACGGTGGGTCTCCTCCGCGTCACGCACTGCCCCTGCCAGGACGAAGGCTCTTCAGGCGGCCTTACGTTCGTGGACGGGTTGATCGAGCCATTCGTAGGGTTGGGTCGCCCAGGGGTGCTGGGTGTGGCTTTCAGGCGGCTGCCGTTCGTGGCTGAACTCGCTTCGCCGCCCGGCACCCCACGACGACCGGGCCGCTGATTGGGAAGTGCGAACAAGT
>NZ_JBSFUO010000054.1:0-18032 GCF_053591835.1 Streptomyces sp. NPDC002911 | reverse complement strand
TTCCTGCTGTTTCGCTTTCCAGTTCTTCGCTTTCGCGTTTCCCTTTCCGGCGAGTCCGACTCTATCAGATCCTTTCGGGCCTGATTCCCAGTCAGCGGGCTTCGTCTTCCGGGCTGTTGGGCCGTTCCGACGCTCAAACTCTAGCGGATTCTCCCGGCGACTCATAATCGAGCCTGCGAATTGAATTCCGGGCATACCGAAATTCTCCACGGTGGGAGATCGTGGTGAGTTTGGTTGCCGCATGAGCGGCGGGATCGGTTGCCGCCGAACCGTACCGGCTCCGTGACAACTCGAAGAACCTTACGGATCCGAGGCAGGTGTGTCAACCCCACCCCACACCCCGCCTTCTGGCCTTCGCTCAGTCCAGGTCGGTGAGCCGGCCGCCTGCGTCCGGCTGCTCGTGTTCCACCCGGCGCAGGAGACGGATCAGGCTCTCGCCCAGCGCTCCGCGCTCCTCGCCCGAGAGGTCCTGGAGCAGGTCCTCCTCGAAGGTGGTGGCCATCCGCATCGCCTCGAGCCACTTCGTACGGCCCTCGTCGGTCAGTTCCACGATGACGCGCACCCTGTTGTTCTCGTCCCTGTCCCGGGTGACCAGGCCTTCGCCGGCCATGCGGTCGATGCGGTGGGTCATCGCCGCGGGAGTGAGCCCGAGGCGCTTGGCGAGCTCGCCCGGGCCCAGCCGGTACGGGGCGCCGGACAGGACCAGTGTCTTCAGGACCTCCCACTCGGCGTTGCTGATGCCGAGGGCCGCGACCTGCCTGCCGTAGGCGACGTTCATCCGGCGGTTCAGCCGGCCCAGCGCGGAGACGATCTGCTCGACCTGGGGATCGAGGTCCCGGAATTCGCGCTGGTAGGCCGCGATCTGCTCGTCGAGGCTCGGCTCCTGGAGCCCGGGCTGCTCGGTGGTGTCAGACATGGCGGGCAGTATCGCACGCCCTTCGTCACCTTCGAAGTCCTTCGACGTGAAGACTTCAACATCTAACTTTAGTGCTAAAGTCTTCTGGTTCCTGTTCTCGAAGTTCTTCATGTCTTGAGGTAGTGAGTGTGACCAGGGAGATGGGCGCAGCGCTGCGGCGGATCCAGCTAGGGAGTGCGCTGAGCGCGTTCGGCCTCGGATTCACCGTCCCGTATCTGTACGTCTACGTGGCACAGGTACGGGATCTGGGTGCCGGTACGGCAGGTGTCGTGCTGGCCGTCTTCGCCGTGGCGGCGCTGGCCGTGCTGCCGTTCACGGGCCGTGTCATCGACCGGCGCGGCCCCCTGCCCGTGCTGATCGTCGCCGCAGTCGCGGCGGCCGTGGGCGCCTGCGCCCTGGGTCTCTCGAACGGCGTGACGTCCGCCGTGCTCTCCGCGGCGGTCCTCGGCGCCGGCACCGCCGTCATGCAGCCGGCTCTCGCCACGATGCTGGTGTGGTCCTCGAGCGCGGCGACCCGTACCCGCGCCTTCGCCATGCAGTTCTTCCTGCAGAATCTCGGGCTCGGCATCGGCGGCCTGGTCGGCGGGCAGCTGGTGGACGTCGGCCGTCCGTCGAGCTTCACCCTGCTGTTCCTCATCGAGGCGGCGATGTTCGTGGTGCTCGGCGTGGTCACGGCCACGGTGCGTATGCCGCGCGGCCCCTCCCTCACGGGTGCGGTGCCCGCCGACGCCACGGCGTCCAAGCCCGGACTGCGGGTGCTGCTCTCGCACAAGGCCATGATGCAGCTGTGTGTGCTGGGCTTCGTGATCTTCTTCGCCTGCTACGGACAGTTCGAGTCCGGCCTGGCCGCCTACGGCACCGAGGCCGCCGGAATCGATCCGTCCACCCTGGGTATCGCGCTGGCGGCCAACACGGCGGTCATCGTCCTCGCCCAGTTCGTCGTGCTCCGTCTCGTGGAGCGGAGGCGGCGCAGCCGGGTCATCGCGTGGGTCGGTCTGATCTGGGCCTTCGCCTGGATCGTGGCGGGGTACGCGGGTCTCGGGCACGGCAGCCAGACCATGGCGACGGCCGCGATGATCTCGACGTACGCCCTGTTCGGGCTGGGTGAGTCGATGCTGTCCCCGACGGTTGCGCCCCTCGTCGCCGATCTGGCGCCGGAGGCCATGGTCGGTCAGTACAACTCGGCGTTCGCCCTGGTGAAACAGCTGGCCCTTGCCGTCGGGCCTGCCGTGGGCGGGCCCATGGGGGCGTCGCTGCACGGGCCGTACATCGTGACCTTCGTGCTGTTCTCGCTGGGCATCACCGTGCTGGCGCTCAAGCTGGGCCGTCAGCTCACTCCCGTGCAGGACAAGCCGTCACTCACCGCGGTGCCGTCCCGGGTGGTCGCCGTGTCGCTGCCGGAGAGCGAACCGGCCGCCGCGCCCACCGCCGTGCGCTGAGAAGGGATCAGCCGGGGAGCGCGAATTCGCACCAGACCGCCTTGCCGCCGTCGGGGGTGCGGCGACTGCCCCAGGACGTGGCGACGGACGCGACGATGGAGATGCCGCGTCCCGCCTCGTCGGCGGGTTCGGCACGGCGACGGCGGGGCAGGTGGTCGTCCCCGTCGGTCACCTCGATGATCAGGCGGCGGTCGGTCCGGCGCAGACCGAGGCGCATGGGCGGGGTTCCGTGCTGGAGCGAGTTCGCGACGAGTTCGCTCGCGGCGAGGACACCCAGGTCGCAGAGCTCCACGGGAAAGCGCCAGGACGTCAGGACGCCCGTGGCGAAGGCACGGGCCCGGGGAGCGGCCTCGACGCCCCCGAGCAGGTCGAGCGAGGCGTTGTGGAAGAGCTCCGCGGTCGTCCCCGTCCGGGCGGGGTGCTGGACCACGAGGACCGCCACGTCGTCGTCGTGCTCCGCGGTGACGCCCAGGGAGCGGATGAGCCGGTCGCAGACCACCTGGGGCGAACCCTTGGCACCGGACAGGGCGCGCTCCAGGGAGGCCACGCCCTCGTCGATGTCTTCGCTGCGGCGTTCGACCAGGCCGTCCGTGTAGAGCACGGCCGTGGAGCCGGGCGGCAGGGCGATCGTCCCCGAGGTGTGGATCCATCCACCCGTGCCGAGCGGCGGGCCGGTCGGGTCCTCGGCGCGGTGGACCGTGCCGTCCTCGTCGCAGACGAGGATGGGGAGGTGCCCGGCGGAGGCGTAGACGAGGTGCCCCTCGTTGGGGTCGTGGACGGCGTAGGCGCAGGTGGCGATCTGGCTGGCGTCGATCTCCGCGGCGAGTATGTCGAGGAGCTGGAGCACCTCGTGCGGCGGCAGGTCGAGGCGGGCGTAGGCGCGGACGGCCGTGCGCAGCTGGCCCATGACGGCGGCGGCCCGCACGCCGCGCCCCATCACGTCGCCGATGACGAGCGCGGTCCGGCCGGCGCCCAGGGTGATCACGTCGTACCAGTCGCCGCCGACGGCCGCGTCCGTGCCGCCCGGCTGGTACGTGGCAGCGATGCGCAGGTCGTCGGGCTGTTCGAGGTCCTGCGGGAGCAGGGAGCGCTGGAGGGTGACGGCCGTTTCGCGGTGGCGCCGTTCGCTGGCGCGGAGCCGCTCCGCGGCCTCGGCGTGGTCGGTGACATCGGTGGCGTAGACGAGGACTCCCGCTTCCCCGTCAGGTCCGTCCGGGTCGCCGGCCGCCACGGGGGTGCAGGTCACCGTGTACGAACTGCCGGCCAGGACCTTGCGGGACTTGACCGTACGGGGGGTTCCGCTGCGCAGGACCTGGTCCATGAGGGGCAGCAGGCTGAGCTCGTCGAGCTCGGGCATGGCTTCGGCCGCGGGTTCGCCGCAGGGGCGTGGGCCGAAGGCCGACGTGTAGGCGGTGTTGACATAGGTGATGCGGTGCTCGGGCCCGTGGAGCAGCGCGACGGGTGCGGGGAGCCGGCCGAGGAGCTCGCGGGCCGACAGGGCCTCCAGCGAGGGGCTGGGGGCGGAGGGTTCCGAGGTGTCGTCCGGTGGCGTCTCCGCGGCATTCGGCCGTACGGACTCGGCGCGGGCGGCGGGTACGGAACTGTGGTCGTCCCGCGCGGCGGCTCGGCGCTGCGTTCCGGGAAGGCGGGCGCTCCAGCGCGTGAAGTTCACGGAATTTCTGGCCTCGTGTGTCGGTCTGGTCCGCTCGGGCGAGCTGCTTCTTCTGCTGGTCCTGTGGCCGGTACCCGGCCGGTTCTCCTGCTGGGCCGGGGTGCCGGGCCGGGCTTCCGGAAACGCGCGGCCGGCCCTCCCGGTGCTGTTGATCGTCGCTGGTGGTCACTTTAGGTGACGGCTTGCCGGGTAACTCTGCGCAGGTGTGAGCCCACCTATGGTCACACGCCCATTGTGACCGACCGTACTGACAGTTGCCGTACGGCAGTCGGTCCGTCGGCTGAACTCCGGTCGGTCCCGGGGCGTGCCGGCCAGCGGGGAACCGCGGGTCAGCCGGACGTGTCCGGTGGCCGTCCGTCCTTCGGCGGAGTGTCGCCGGGAGGGCCCGGGGGGGCGTGTCCACGGGCGGCGAGAGCGAATTCTGCGCGCGGATGTTCGAGCGAGCCGAGGGAGACGATCTCCCGTTTGAAGAGCCCGGCCAGGGTCCACTCGGCAAGGACACGCGCCTTCCGGTTGAACGTGGGTACGCGGCTGAGGTGATAGACACGGTGCATCAGCCAGGCCGGGTACCCCTTGATCTTGCGCCCGTAGACGTGCGCCACACCTTTGTGCAGGCCGAGCGAGGCGACGGATCCGGCGTAGGAGTGCCGGTAGTCCTCGGCCGGCCGGCCGGTGAGCGTGGCCAGGATGTTGTCCGCGAGGACCTTGGCCTGCCGCACCGCGTGCTGGGCGTTCGGCGCGGTCTCCGTGCCCGGCTCCGACCCGGTGAGGTCCGGAACGGCCGCCGCGTCACCGGCGGCCCAGGCGTGCTCGGCGCCCTCGACCGCGAGTGCGGCGGTGCAGCGGATCCGGCCGCGCTCCGTGAGGGGAAGGTCCGTGGCCGCGAGGATCGGTGCGGGTTTGACGCCCGCGGTCCACACGAGGGTGCGGGTCGGGAAGCGCGAGCCGTCGCTGAGCACGGCGACCCGCCCCGCACAGCTGTCCAGCCGGGTGTCGAGCCGTACGTCGATGTTGCGGCCCCGCAGTTCCCGGACGGCGTACCTGCCCATCGCCTCGCCGACCTCGGGCAGGATGCGCCCGGTCGCCTCGACCAGGATCCACCTCAGGTCCGCGGGCTTGATGTTGTGGTAGTACCGCGAGGTGTAGCGGGCCATGTCCTCGAGCTCCGCGAGCGCCTCCACGCCCGCGTATCCGCCGCCGACGAAGACGAAGGTGAGGGCCGCGTCGCGAATGGCGGGGTCCCGGGTGGCGGACGCGATGTCCATCTGCTCGATGACGTGATTGCGGAGGCCGATGGCTTCCTCGACCGTCTTGAAACCGATGCCGACGTCGGCGAGCCCGGGGACCGGCAGGGTGCGCGACACGGATCCGGGCGCCAGGACGATCTCGTCGTACGGGATCTCGAGGGCGCCGGTGCCGTCCTCGCCCGTGGCGAGCGTCGTGACCGTCACGGTGCGCTTGGCGTGGTCGACGCGCTCCGCCTCACCGATGACGATCGTGCAGTCCTTCAGGACCCGGCGCAGGGGGACGACGACATGACGCGGCGAGATGGAACCGGCGGCCGCCTCGGGCAGGAACGGCTGGTACGTCATGTACGGCTCGGGCGTGACCACCACGATCTCGGCCTCGCCGCTTCTCAGTCTCTGCCGCAGCTTCCGCTGGAGACGCAGCGCGGTGTACATCCCGACGTAGCCGCCGCCGACGACGAGAATGCGCACACTTGGCCGGGTGCCGAGGGGTCCCCCTGGGGAATCTGGTGCCTTCACCATCCCATGACGCAACGGAGTCCGGTGTTTGTCCACAGCCCCGGCAAATTGTGTGACCGGAAGTCTTCGGTCACACGGCGGGCCGCAGCCCTCTCCAGTTCTCGCAGCTGTGCAGGTCAGGTACGCCGGGAGGGCCGGCCCGCGGGGGTCGGACCAGGGTGCAACCGGTCCTTGCTCCGATCGGGGGGCGCGCCGTGCGGAACTACCCCCTTCTGAATTGACCCGGGCTCAACTATGTTCGTATCCCGTCGGGGTGTCGGATTCGGACCGAGGTCCACACACCGGCTGACACGGCGGGGAAGTCTCCGGGGGGAGACGTCATAACCGGGGGAAGTTATGCACACTCAGGATTTGCACGGACCGAGCGCTGTCGCCTCTTCTGCCGACGGCCATGGGCGGCTGAGCTCTGTGGGAGCGGTCGGGACGGTCGCGGCAGCGACGGGCAGCGCGGCGCGCTCCGCACCGCTCCGCGTGGACGCACAGCGCAATCTCGAACACGTCCTGCGTGCCGCGCGTGAGGTGTTCGGCGAGCTGGGTTACGGCGCGCCGATGGAGGACGTGGCACGCCGCGCACGGGTCGGCGTCGGTACGGTCTACCGGCGTTTCCCGAGCAAGGACGTGCTGGTGCGCCGGATAGCCGAGGAGGAGATTGCGCGGCTGACCGATCAGGCGCGCTCGGCCCTCGGCCAGGAGGACGAGCCGTGGTCGGCGCTCTCCCGTTTCCTGCGGACCTCGGTGGCATCGGGCGCAGGGCGGCTGCTGCCGCCGCAGGTGCTGCGCGTCGGAGCCGAGCAGGACCCGGCATCGGGCCCTGGCGCCGCCGACGGCGAGACACGCGTTCCGCATCAGCGGCAGGCAGTGGAACCGTTAGGGCTCAGGGTGGTCGGCCGGCACCCCGCCGGCGACGGCGGGCTCGACGACGATCCGGGGGCGGTCGAGCTGCTCGAGGTCGTGGGCAGCCTGGTGGACCGGGCCCGTCAGTCGGGTGAGCTGCGCGGTGATGTGACGGTGGCCGATGTGCTGCTGGTCATCGCCACCGCGGCACCGGCTCTGCCGGATCCCGCGCATCAGGCCGCAGCTTCGGCCCGGCTGTTGGACATCCTGCTGGAGGGCCTCCGCTCCCGCCCTGCGTAGTCACCGCGGCGGAGCGCGCCGAGCGGCCACCGCGTAGATGCGCCGCACGGTGGGGTGCGGCGCGGCCCGTCGACCGGAACTCCCGTGCGGCCGGAGACCGTTACTCCCTTCCCCGTCGGGGTGCTGTCACGCCCCTCGGGTACGGAAGACACCCCGGACGAGTGGTTGCTCCGCCCCGGATTCGTCGCGGCGTTGCTCTGTGGCACTCTTGCCCCGGTATTCGGGTCCGAGGGTGCATACGGGGGCTTCCGCGATGAGTGGTGACGCGCAGCAGGAAGAGCCGACCGACGCTATCGCTGCTACGGGCCAGGGCGGCAGGGCCGACGAGGGCGGGACCGTGCTGCCCGGTCCCTGGCCGTCGGCACCCGCCGGCGAAGCCATCAGGCCGGAGCCCGGCGCGGAGACCCTTACCGTGCACGCGGTCCCCCAGCAGCGCGAGGGACGCACGGGGTCCACCGGTCTCCGCCCCTCCGACGCGCAGTTGATCCAGGGCATGCGCGCGGGCGACGACCAGGCGTACGAGGAGCTCTTCCGGCGCCACGCGGGCGCGGTGCGCCGCTATGCCCGCACCTGCTGCCGGGACACGCACACCGCCGACGACCTGACGGCCGAGGTGTTCGCCCGGACGCTGCAGGCCGTGCGCGGCGGGAAGGGGCCGGAGGAAGCCGTCCGGGCCTACCTCATGACGGCGGTCCGGCATGTTGCCGCAGCGTGGACCAAGAGCGCGAAGCGTGAACATCTGGTCGACGACTTCGCGGTGTTCGCCGCGCGAGCCACCCGCACCGCCGAGCTGTCGGAAACCGACACCCTCGATCTCGGCGCCGACGTGCTGGCCATGCACGAGGCGGACCGGTCGATGGCCATGCGGGCGTTCCGCAGCCTTCCGGAACGCTGGCAGGCCGTGCTGTGGCACACCACCGTCGAGGAGGAGTCGCCGAGCGAGGTCGCCCCGCTGTTCGGCCTATCGGCCAATGCCACGGCGGCGCTGGCCGTCAGGGCCCGCGAAGGGCTCAAGCAGGCCTATCTGCAAGCCCATGTGAGCGAGTCGCTGACGGCGGGCGGCGACTGCGCGCAGTACGCCGACCGGCTCGGCGCCCATGCCCGGAACGGCCTGCGGACCCGGGCGGAGCGCGGGCTGCGCAAGCATCTGGACGAGTGTGCGAAGTGCCGGGTCGCCGCCGGTGAGCTGGACCGCGTGAATGCCGGGATCCCGGCCCTCCTTCCGGTCGCCGTCATCGGCTGGTTCGCCGCGGGCTACGCGGTCAAGGCGGCCGGCGTCGTGGCGGGTGGCGCGGCGGGGGCAGCCGGTGCCGGTGCCGCCGCGGCGGCCACGGGCAGTACCTCCGCCGGAGGAGGCGCGGCAGGCGGGGCGGCCGTGCCTGAAAGGATCGGCGCTCCGCTGAAGGCCGGGATCGCCGCCGCGGTGGCCCTGGCGGCAGCCGGACTCGTATGGGTGGTCGGCGATGACCGCCCCGCGCCGGAGCGGAAGCCGGTGGCCAAGCCGCCGGCCGCGGCTCCCGCCGCCCCCACGCCCCCACCGGAGCCGATACCGGGCCCGCAACCGCCGCCCCCGCCCGCCTCACCCGCACTCGATGCACCGCCCGCCCCGGGGCCGACCCCGACGCCTTCGCCCACGCCGACTCCGGCCCCGACGCCGCCCCCTCCGAAGGGGCCGGCACCGACGCCGACTCCCACCCCGACGCCGACCCCACCGCCTGCCGGCCCGACGGAGCCACCGCCACCGGCCCCGTCGGAGCCGCCGCCACCCGCGCCGGCGGTCTACCAGGTCAACGAGCTGGGCTACTCAGCCACCGGTGATCACATCGGCCCCGAGATCCTGCTCGGCCGGAGCGACGGCGTGGTCTGGCAACGCCAGGGGCTGTCGATCGCCTCCGCGACGTACGCCCACGGTGTGACCGTCCACTCCCGTTCGTCGGTCACCGTCCAGCTCAACCGGGCGTGCACCCGCTACGACGCCGTGGTCGGGGTCGACGACCTGACGATGGGGCTCGGCGCCGTGCGTTTCTCCGTGTACGAAGGTGACGGGGCGCGGCTGTGGCAGTCGCCCGTGCTGCGGGGCGGTGAGCCCGCCGTACCGGTGAGTGTCGGCATCGAGGGCCGGGAGACGATCCGGCTGGTCGTGGAGCCGTCGGGACGCATCGGCGGGGTCGCACTGGCCGACTGGGCCCAAGCGCGCATCAGCTGTCGCTGAGCTCCTCGGCGACATCGGCCAGGAGGCCGAGAACGTCGTCCGGGGCCGGACCGGACTCCAGGGCGCTCTCCTCCTCGTACCGCCGGGGGCCCGAGCTCTGCGCGGAGCCGCTCCACCGCCGCCGCCACCTCGGCCTTCTCCATCGGCCGAGCGGGGAGGGCTCGCCCGCCAGGCCCCGACCGCCGCGAGGAGCCGGGCCGACCCCGCGAACTGGCCCAGGCCCACCAGGACGGTCCCGGCCGCCTCTGCCAGATGGGCGGTGAAGCCGGCCGCGCATCCGGACGTCACCCCGCGCAGCCCCTCGGCAGGCCCGCCGGACGGTTCGTACACCTGGATGCGCGCGGAGACCTCCAGGACGGCTGCCGTGAACTGCGGCGGCCGGGTGCCGTACGGCTGGCCGCCGACCGCCGCGTCGGCGTACCGGCGCGCCTGCGGGATGTCGCCCACCGTCAGTGCGATCGAGGCCCGCAGGAAGTCCACATACGCCCGGGCGTCCAGCACATGCCGGCGCTCCGCGTCCGCCTCCGCCGTGTCCAGGCTCTTCATCGCCTCGTCCAGGTCCCCGGCGCCGTAGGAGAGTTCGGCGAGACGGGCGAGCAGGAAAGGCGTCTCCGCGTGGGCGCCGACCTCCCGAACGAGCTCCAGCGCCTCCTGGTAGGCCGCGCGCGACTCCTCGTACCTCCCCGGCGGCCCATCCCCGCCTCGGCGACGGCACTCGCCACCTGGGCGCGCAGAAAGCGGTCGCCGACGCGTCGGCTCAGCCCGCGCAGCTCGGCGATGTCCTCGTCGATGCCGTCCATGCCCTGAGGGGCGTCGATCAACATGTGGGTACCGGGCCATCAGAGCGACGCCGTACTCCCAGTCACCGCCGTACGCCCTGGTATGGGCGACGACCGCCGAAGACGTACAGGTCGATGTCGTCGGGCCCGGCGGTGAGCCGGAGCCGCCCGGGGTGCCGTCGACCGCCTCACGGCCGAGGGCGCGCCGCAGGCGGCCGACGAGGGCCTGGAGGGCGGTGGGAGCGTCCTGCGGGGGATCGTCGGCCCGTAAGTCCTCGATGAGCGTGGCGACGGGCGCGGGGCGGCCCGCGCGCAGGGCGAGGGCCGCGAGCAGGGTGCGCAGCCGCGTGCCGCCGACGGGCAGCACCTCGCCGTGCTCGTCTCGCGCCTCCGTGACGCCCAGGATCAGGTACCGCACGTGGCCATTGCGTCCCGGCGGGCCGAGAGGCTCTACGACTGCAGGGTGCGGCGGGCCGGGACGACGCCGCCGGCCACCGCTCGCTGCCGCGGTGCAGCCGTGCCCGTCCAGCAGGTGCCCCGGCGCGTGACCAGGCGGCGGAGCCAGAGCTCCGTGGACGCCAGCTCGGCCAGGCCGTCCAGAGGCAGGGGCTCGCCCTCGGAGGCGGCGCGCAGCGCCTTGCGTACGACGCGGGCCTCGATCAGGCCCGCGTCGGCGAGCAGTGGGGCGTCGAAGAGGGCGATCAGTTCCGGAAGGGCGGTACGCAGGCCGATGCGTCCGGCAGCGGTCGAGGTGGCCTGTGACGGAGTGCCCCAGCCGGGCGGCAGGTCGTGGATACCGGCGCCCGCGAGGACCCGGCGCAGGATCGCGGCCCGGGCGCCCGGTTGGACCCGTAGCGATTCCGGGAGGGCGCGGGCTGCCCGTACGACCTGGTTGTCGAGGTAGGGGGCGTGCAGACGCTGGCTGCGGATCTCCGCGGCCTGTTCCAGGATCCGCTGGTCGGCCGCGTGCCGGGCCAGTGCCGCACGGGCCCTGGCCTCCCCCGGGCGCTGGACCGAGGCGGGCCGGATCGCCGCCTCCTGGAGGCGGACCGATACTTCCGCGAGTGCCTCCCCGGTGAGCCAGCGCGCGGCCGGTCCGGGCCGGGACCAGGTGAGGGAGGCGAGCGAGGCGTCGGCCGGGGTGTCGAGGCCGGGAGCGTCACGATTGGCGTCGGGCAGCAGGGACGCGGCCGTTTCGAGCCCGGTGCGGTACGACGTACGGGCCAGCCTGCGGGCGGCCCGGTAGACGGTCAGCGGGACGAACAGGGAATGTGCCGAGGGGCCTTCGGCCCTGGCGAGCGCGGCGACGGGCCGCAGGAGATGGCGTCTGCGCCGGTCCATGAGGAGGTCGGCCAGCCGCGCGGGGTGCGCGTCCAGGACCTGACGGGCGCCGTGCCCGACGAAGTGGTCCGCGCTGCCCGCGGCCAGCCGGCGGCGGTGGCGTTCGGCGACGACGAGAGAGGGGGCGGGTTCGTCGGTGAGCGGGCCGCTCTCCAGCGACGCGTACGGAAGGGCCTCCTCGCCCGCCGCCACGACCACATGGTGCAGGCGGGGGTTGGCGGCGATGATCCGGGCGCGCTCCAGCTCGTCCTCGCGGCCCTGCGTGGACAGGTCGTTGAACGTGACGGCGAGGAGCCGTTCGCCCGCCCCCGTGCCATGGCCCAGCACGGTCCCCGGCAGCCCGGGCAGTCCCGAGGCCAGCAGGGCGAGCGTGGCGGAGGCACTGCCGCCGGAGAGGTCGGCGCCGATGCCGGGCACGGGCGCCCCTCGGGCCGCGCGGCGATCGGCGGGCCCCATGCCAGGGACGGGCCCTGGGTCGGGGCGCAGGGTCTCCGGGGCGTGGCGTGGCGCCGTGAGCCGTGCGCGTACGGCTTCCACGAGCGCGTCCCGTACGCCCTCCACGGCGCTCACCGGGTCGGTCTGGGCGGCCGCCACGGCGAGGGAGGCCACCGCCTCGTACCCCGTGATCTCGCGGGAGCCCTCCCGCAGGATCAACGCGTGCCCGGGCGGGATCCGCTTCACCCCCGCGTACGGCGTGCCGTCGCCCAGCGCCTCCGGGGTCTCGGGGCAGGCCAGCAGCGCGGCGAGGTGGCCGATGTCCAGCTGCGCCTCGATGAGGTCGGCGAGCGGGAGGGCGGCGGTGGCGTACGCGGTGCCATTGGCCCAGGGCGTGTGGAAGACGGGGCGGGCTCCGGCGAGGTCTCCGGCCACGGTGATGCGGCGGCCGATCTGTACGACGGCCGTGTAACTGCCGGGCCAGGCGGTGAGATGGCGCAGCGCTCCGCCGCGGGCGGCCAGCAGCCCGACGCGGAGCTGTTCGTCGGTGGCCCCGCAGCAGCCGAGGACGGCGAGGCGGGCGGTGGGCGCTCCCTCGGGGGTCGCGACCGTGATGATGCGGATCTCGTCGGGGCGCCAGTCGCCCACGGCCCAGAGCGGATCCGGGTCCCCCCACAGGAGTTGGGAACCCACCGGATGAACGGTGCGCCCCTCCCCGTGGTGGCCGACAGCGCCCACGGTGCCGAAGCTCGCGGCGATACTGCTCCACCCCACCAACCAACGCATCGCCGCCTCCACGGGCTGTGGACGAACCGGCGCTCCAGGACACGGGGACGCCGTTGCGGGACATGCTGCCACGACAACGACGCCCAAGAGGGGCACGGGCGGCGCACACCGGATGCGCATGCGCCCCTGGCAAAGCCTGACCACGGCTCGACGGGACCTCCGCAACGGAACTGGTTATTCCGGGAGTTGCGGGCGCCGACCCCCGGAAATCGGCCCTGCCTCGGGCGGGCCGCGGAACCGACGTAATCCGGCCATAGCCGGACGGCTTCCCGACGCCTGCCTCGACCGGCGCTATTCGGCCATTCTCCGATCGCGGCGGAACCGCGCGTTTCGCCTGCGGAGGCCCGCCGAAGGCACTCTCAGGCGGCCCTTCCCGGGGCGCGGGCGCCCCAGCCGCAGGCCCTCGGCGGCCCTGTGGAAGGGCCCGCCGAAGTGCGGCGACGTGCGGGCCGGCGCATCCCCCCGGTGCGCCGGCCCGCACACCGCCTTCTCCGAACCCCGCCCGTGCGGCGCACAGTCCGGGAGGTGTTCGCCACCTCCCGGACCGGTTCGCCGCCCGCGGGGATTGGGGCGGCGGTCTCCCCCAGCCCGCTGAGTCCAGTTCAGCGGGCCGACCCACGCAGGACCCATCGAAGCGCTTGCACACAGGCCGGACCAGAGCGCACGGCCGGGCGCACGGCCACACGTCCGGAGCACGGTGCGCACGCCCCGCATCGCACGGACACCATTCCCGCCATACGGAGGTCTGCCCCTTAACGGTGGGGATGCGGCGAACTACGCTGGGTGTACCGATGTTCTCAGCAGGGCGGCATATTCCACGGGGCTCAGCCAAATGCGTGTGCAGCCGGAGTGCCTGGGACCGTACCTGGGGAGAACACGGTACGAATGCCGCGCGCCTGACGGTGACGCGGCGGCCGTCTGTGTGTCGAGGGGTGACGCATGTCCAGGGAGCAACGCGGGCCGAACGAGAAGCTCGGCACGGTTCTCGCCCTCGCGGGAATCAGCAACGCCGGGCTCGCCCGGCGGGTCAACGACCTCGGAGCGCAGCGCGGACTGACACTCCGTTACGACAAGACGTCGGTGGCCCGGTGGGTCGCCAAGGGCATGGTGCCCCAGGGGGCGGCGCCCCATCTCATCGCGGCGGCGATAGGGGCCAAACTCGGCCGCCCCGTCCCGCTGCACGAGATCGGGCTCGCCGACGCCGATCCGGCGCCGGAGGTCGGTCTGGCCTTCCCCCGCGACGTGGGCGAGGCGGTCCGGTCGGCGACGGATCTCTACCGGCTGGATCTGGCGGGCCGCCGGGGCGGCGGTGGGATCTGGCAGTCGCTGGCGGGTTCCTTCGCGGTGAGCGCCTATGCGACCCCCGCGTCCCGCTGGCTCATAACCCCGGCCGATCCGTCGGTCGCGCGGGACCCGACGGCCGCCCGGACCGCGATGCTCGGCACGGAGGGCGCACCCGGGGCGCAGGGCGGTGTGCCCGTCCAGCCCGGCCCGGACACCGCGGGCGCGGTTGACGGGCCGCTGCCGCGCGTCGGGCACAACGACGTGGCCAAGCTGCGCGAGGCCGCCCAGGACGCACGCCGGTGGGACTCCAAGTACGGCGGCGGCGACTGGCGTTCCTCCATGGTCCCGGAGTGCTTACGGGTCGACGCCGCACCGCTTCTGCTGGGCTCGTACAGCGACGAGGTGGGCCGGGCGCTCTTCGGCGCCTCCGCCGAGCTGACCAGGCTCGCCGGGTGGATGGCCTTCGACACCGGCCAGCAGGAGGCCGCCCAGCGCTACTACATCCAGGCGCTGCGCCTGGCCCGGGCCGCCGCCGACGTACCGCTGGGCGGCTATGTCCTGGCATCGATGTCGCTGCAGGCGACCTACCGGGGCTTCGCCGACGAGGGTGTGGACCTGGCGCAGGCCGCGGTCGAACGTAATCGCGGGCTCGCCACCGCACGGACCATGAGCTTCTTCCGGCTCGTGGAGGCGCGCGCCCATGCCAAGGCCGGCGACGCACCTGCCGCCGGGGCCGCTCTCAGGGCCGCGGAGAGCTGGCTGGAGCGCTCACGGACCGGTGACTCCGACCCGGCGTGGCTCGGTTTCTACTCGTACGACAGGTTCGCCGCCGACGCCGCCGAGTGCTACCGCGACCTCAAGGCGCCCCGCCAGGTGCGGCGCTTCACCGAGCAGGCCCTGTCGAAGCCCACCGAGGAGTTCGTCCGCTCCCACGGGCTGCGGCTCGTCGTGTCCGCGGTCGCCGAGCTGGAGTCGGGCAACCTCGACGCGGCCTGCGCGGCGGGGACGCGGGCGGTGGAGGTGGCGGGCCGCATCTCCTCGGCGCGCACCAACGAGTACGTACGCGATCTGCTGCACCGCCTGGAGCCGTACGGGGACGAGCCCCGCGTGGCCGAGCTGAGGGAACGAGCGCGTCCGCTCCTCGTCGCCCCGGCCTGACCCGAACGGCGGGACTGCGCGGGCCCGACCCGGGGAAAGCCAACCGGTACGCCCCGATTTCGGAGGATCCGGGAGTGAAGCGTCCCGCCACGCACACGCTCTCCCTGGTTTGAGCCCGTTGTCAGTGGGTCAGTGCACTATCGGGGTGGGAGGTGGCGTGGTGATGACGCACGCGGCGTACGACTGCGATGTGCTGGTGATCGGTGGCGGAATCGTCGGTCTGTCGACCGCGTACGCGGTCACGCGCACCGCACCCGGCACCCGGGTCACGGTGCTGGAGAAGGAGTGGGGCCCTGCCCGGCATCAGACCGGGCGCAACAGCGGGGTGATCCACAGCGGCATCTACTACCCGCCGGGCTCCCTCAAGGCGCGCTACGCGGTGCGGGGCGCCGCCGAGCTGGTGGATTTCTGCGCGGAGCACGGCATCCCTCACGCGGTGACGGGCAAGCTGATCGTCGCGACCGGCAGCGACGAGCTGCCCCGGCTGCACGCCCTGGTGCAGCGCGGCCGGGCGCACGGCCTGCCGGTCCGGGAGCTCGGCCCCGCCCAGATCGCGGAGTACGAACCGCGGGTGCGTGGCCTCGCGGCGATCCAGGTCGGGACGACGGGGGTGTGCGACTTCACCGCGGTGGCCGTCCGTTTCGCCACCGAGGTGTGTGCCTCGGGCGGGCAGATCCGTTACGGCGCGGAGGTCGTCGCCGTCGACCGGCGCCCGTGGGGTGTCGCGGTCCGCACGGCCGACGGCCAGGTGGTCAGGGCCCGTGTGCTGGTCAACTGCGCGGGGCTGCACAGCGACCGGGTGGCGCGGCTCGCGGGCGACGACCCGGGGGCGCGCATCGTGCCCTTCCGCGGGGAGTACTACGAGCTGGCCAGGCCGGAGCTGGTGCGCGGGCTGGTCTATCCGGTGCCGGACCCCGCATTCCCCTTCCTCGGGGTGCATCTGACCCGGGGCGTCGACGGTACGGTCCACGTCGGTCCGAACGCCGTGCCGGCCCTGGCCCGCGAGGGATACGGCCGGACGGTCGTCCACCCCGGCGAGCTGGCCGCCACCCTGGCCTGGCCCGGCGCGTGGCGGATCGCCCGGCGGCACTGGCGGTACGGGGCGGGCGAGGTGCACAGATCCCTGTCGAAGAGCGCGTTCACCCGGGCCGTCCAGCGGCTGCTGCCGGAGGTGACGGAGGCCGATCTGCGGCCCTCCCCCGCCGGGGTCAGGGCCCAGGCGGTCCTGCGGGACGGCACGCTGGTCGACGACTTCCTGATCCGGGACGCCCCGCACACCGTGCACGTGCTGAACGCCCCGTCTCCCGCGGCCACCGCTTCTCTGCCCATCGGGAGGGAGGTGGCGCGACGGGCCCTGCTGCGGGCGGGGGCGACGGGCTGGACCCCTCCCGCCGTAGAATCGGGTCATTGTGTCTGAGCCTGTGAACCCCACCCCAGAGACGCCCGGCCCCGCCCCGGTGACCGCGCCCGGCCCCGCCCCGGAGACGCCCGGCCCCGCCCCGGTGACCGCGCCCGGCGCGGGCCCTGATGCCGCACCGGCCGGCACCGCGGACGCGGATGACGCGGCAACGAGGCGCGTCGCCTCCTTCGAGCGCCGCCGCAGGCTGCGCCAGGAGCCCCGCTTCCCCGGCGGCCCGGCCGCCGACCCGGCGGGTTCGCACCACGAGCGCCGGATCCGCAGCTTCCAGCCCCGCCGCAGCCGGGTGACCACCGGCCAGGAGGACGCCCTCCAGCGGCTGTGGCCCACCTGGGGCCTGGACATCGACGGCAGCAGCGTCCTCGATCTCCCCACGCTCTTCGACGGCCTCCCGGTGGTCCTGGAGATCGGCTTCGGTATGGGCGAGGCGACGGCGCAGATGGCGGCCGACGACCCGGCCACCGGAATCCTGGCCGTCGATGTGCACACCCCCGGCCAGGGCAATCTGCTGGGTCTCGCGGAGCGGGCGGGGGTGTCCAACGTCCGTGTCGCCAACGGTGACGCGATCATCCTGCTCCGCGAGATGCTGGAGCCGGCCGCCCTGGACGGGCTCCGGGTGTACTTCCCCGACCCATGGCCCAAGAAGCGGCACCACAAGCGGCGGCTGATCCAGCCGCAGTTCCTCGACCTGGTGGCGCAGCGGCTGAAGCCGGACGCGGTCGTCCACTGCGCGACGGACTGGGAGCCGTACGCGGAGCAGATGCTGGAAGTCCTCACGGCGCACCCCCTGTTCGAGAACACCCAGGCGGACGGCGGTTATGCGCCCCGGCCCGCGTTCCGGCCACTGACCCGCTTCGAGGGCCAGGGTCTGGACAAGGGGCACGTCGTGCACGACGTGCTCTTCACCCGTCGCTGATCAGCCACCGCCCGGCAGCCCGCTGCCCGCCGCGTGGCCAGGTGTCAGTGGCCCTCGTTAGGGTCGTCGGGTGTCCGAGAGGTCCGTGCAGCACCAGCAGCCGGCCGTCCCGGTTCTCGAGGAGCAGCGGCTCGACGAGTTCCTGGGGGCCGTCCCGGAGCGAGGCCAGTGGCGTTACCGGCCCCGCATCGTCGGCATGGTCTGGCGCAGCAAGGCGTTCCGCGCCGGTGCGGTGATCACGGTGCTCGCGCTCTGCGGCCTCGTGATCCTGGCCCTGGTGCGCCAGCAGACGGGGACCGAGGGCTTCCTGGTGGGGCTGGGCCTGGCCGTGCTGCCCGTGCCGCTGCTGATGGCGGCGTTCCGGTGGCTCGACCGGGTCGAGCCGGGCCCCTGGCGGAATCTGCTGTTCGCCTTCTCCTGGGGTGCGTGCGCCGCCGCGCTCGTGGCGATCATCGCCAACTCCTTCGCGACCCGGTGGATAGCGACGGCCACCGCTGATCCGGCGAGCGCCGACACCCTCGGAGCCACGGTCGTCGCGCCGGTCGTCGAGGAGACCGCGAAGGCCGTCGCGGTCCTGCTGATCTTCCTCTTCCGCAGACGGCAGTTCAGCGGGATCGTCGACGGCATCGTGGTCGCCGGATTCACCGCGACCGGCTTCGCCTTCACCGAGAACATCCTCTATCCTCGCCGTTTCACTTGGGTACGCCTGGCTTGGGGGGGGAAACGCGAAAGTGCCTTCCTGACCTGGGACGATGAACCTTGCTGAGGGGTTCTGTC
>NZ_JBSFUO010000053.1:0-18105 GCF_053591835.1 Streptomyces sp. NPDC002911 | reverse complement strand
AGCTCGGAATCCGTCAGCTGCGGCGGTCGACCAAGCCATCGAGTACCTCCGATCTCGTCGTCGATCTTCACCTGCAGTGCGGTCAGCAGGGCGTCAAGGTTGTTCGTCACACAACGATCTCGGACGCCCTGCCTGCGTTCCCGGACACACCGTCAGCATTTGCAATAACTCGTCCAGTTCCAGCGTGGCTTCGCGGTTGTCAGGCCGACGTCGTTGATGTCGGCGCGCAGCAGCCGCACGGGCTCGAGGCGGCTGATCGCCCCGGCGTCCCGGAGAGGGCGGCGATACGTGTCTCGCGGTCAGGAAGGCGAGTTGCCGTCGGACGGGTCGGGCCGGTCGTCCTGGTCCTCGCCGTCGGACGCCGGAAGCTTATGGGGGGCAGGGGCTGTGTTAATGGTGGGAGGGGCGTCTTCGGCGGCGGGGAAGCGGTCGTCCACGGTGATGGTGACCGGGCCCGGTGAGGCTCTTCAGGCTGGTTTCGATCCGCTCGTAGAAGGTGGCGGCGAGCTCTCTGCCGTCGTCGCTCGCGGGTATGCGCCACGGAGTGGAGGCTGATCAGCGACTCGTCGATGTACAGACCTACGGCTCACCTCCGCTCGAGCGGAGAGGACTTGGGCGTCACCGCGGACCTGTCCCCGGCCGTGCAGGCCTCAGGCAGACCTCCCGGACATAGACCCGGTCACCTGTGTCAGAGTCCCCGCATGGAGACAAGTAACCCCAGACCGAACCCCTACGGAGACGCAGTCGCCCGCTCTCTGGCCCCGTCCCTCGCAGCGATCCGCGCACAGTCGAACTACCCCGGCAGGCATCTGGCCGCCGTCATCGCCCAGCAGAACCTGGTGCAGAGCGACCTCGGGAAACGCATCGCCGCCCAGGCCATGCGGAGCCAGATGCCTTCCACCGTCCACATCCAGTCCCTGCTACGGCAGTTGCAGGTGACCACCGGTACGTCGTTGGCTAGGGCTATCGCGGAGATGAACCGGCAGCAGCCGGCCTTTACCGCCCTCGCGAGGGTCATCGAGGCGCAAAGCGCGTCGGTGCGCCGTAGCGTCGCGCCTCTCGGGCTGCAGCAGGAATGGCTGGACCGAATCGCAACAAGTCTGTACGCCTCGACTCTGAGCGGGCGTCTCCGCAATCAGATGGCGGAGTTCCTCGATGAGGTATACGACACGCTCGACGAGCAGGACGAGGCGCCGGAGGCCCTGGCTGGCGACATTGGCGATCTGGACGAGCTTGCCGCGCAGGGCATGGCGTTCGTCGCGGCCGAGGGGCAGGGTTTGTCGTGGGAGGCGCAGCGTCGCTTGTTGGCCTGGTTCGTGGGCTTGGCGGTGTTCGGGGTGCTGATGCAGGCGATCGTGATGAGCGATGCGGTGAAGGATCTGTTTGAGGATGCTGCGGTGCCGGCGTCGATCGCGGCTATGGCGATGATGGCGACGCGTCAGGAGTGGGATCGCAAGAACCCGCGGCCTGATGGGCAGGACACCGACGAGGGTGAGGCTGGACGGGACCGCGAGTAGCGGCTGCGGGTGTACCTGGTGGTGTCCGCGTCCTCGAGCTGGTCGCCATCGACCGCAGACCTACTCTGGGCGCCCAGGGTGGCCAGGGTGGGCCCGGCCTCCCGCAGGTGCGTGGGCGACCCGCACCGCCTGTTCGGCGTTCAGCAGGGCACGCAGCACCCCGGGCACCGCTGCCTCCGGCTTCCCGCCACCCGCGGCGTGCAGGGCGTGCTTACTCGCGGATCTGGGCGTTCACGGGATGTGTATTGCCGTTGTCAGTGCCCAGGTTGGCGAGCAGGCGTAGTCCGTCCTCGGCGGGGCTGGCGGGGGCCGCGAACAGCACCAGTAGCTCGAGGCCTGATTCGTTCGGCAGCGCGAAGTTCTCATGGTGCAGTTCCAGCAGTCCGACCAGAGGGTGCCGGTACGCCTTGCGTCCATGGGTGCGGGCGCGCACGTCCGCGCGGGCCCAGAGGCGGCGGAAGCGTTCACTGCCCATCGCCAGCTCGCCGATGAGTGAGGCCAGGCGGGGATCCTCGGGGTATTTGCCAGCGGCCAGGCGCAGGTGCCCGACCCCGTCGAGGGTGCAGTTCTCCCAGTCCGCGTACAGGCCGCGCTCGGCTTCCTCAAGGAAGATGTGCCGGGCGGTGTTCAGGCCCGGCATCGGGCGGCCGTAGAGGAGTCCGGCGAGGCGGTTCCCGGCGAGTACGTCCATGCGGTGGTTCATGATCAGCGCGGGTGCGTCGCCTACCAGGTCCAGGACGCGCAGCAGCTCCGGCCGGACCCGCCCGCTCGGTGCCTTCGCGTGGTGGCGGCGCTGTCGGACGAGCCGGTAGAGGTGTCCGCGTTCGGTCTCGTCGAGGTCGAGGACGCGGGCGAGGGCGTCGAGGACCTGCTCGGAGGGCTGGGTCGCGCGGCCCTGCTCCAGGCGTACGTAGTAGTCGACGCTGACTCCGGACAGGTGCGCGACCTCTTCGCGGCGCAGCCCTTCGACCCGGCGACGGCTGTCGGTGGGGATGCCGGCGGCCGCCGGGTCGACCCGGGAACGCCGGGTCCGCAGGAAGCCCGCGAGATCGTCCATGTGCCCAGTATGGCTTCGGCGGGGGCCCGTGAGGGTGGTCCTGCCGTTACCAGGAAGTCCCGTCCGATGGATGAGGAACCCCTGAATGCCGGACGGCGGGGCGTCCAGGATCGGAGGCACCCGATCCGAAGGAGTTCCCATGAAGACGCTGATCGTCTACGCCCACCCGGAGCCGAAGTCCCTCAACGGCTCGCTGAAGGACCTCGCGGTGTCCACGCTGGAGAGCGCCGGGCACGAGGTACGGGTGAGCGATCTATACGCGATGAACTGGAAGGCGGTCGTGGACGCCACGGACTACGGCCCCGACGCTTCGAGCCCGCTGAAGGCCGCCCGGGACTCGGGCCGGGCCTTCGACGCCGGGACGCTCACCCCGGACGTCCGCGCCGAGCAGGAAAAGCTGCTGTGGGCCGACATCATCATCTTCCAGTTCCCGCTGTGGTGGTACACGATGCCCGCGATCCTCAAGGGCTGGGTGGACCGGGTGTTCACCTTCCACTTCGCGTACGGCGTCGGCGAGCACAGCGACACCAGGTACGGCGAGCGCTTCGGCGAAGGCACCCTCGCGGGCCGGAAGGCCGTGCTGTCGGTGACCGTCGGCGGCCTGGAGCCGCACTACGCCGCTCGCGGGATCAGCGGGCCCATCGACGATCTGCTGTTCCCGATCCAGCACGGCATCCTCTACTACCCGGGCATCGAGGTGCTGCCGCCGTTCGTGCTGTACGGCGCCGACCGGACGACTACCGAGGACTACCCGGACATCGCCAAGGCCTGGGAACAGCGCCTGCTCACCCTGGAGTCGACCGAGCCGATCGCGTTCCGGCGGCAGAACTTCGGCGACTACGAGATCCCCTCGCTACACCTGAAGGAGGGACTGGAACCGGCGGGCCGCACGGGTTTCGGGCTGCACGTGCGCGGCTGACCGACAGCGATGGAACAGGACGAGCTGAGGCGCGGACCCGAGAGCAGTCCGAGAGCCGTGGTGACAGTGGCGGCCAGCTACCTGCTCTCGACCATGGGCCACCCCCGCTCCGCAGCTGCATCGAAGCCGGCCTCAAGCCGCGCCTGACAGGCAGTCACGTCCGTCACTGCAATCGGCCTGCGCCGCCCTCCTTCGAGGCGGTGCACCCCGGCGCCTCCAGTTGGGAGACCGGCATGACGGCTCCCCTCCCGGACACAAGCACGCTTACGGGCCGTCGTCGCGTACAGACAGCGCGCTGCTCATTCTCGTGAACATCGAACAGTCGCCGATCGAGGTGCCTCCGGAAGCTGTGCATATCTGCTGTCTATTCTCGGTTCTGGCACAGATCTTGGGGAGCTGTCGCAGAGCGTTACCCCGGTGTTCGATTGCGAGAAGCGGGGCTGTGCGAGACGGCGCACGCCTTGCCGTCTGACAGCCGCAATTGACGCTCCCTCAGGTTCTTCCCGCTCCCTGCTGGGGCCGCGGTGGACGGTGATGGTGCTGGGCATGCAGACCGACACGCTGTTCTGGGACTTGCTGGTGTTCGCCGGGATCGACGATGTGGAGGTCGAGGCGGTTACGGCCGCTTTCGGCACGGTCGAGGTGGTGGCGAGAGGTCGCACGGCTGGGGCGGCGTGTCCGGGCTGCGGCCGCTTCTCGGGCCGGGTCCACGACCGTTACCAGCGTAGGCTGAGGGACCTTCCGCTCGCTGGGCAGGGCTTTGTGATCCGGCTCGTGGTCCGGCGTTTCATCTGTGGGTCGGTGGAGTGTCCGCGCCGGACGTTCGCCGAGCCGTTCTCCCGGCTGGCCGTCCCGTACGCACGGTTCACCACGCGGCTCAACCACGCCCTGGAGCGTGTGGGGCTGGCCTTGGCGGGGCGGGCCGGCGCTCGGCTGGCCGCCCAGCTGGGCTTCGGTGCGGGACGGATGACCCTGTTACGCAGGGTAATAGCACTGCCTGATCCGTGGTTCAGCACGCCGCGGGTGCTGGGTGTGGACGACTTCGCGATCCGTCGAGGCCAGAGCTACTCGACCGTCTTGACCAGTGTCGAAGATCACCGGGTGGTCGATGTGCTCCCGACTCGTGAGGCCGGGCCGCTGGCCGCCTGGCTGATCCGCCACCCCGGCGTGGAGATCATCTGCCGGGACCGGGCGGGCGCCTACGCCGAGGGTGCCCGGCGCGGTGCCCCCGATGCTCTGCAGGTCGCCGACCGCTTTCACTTGTGGCAGGGCCTGGGTCGGGCCGTGGAGACCTGCGTTGCCGCCCATCGCGACTGCCTGCGCACCCCGACGTCCAGCGGCCTCCTGCCGCAGGACACCCGACCGGCTTCCGGTCTGCCGCAGAACGACGCGGCGCCCGTCGGCCGGCGGGCCGAGCGCAAGAAGGCCGCACACGCCCTGGTCCACGAGATGCTCGCCCAGGGTCACTCACGCCGGGCAATCGCCCGGCACCTGGGCTGGGGTCTCAACACCGTCCTCCGGTACGCGAACGCCTCACGCTGGCAGGAGACCATCCGCGAGAACCGGCCCCGGCCCAGCAGACTGGACCCCTACAAGCCCTACCTCGAACGACGATTCGTGGAGGGATGCACCAGCGTCGCCCAACTCCACGGCGAACTGGTCGCCGAGCAAGCTCCCGTCACCTACGGCATGGTCCGAGCCCACATCGCCACCTTGCGCGGGGCCCCGGCCGCTGCACCGCCACGATCGCCGACGGTGCGGCAGGTGACCGGCTGGCTCACCCGACATCCCACGACCCTGACCGAGGAAGACCGGGCCGGTCTGAAGGACGTCCTGGCCCGCTGCCCCGAACTGGACACGGCAGCCGGACATGTCCGCGACTTCGGCGAGATACTCAGCGACCGCCTCGGTGCCACGCTCCCCACCTGGATCGACGGCGTCGACGCCAGCCAGCTGCCCGGGCTCACCGGCTTCGCACTGCACCTACTCCGAGACCTCGACGCCGTGACCGCCGGCCTCACCCTGGACTGGAGCTCGGGCAGCATCGAGGGCGCGGTCAACCGCATCAAGAAGATCAAGCGGCAGCTCTACGGCCGAGCCGGATTCGATCTACTTCGCAAGATGATCCTGCTCCAGTGACCTGCTCAGTCGAGGGCCCCTGCTGCGGGGGCAGCAGTCCGTCGGTACCCACGACGAGTGAGATGGCGGGTTCTGGCAGGCTGACCAAATGAGCGGGAATGTAGAGGCGTTCGGCGACCGGTTTCGAGATCGACGCGAACGCAAGTACGGATATGACTTCCTTGATGAGGTTCTGGTGCACTGTCCTCGGTGTGATGGGTGCGCCACTGTCACGCCCCACCCCGAGATCCCGGCAGATGAGAAGGCTGCCGGCTACGGGAGCCTGGATCTCCATCGGCGGCTGCGGTGCACGGGGTGCGGCTTCTTCAAGGATCGGAAGGTCGACTCTGCTGTCGTGGGCAGCCCTGTCGATCCTTACTTCCAGCAACCGGTGTGGTTGCAGACGAGCTGCTGTGGACACGTCCTGTGGGCCTATAACGTGCGTCATCTCGATCTGCTGGAGGCCTACGTGGGGGCCAAGCTTCGTGAGCGCGGAGAGCTTGTGCCTTGGGCCCCGACGAGTCTGGTCGAACGGCTTCCCACCTGGTTGAAAGTCGCGAAGAACCGGACCGAGGTTTTACGGACGATCAAGCGCTTGCGTTCCACACTGCCTGCTGGTGGGTGATCGAACGGGCGGTGGCCAGGCTCAGGCACGGCCGACGGGCGTCCATCCGGCCAGTATGCAGGGGCCAGTCTCACCCGTTCGAGGGCGAGTCAGCGCACGTGAAGCAGTCTGGACACCCTCCGTGACCGCTCCCCAAGATCTGTGCCAGAACCCTATTCTCGTGGACAAAGCCAGCCCGGCTTCCGAGGCTGCCGACCACTGCTCCCCGCGCATGCGGGGATGGTCCCCAGCTCCGTGAACTCGGCGTCGGCGAGGCGATCTGCTCCCCGCGCGTGCGGGGATGGTCTCCCGCTTGCGACGAGTGTCCCGTGGTGAGTTTCCGGTCCGGGAACTCACCACGGCAGGTCAGCGGCGGGTTCGGCTGCTCACCATGATGTTTCCGCGGTGGCGTCACCGTCGGCGTCACGGTGGCGCCGGGCCGGTCTCGTCAGGTGTGTTCGGGGCGGGTGTTCCGTCACTGGTACCGGGCACCAGCCACCCGCCCCGGATCCTGGCACCCTGCCACACCTCGGCGCGGGGCAGTCCGGGGCGCTGTACGGGCCGGGGAGCCCGTGCCGGCCCGACGGCAGGGTGGCGGCCTGGCCGACGTGCTCGGGCTGGGCGGGTGGTTCTGCAGCAGGCGCACTTTCCGGTCCACTTTCCGGCGCGCATGTTTTGGCCCGGTCCTTGCATAAGTGCAGGTCAGGTGCTGGTTTTGGTGTGGTGGGTGCTCAGACTTCCCCTTGTCCCCTGGTCTGCCCTGGCTGTGGTTGGTGGGTGTGGTGGCTGGTGGTGGGGTGGTCGCGGGGGAGCGGGGGCGGCGCTGCGCTGGCCCTTTCCCTCGGCCCGACGCGAGGCGCCGGGCCGGCAACGGGACGGCGTGACGGCGGGGTGCTGTTGGTCCTGCTCCGGGGTCGGCGGCTGCGCCCTGAGTCACTTAGGGCGACTTAAAAGTTACGCAGAGTCGTGACATGATCGGTTGGGCCGGCAGGGTGCCGGATCAGTGAGGAGCCAGCCATGCCCGACGCCACGCCCGAAACGAACTCCCACGGCCCTGCTCGCGTGCAGATGACGCCGGAGCACGCCGCAAGTCTCGGGCTGACCCCGCCGTCGGAGAGCACAGCACCTGCGTACACCCCGGCGGGCCAGGTCAAGCCCGAGGACATCGGCACACTATCGATCGAGTACCGCGACGGTCGGCCCGTCATCGTCGTCAGCGGCGGGAAGAGCGTTCCGGCGGCGCTGACGGTCGTAGACGAGGCCGGTAACCGGATTGCGGCGTACGAAGCCCGCAACAGCAGCAGGGTACATCGGGGATTTCGTCCTGCACTGCCACATTCTCGACCACGAAGATTTCATCTAGAACGATCGCGGCGGCCGGTGGGCCACCAACATTCCGGCCGGAACGGTCACGGGTGACGCACCGGAAGGCACCGGAAAGCGCCCTGCTGTGTGGTGGGTTGGGTGTCTGTGGTGGGGGCGGCCGTGGGGAAGTGGCGGCGCTGCGCTGGCTTGTAAGGGATCGCGGTGGCCGGTGGGCCACCGCGATGGGGTGGGGCGCCCCGGAGCCTCCTGGGGCGTCTCAGTGCCTCCATGGGGGCTGTGCTGCCTTGCGGGGAGTCTGGTCAGGTTGTCGCCTTCACCGCGTCACCTTTGCCTTCTGGGTGACGTTCCCGTTGGTGTTCTCTTTGCTCTCCAGCGCTTTCCGCATCGTGTCCAGGACGTCGTCGTCTCCGTAGGTCAGTTGGTTCAGCGCCTTGTGGCCGAACAAGCCGACTGCCTCTGTGTCTACGTCGGCGGTGGCGGTGCCGGCGGTGCCGAGAATTGCTGTGAGGCTGAGGGCTGCCGCGCGGCGGTGCGGATGCGCATGGGTGTCTCCCGGTGTGGGTGGGGGTTCTGCGGACAGTGGTGATCAGATCGCACCGGGGGTCTGGTCCGGTGTTGATGCGCCGGGTCCGTGTATGGCGCCACTCTTCCGGCTGCCGTGTTCGGCCCCTGCAGCCCTGAGGCCGGCCGTGTTCGGCCTCAGGGCTCGATGCCGGACGGCGAGCGGCCACCCGTCCCCCACGCCTCGGAAGCGGTACGGCCGCCCGGCACGGGGCGGTGACTCAATGCGCGGCACGGACGAATTGGGCCCCGACCGCATCCTCGTCGTCGGTGTTCCCCTGGTGACGTACGCGGCTTTCGTCCTGCTGACGGCGTTCATCGCAGGTCTGGAAGCAGATCCGGGCCCCGGCATCTGGAAGATGCTCCCTGCCGGCGGGATCACTCTGCTCTGGCCGGCCCTGGGTGTGGGAGCCCTCCGACTGGGACTGCCCAGAAACGACCCTCGTTCGAAGAGACTGCCGGCCTGGACGTTCTGGGGACAGCTCATAACGCTCTCCACCTGGTACGCGTTTCCCTCCGTCACCGACCCCGTGCTCAGCGCCCTGGGCCTGACGCGAGCGGACAGTGGCTCGCCGACATCGTCGGACTGCTGTAGCCAGGCATCCGCCCCCACTCCGTGGCAGGGGTCGAGCCGACCGACGGCACTCACTGCCGACGTCCGCAGGCCCACAGATCGAGGTCGGCAAGCTGCGCCAGGCGCTCGCGTTGCCCTCGGCGAGCCGCCCGTGCCGACCCTGCTGCCGGGCGGCGGGCCACCGGCCCGCGTCCATCTGTGTCATTGGCCCGGGCGTTCTTTGAGTGAACCCTCTCGGGGCCTGTGGTCAAGGGGTGTGCGGCCGGCTCGCGCCTCGTGCCTCGTGCTGCCGTCACCCTGCGAGTTGTCCGGTGTGTGGGCTGCTGGGCGTGCGGCGCCGGCAACAGGAATGCGGAAGGGTGCGGGGTGTGGGTGCCCGATGGAGTCTGGCCCGGCGGGGGTGGTTACCGGGCGAGGAGGGCGCTGACAGTTTCGCCGCCGGCTTTCTGGGGGGTGACGGTGGTGGCGCGGGCGAGGCGGTTGACCATGGGCCAGCCGAATCCTCCGGTGCCGCCGTACAGGTCGGGGGTGCGCGCGGGGTGTTTTCGGGCTGTTGTCGTGGACGGCTACGTCGATGCTGTCCGGGTGCGCGGTCAGGTCCAGGGTGCAGGTGCCGTGGGGCGGATGCGGTCGACCCCGATGCTCATTGTGCCCATCGGGGTCACCCCTTGGTCTCTGGGTCGTCACAGCATGGGTTCTGCCGGTTCAGTCTGCGTCTGTCCCGGTCCGCGGTCTTCATGCCTCAGTGTCCGAACCTGGTTACCTCGCTTTCGCACACACCAAAATCTATTCTGGCCGGACTAGACATCAGGTGGTGGCGTGGTTATGGTTTCTCTCGTAGCCAGAAGGACAGCAAGGCCGGGCAGAGACGAACTGCCAGGAGCAGTACCCAGCAGTGAAATGAGCGGTACCTCGGTGAAGGCGTCGGCTGCGGGCGTGCGCATCGGGAGGTTCGGCAGTGGGGTTCCAAGCCAGAGCAGACGCGGGACGGGCGACGGGGCTGGCTGCCGAAAGAGTGGCGCTGTCACAGGCCACAGAGCAGTACGCGTTATCAGTTCGCAGTACGGTGCGGTGGTGGAGTTCCGAAGCCAGGTGGTTGCAGGACGGCGACGGGGCTGACGACCGGACCGGGTGGCCCGCAGTGATCAGGGGCCGCCACGAGCAGGACCGCAGTAGCAGTACCCAGCAGTGAATTGAGTGAGCGGTACCTCGGTGAAGGCGTCGGCTGCGGGCGTGCGCATCGGGAGGTTCGGCAGTGGGGTTCCAAGCCAGAGCAGACGCGGGACGGGCGACGGGGCTGGCTGCCGAAGGGTGGCGCTGTCACAGGCCACAGAGTGGTTGGCATTACCAGCGGTTCGCAGGACAGCAGTACCAGTAGTAGGCAAGTGATCCCAGAGGGAGAACGGAGGGACCAGGCGCCATCAGGATCGCCCGGGCCGTTGTGTGAGCCCGGGTACCGCAGGGCATCGATAGTGAGGTGGTCTCCGGTCAAGCAACCGCGATCCCCGCACACGTTCTCATCCCCCGTGAGCTCGTGCGGAACACGAAGGCCGGCGCAGGACCAGGGCCGGCAGATGGTGTAGCAGTTCCTTCGGGGCCCGGGCGCCAACAGGCACCCGGGCCCCTCCACACGTTCCACGACGGTGAGGTGCCCACCCGGGCCCCTGGGCATGTCCACACGGTGAGGTGCAATGACAGCAGATGACTCGTTCGGCCGTCTCGAAGACGACGATTACCCCGCCTACACCATGGGCCGGGCCGCCGCGATGCTCAACACCACCCAGGGCTTCCTGCGCGCCATCGGAGAAGCCCGCCTCATCACCCCGCTCCGCAGCCCCGGCGGCCACCGCCGCTACTCCCGCTACCAGCTGCGCATCGCCGCCCGCGCCCGCGAACTCGTCGACCAGGGCACACCGATCGATGCCGCCTGCCGCATCGTCATCCTCGAGGACCAGCTCGAGGAAGCCCAGCGCATCAACGCCGAACACCACCGCACCGCCGGCTCGGTCGGCGCGGTCTGAGAGGGCTGCGACACTAGTAGGGCTTGGTCAGGTCGGTACGAGTGTGGGTATGTCGCGGTGGCAGGTGGGGCATGCGCCGGCCCAGGTGGCGAGGAGTAATTGCAGCTCGCGGACGATCTGGTAGAGGCTCAGGCCGGTGCCGTGTCTTTTGGGGCGTGGGCCAGCCTCCGCAGAGTGCAGAAGGCGTGAGCGAGGGAGGTGAGGGTGACGTGGTGGTGCCAGCCGTTGAAGGTACGGTCCTCGAAGTGGGCGAGTCCCAGGGCCTGTTTCATCTCTCGGTAGTCATGCTCGATTCTCCAGCGGAGCTTGGCCAGGCGGACCAGGGTGGTCAGCGGGGTGTCGGCGGGCAGGTCGGAGAGCCAGAACTGAACCGGCTCGGCCTCTTTGGCGGGCTATTCGGCCAGCAGCCAGCACTCCGCCAGTTCAGTGCCTTCGGTGGCATCACGGATCTCGCGTCCTGCTGGGCGGATCCGCAGGGCGACAAACCGCGAGTACATGCGCTTCAAGCCGGTGCGGCCCTTGCCGGGGCGTGAGCCCTCGCGCCATGAGACCGGCTTGACCGAACCGCGACCTGCCTCGATGGCCAGTGCTTTCACGCTGCGGGCCGGGCCCGGATACCTGGGAACAGGCCGTCGTCCAGTGCCGCTGTAGGGCGGGGTGACCGAACTGGCGGCGGCCGGGTGGGCGGTGGGCGTGGTGGAGATGCCGACCACGTAGTGCGGACCGCGCTGGTTCAGGCCCAAGCGGAACGCGGTCGCGTCGCCGTAGCCGGCATCCGCCAGCACCAGCGGGATATCGACGCCCCAGGACCGGGTCTCGTCGATCATGTCCAGCGCGAGTTGCCACTTCTCCACGTGGCCCAGGTCGGCGGGAATGCCGCACCGCTCGCGGCGGGCCACCTTGAGCTGGTCGACCTGCGGCGAGACCGGGTCCCAGGACTTGGGCAGGAACAACCGCCAGTTCACCGGCGTCGAGGCATGATCGCGGGCCAGGTGCACCGGGCCCCGACCTGGCAGTTGGTGACCTTGCCCGCGGTGCCGGTGTACTGCCGGGCATTGTCACGTTGGCTGGCCGGCGTGGGATGATCTTGTGGCTGGTCGTGCTGGGGAGGGGTTCGCTCGTGTCGTCCGCGCCGCCGTCGTACAAGGGGCACCGGTACCCGGCCGAGGTCATCTCCCACAGCGTGTGGCTGTACTTCCGCTTCCCGCTCAGCTTCCGTGATGTCGAGGAGCTGATGCTCGAGCGCGGTGTTGTCGTCTCCCACGAGACGGTCCGGCGCTGGTGTGTGAAGTTCGGGCAGGGCTACGCCCATGGCCTGCGCCGGAGGCGGCCCCGGCCCGGGACAAGTGGCACCTGGACGAGGTCTTCCTCAAGATCAACGGGAAGCAGAAGTACCTGTGGCGGGCCGTGGGCTCCGACGGCACCGTCCTGGACATCCTGGTCCAGAACCGGCGGGACACCGCTGCGGCCAGGCGGTTCTTCCGTTGGCTGCTGAAAAAGACCCGTACGGTGGCACGGGTGGTCGTCACCGACAAGCTCCGCTCCTACGGTGCGGCCCACCGCGAGGTCATGCCCTCCGGAACACCGTTCCTACAAGGGCCTGAACAACCGGGCCGAGAACAGCCACCAGCCCACCCGGCAGCGCGAACGTGCGATGAGAGGCTTCCGCTCCGTCGGAGGAGCCCAGCGGTTCCTGTCCGGGTTCAGCGGCATCTCGCCCCACTTCAGGCCACGCCGCCACCTGATGACCGCCACGGACTACCGAGCCGAGATGACCGTCCGCTTCGTGATCTGGGGCACGCATGTCGAATACTTCGATTACAGCCACTCGTTGATGGCCGCGACGAGGACGGTCGCTTCGTAGCGGGTTGCGAGCTTGTCGTATCGAGTGGCGACAGCGCGGTGTCTCTTGAGTCGGTTGATCCCGCACTCGACTGCGTGACGCTCGCGGTAGTCGACCGAGTCGAAGTGCGGTGGTCGGCCACCGCGGAAGCCGAGCTTCCGGCGGTTGCGGGCCTGGTGGGCCTTGTCGGGGATGGTGCAGCGGATTCCGGCGGCGGCGCAGATAAGCACGGTTCCTGCGGGAGGCATACGCCTTGTCCGCGCGGACCCGATGGGGCCGGACGCGTGGCCGGCCAGGCCCGATGCGGGGCACGCGGACCCTCCCCGGTACGGATTCGAACTGCGGAGAGCCGCCGCGCTGCCCGGCCGTGATCACGATCGACATTGGCTTTTGGCCCTGCTCGACGGCCAGGTGCAGCTTGGTGGTGAACCCGCCGCGTGAACGTCCGAGCCCGTGATCTCCAGGCTCGGTGAACACACCGCCCGGCGGCTCCTTCTGCAGGTCACCCTGCTTGCGGGCCCCGGCCGCATGCTGATGGGCTCGGCAGACCGTGGAGTCGACACTCAGGTCCCACGTGATCGCACCCTGCGCGTCGGCCAGGGACTGGAGCCGGGTGAGGATCTGGTGCCAGGTGCCGTTCCGCTGCCACCGGCGGAACAAGTCGTAGACCCGGCCCCACGGCCCGTACTCCACGGCACGTCCCGCCACGGCACCCCGGCCCGGCCCCGGAACCGTATGCTGTCGATCAGCCGCCGCCGAGGCCAGACAGGTGGCCGACCCGCCTTCGTGCCCTTCGGCAGCAGCGGCTCCAGCACCGCCCACTGCTCGTCCGTGCGATTTCCCCGACCCATGAACCGCGATCATTCACAGTCCAAGATCCACTTTCGACACACGGCCTAGCAGCCCGACGTCGCCTTCTGGGCGACACCCCGGTGGCGCCAGGAGCCGCTGTTCATCGCAGCTCGGGACATGTCGCGCGTCACCGTGCCCGACGTCACGGCGATCGATTCCGCCTTCACCGCCTACGTCGCCACACAGGCCGATGCCAGCGCCGAGACCCAAGGCTGGTCACCAGCCTTGCGCGAGCGCGTGCAGAACAGCCCGTACCTACTGACCGCCGTCCACGGTCCGCACGAGACAGTCAAGGCCAGCAGCGTTGCCACGCTACCGCGTCAGCAAAACCGACGTGCCGTCATCCGGGTCACCGAAGTCCTTGCCCACCTCGCTCTCCTCGACGACGACCGCATCGACCCCCCTCGACGCGTGGATCCACTGCTTGGCCAGCGTGCACCTGGAGATCCGAGAAGAAGCCCTCGTGTGGATCCGCATCGTCCGTCACGGCGGACCTCGCCGCCGTTCCCGCTCGACTACCACGGTCCGAAACCAGGCCAACTCCGCGATCCCGTTCCTTCTTGCCTGCTCGCAGCGCTACCGCACCCTTCGCCAGGTCAGCCGTGCCGACGTCACCGAGTGGCTAGCCCAGTGCGCGGCACCGCACACCGAAGCCGTCGCGCTGCGCGACATGTTCAAGACCCTCAAGAGCGAAAGGCTGTTGTTCGCCAACCCCGCACGAGGCGTGAGCCTGGGATCCCGGCCCAGCTCGGTGCCCATGCCGCTGAGCCCCGAAACGATCCAGCGTCTGACCGCAGCCGCCGAGACCAACCCCGCCCTGAAGCTGCTGATCGCCCTCGTCGGCATCCATGCGCTCTCATCGCACCAGGCCCGAGCGCTGCCCCTGACCGCCATCGCCTTCACCCGCGGCCGGCTCACGCTCGGCGACATCGATCACCCCCTCGACGCCTTCACCCAACAGGCCGCCGTCGACTACATCCACCTCCGGCACCAGCGCTGGCCACATTCCCGCAACCCTCACGTGTTCATCAGCTCGCAGACCGCGCACACCCGGGCCCCGGTCACAACCGGCTGGATGCAGCCTCTGCTGCGCGGCCTCCCGGTCACCGCCCAGCAACTTCGCGAGGTCCGAATCCTCGAAGAGGCCGCCGTCACCGGCGCTGACCCGCAGCACCTATGCGGGGTGTTCAACATCACTCCGGAGACCGGACTCCGCTACACCCGCTGCTTCCACCCCGACCCCACGGACAGCGACGACGTATCCGGCTGCAACATGGAGACATCGTGACCGACCACCACGCTCACCTGCTCGCCGCCATCGCCGAGCTCGGCGGTGAGCTGGAGCTCCCAGCTACCCGTAACGGGCGCTTCAGGGTAGCGGTCATCCCAGAAGGCTGCGCGGTCAGCGACGCCGGCCGCCGCCGATGCGGCGGTCGTCGGCCAGTGCGGTAAGCGGGCCGAACTCGCGGGCAAGCTGGTTCCACGTCAGAACCTCGCCACAGCGGGCCGGGAACTCCTTCGGGTTGAACTCGGGCATGGTCCAGGTGCCAGTGCCCCGGTCCCGCAGCCACAGGTCCCCGTCACCGTCGACCACAGTCGGCGGGACCGGTACGGGCTCGGCCTGATCGGTGGGCTCCCAGGTGACCCGGCCCGGGTGGGAGACGCGGCGCAGCTCGGTGGTGGCCAGCCGCGCGGCCAAGTCACGGGTGGACTCTTCGGCGTCCTTGACCGACGCGAGTCGGAAAGCGTCGTCAAGTACGGGCAGGGCTGGATTCTTGCTGCGCTTTGAACTCATACGCTGACTACCTCCGGTGGGGGGCGTCACATCCGTTATGGCACCCCGTAGAGGAACACGGTATCCGAGGCGGGAGCCGGGCTGGCTACGACCACTGTCCAGGTGGAGGCGCTGGCACACCGGGTGGGCCAGGTGGTGAGCTGGTCCTGGACGTGGCGCAACCCGTGGTGGCAGCGCTCAGATATGGCGGTCCGGGTCTGAGAAGGTGAGGCCGCCGGGGGCGAGCGACGTCTGGCCGGGGCGGGTGCGGGCTCGGTCTCGCCGGGCGGCTGGCGGAAGTCGGCGCCCTGCTCGACCGGCATCAGCCGGCGCCCACCCGCCTGGGCGGGTACGGGAGCGTCGAAGCGGGCTCGGAGAGGGCGGGCAGCGAGAGCGGTCGACGGTCGGTCATGATCCCTAGTCGCCCAGGTCCGGCCCTGCGGGTAGGGCCAGGCCGCTATCAGCGGTGATAGTGCTCTGGCCCTGGCCAGCAGGGCCAGGCTGGTTGTTGCAGCTCACCAGAACTGAGATTCCCCCGGGATGCGGAAGGTGGTGACAGCGGGTCAGATGGGACTCATGAAAGGGACTCTGACTATGGCTGCGCCGAGGAAGTACTCGCTGGAGTTGCGTGAGCGTGCGGTGCGGATGTACCGGACTGCGGAACCGAAGCCTCAGATCAAGAAGCTGGCCCTCGATCTCGGGGTGCATCCCGAGGCATTGCGCGGCTGGATCCGTCAGGCGGAGGCCGATGCCGGCGAGCGTGATGACCGGCCGACCACCGCCGAGCGTGAAGAGCTCGCGGCCCTGCGCAAGGAGAACGCCCAGCTCAAGCGGGCGAACGAGATCCTGCGGACGGCCTCGGCTTTTTTCGCCGGGCAGCTCGACCCGACCCGGCCCAGGTGACAGAGCTCTTCACCGAGCACCCGCACCTTAAGGTCGAGCCCACCCTCCGGGAACTGCACATCGCACCCTCCACCTACTACCGCTGGCGCCGCGCTGAGACTGAGCCGTGCGAGCGGCACCGCAAGGACGCCGAGCTGACCGGGCGGATCAAGGAGATCCACACCGACTCGGGCGGGATCTACGGCTCGCCGCGCGTGCACGCCGTTCTCAAACGCGAGGACGTCCACGTCGGGCGCAAACGCGTCGAGCGCTTGATGCGCGAGGCCGGCCTGGCGGGCGTCAGCCCCCGCCGCAGCGGCTTCACGCGCCGGGATCCCAAGGCCACTCCGGCCCCGGACCTGGTCATGCGGAACTTCACGGCACCCGCACCGAACCGGCTGTGGGTCACCGACCTCACCATGATCGCCACCAGTGAGGGGCCCCTGTGGCTCTCCGCGATCCGCGACGCTTTCTCCCGCCGGGTGGTGGCCTGGGAGACCTCCGCCCGCGCGGACGCCGACCTGGTCCTGTCCTCGCTGGAATACGCGCTGGCCAGCGGGGAAGTGCAGCCCGGCCAGCTGGTCCACCATGCCGGCCACGGCTGTCAATACACGTCCGTGAACTAACAACAAGACTGGTGAGAGCGGGAGTTGAGGCATCCATGGGAGCCGTCGGGGGCAGCTATGACAACGCTCTCGCCGAGAATCTGTGGATGCTGATCAAGACCGAGTGTGTCCGCGGCCGCGTCTTCGCCACCCGGGCCGAGGCGAACCTCGCGCTCTTCGAGTACATCGACGGCTTTTACGACAGCCGGCGCATCCAGAAACGGCTCGGCTACCTCAGCCCCATCGAGTTCGAGGAGCAGCACTACGCCGACCGGGCGACGACCGAACAAGCGAACCTGAACACCCATCAACTCGCCCTGACCAGCTGATCAACACCTCCCGAACAACGGGGGAACCTCAGAACAGAGCGGTTAAGCCACTGCTACCGCCGGTGAACCGGCCCGGACCGCCGAGGCCGGGCGGCACACTGCGCGGGTGACCACGACCCCGCTTGAACCGGGTTCAGAAACCTCCACGCTCAGACCCCGACGCCAGTGCGTGCGCCCAAACCCTCCCGACCTGGCCCCGGCCGCCCACTCGGTTCAAGAAACAGCCGTTCGGCAACCCGTCACGACGTGGGACGGGTCCTTGCAACCGGCGAGGCGTACACCAGACCCGCCCATCACAAGAAGGGCACCAGGGCCTTGACCCCGAATGCTGCTGATGTCAGGCGGGGGGCGCGTCGGTGGGTGTGGCTCCGACAGCCTTGGCCGCGTCCCGGACGGCGCCGGCGACGGCACCCGCGACCTTGTCGTTGAACACGCTGGGGATGATGTAGTTCGGGTTGAGCTCGTCCCCGCTCACCACGTCCGCCAGGGCCTGGGCCGCGGCCAGCATCATGCAGGTATCCACCGTGCGGGACTGGGCGTCCAGCAGACCGCGGAAGACACCCGGGAAGACCAGCACGTTGTTGATCTGGTTCGGGAAGTCGGAGCGTCCGGTGGCGACAACGGCCGCCGTCTGGCGGGCGACGGCGGGGTCGACCTCGGGGTCGGGGTTGGCGAGCGCGAACACGATGGCGCCCTCCGCCATGGCGGCTACGTCGGTGCCGTCCAGGACGTCGGGGGCGGAGACGCCGATGAAGACGTCGGAACCGGCGACGGCCTTTTTCAGGGTGCCGGTGAGGCTCTCGGGGTTGGTGTTGTCGGCGATCCAGCGCAGCGCGGATTCGGGCCCGGCGTCGACCAGGTCGTCGCGGCCGGCGTGCACCACGCCGTGGATGTCGGCGACAACGGCGTTCTTCACGCCAGCGGCGATGAGCAGCTTCAGGATGGCCGTGCCGGCGGCGCCGGCGCCGGACATGACTACCCGCACGCTCTCCATGCCCTTGCCGACCACGCGCAGCGCGTTGGTCAGTGCGGCCAGGACGACGATCGCGGTGCCGTGCTGGTCGTCGTGGAAGACGGGGATGTCCAGGGCCTCACGCAGCCGGGCCTCGATCTCGAAGCAGCG
>NZ_JBSFUO010000052.1:0-19344 GCF_053591835.1 Streptomyces sp. NPDC002911 | reverse complement strand
AACCCCTCAGCAAGGTTCATCGTCCCAGGTCAGGAAGGCACTTTCGCGTTTCCCCCCCCAAGCCAGGCGTACCCAAGTGAAACGGCGAGGTTAACCTTTAAGTTTGATGACGGTTCGCCGATGGAGTCGGTGGACCGTTTTCGTGCCGTGGGCTGGGGGTGGGCAGGTTGTGGGCCCGAGTGTTGTCTTGGGGAGGCGCCGGGTTCCACTGCTCCGGGGTCGGGCTGCTGTCGTAGGGGCGGGAAAGTTGCTGTTCAGTCGGGGTTCGGCAGGAGTGTGAGCTGGTCGAGTGCGGCGGTGATGTGGCCGGTCCAGGGCCAGTGCCGGGCCAGGCGGAGGATCCGCCGGCGGCCGGTGGTGACGAGCTGTCCGGGCGCGGTGAACAGACGGAGCCGCAGGCGGCGGGGTTCCCAGAGGCGGGCCTTGCCGGTCAGGGCGAGTATCGGCATCCAGGCCAGCGGGTCGAGGGCGATCTGCACGATCTCCTGTCAGATCCGGTTCTGGGCGGTGCGGTGCAGGGGGAGGTTGCGCAGGCCGGTGGCTCGGGCGTTTCGGATGCGGTTCTCGGCGCGGGCCCGCAGTCGGTGACGGAGCTCGAGTTCGGCGATCGGCCGGCCCGGGGTGTTGGTGGCGGAGCGCGTCAGCCGCATGCCGTCCGCATCGATGGGCCTCAACTGTGCTGCGGGGTGCGGCTGTTCCTTCCTGGTGATCAACCGCGTGCTCTTGGGCCAGCTGTCCAGGACGTCGCCGGTGAGTTCGGCGACCCAGGCGCCGTCGCGGACCTCGCCGTCTGTCTCGACGGCCGGCGTCCAGTTCGATGCCGGAATCTTCAGCACATGCTGGTGGACCTGCTCGGTGACCGTTATGCCGACTGAGTAGGACAGCCACTGTCCCCGCCGGGCGAGCCAGGCGACGAAGTCGTGGGTGCCTCGCGCGGAGTCGGTGCGGATCAGGGTCCGGCGCCCGCGCCGGTACTTCTTCGGCAGTTGAGCCAGGGCCAGTTGGGCGGCGGTGATGTGGTCGGCCGCCGTGTTCGAGCCCGCGTTGCCCGGCCTGAGCAGGGCTGCGAGTGGTTCGCCCGTGCCGCCCGGTCTGTGGTCGACGAACCCCATCAGCGGGTGGTGACCGTAGGTCCGTTTCCACGTGGGTGCGGCATCCTTTTTGTCCGAGTGCGCGATCACCAGCATCCCATCAAGGTCCACGGTTACCGTCCCGTCCGCGTCAGGCGCTTCCCGGCCGGCCAGCCGCCAGACATGTTGGCGGGCTTCAGCCCGCGCGGACCGGATCGCGGTGAGGGCCTTCGGCCCTGCTGCGGCGAGGGTGTCGATGAGGCGGGAGACGGTCGGGTCGGAGGCCATCGGCCCGAAAACGGCCGGCTCCGCCCGCAGCATGGCGACATCCGCAAGGCAGTCCCCGCCCAGCGCGACCGCCAGGGCCACATCCAGCAGGATCTTGCCCGGATCGTGCACTGCACGAGCCTTCCGCCACGGTGTCACCGCCGCTGATATCGCGGTGTCCAAGCCGGCCTTGCGGACGGTAGTGGTTCCCCCGCTGTGCGGGAGTGGCTGACTGGCTGGTCAGGGCGGGTTGACGTGGCTTCAGGTTCACTGGCTCGGTCGCTGCCTGGTTGGCGTAGTGCTTCTCTTCGAACTCGATGGGGCTGAGGTATCCGAGTCGTTTCTGGATGCGTCGGGGGTTGTAGAAGCCGTCGATGTGTTCGAAGAGTGCGGGGTTGGCCTCGGCTCTGGTGTTGAAGGTCCGGTGGTGGGGTCAGGTTGTCCAGGGGCGGAGTTTTTCGGGGTTGAGTACTGCCCAGATGTGCTTGATCCGGTTGTCTGTGATGTTGAATGCGAGTACGGATACGGTGGTGTTGTTGCGGCGGAGTTCGAGGCCGGGCTGGCCGTTGACGTTGGATTCTGTGATGGTCAGGTCGTCTGCGTTCTGGGCGGCGTGTATGAAGAAGCGGGCGATTTCTTCGCGGCCTTCGATGGGGTGGATCTGGGCGCTGATGATGCCGCCGCCGTCGGTGATCGTGGTGGCGTGGGGGTCGAGGAGGTCTATGAGTGCCTGGATGTTCTGGGTTTCCCAGGCGCGTTTGAAGTTTTTGATCATGTCGGCGTGCCGGGCTGTTGTGGTTGCGGGGGTTCGTTGTGTGCGTACGCGCTGGCGGGCTGATGATGCGAGTTTGCGGCAGGCTGCCGGGGAGCGGCCGACGATGTGCGCGACTTCTGTGAACGAGTAGTGGAAGACGTCGTGGAGGACGAAGGTGACGCGCTCGGCCGGCGTCATTGATTCGAGTACGACGAGGAAGGCGATGCTGACCGACTCGTCGAGGGTGACCCGGTCCGCCGGGTCGGCGGAGTCGCCTGGGCGGCCGCTGATCCATTCTGTGCGGTCGGGCAGTGGTTCGGGTACCCATTCGCCTACGTATCGTTCCCGTCTGGCCCGTGCCGAGCCGAGCAGGTCGAGGCAGATGCGGCTGGCGACCTTGGTCAGCCAGCCGCCGGGGGCGGCGATGGAGTCCTGCTGCTGTGGTGTCATGGCGTACCAGCGGGCGTATGTTTCCTGTACGACGTCCTCGGCATCGGCCACCGAGCCGAGGAACCGGTAGGCGAGGTTGATCAGCTGGCGCCGTTCTTTCAGGACCGCGCTCAGTGCGGCGTCCGTGCGGTCGTTTTCCTGTTCGGGCTGCGTGTTCATTGCCGCCATGTTCTTTCGTGTTCAGGCGGTTTGTGTCACCGCGCTTCGTTTTGGGGGTCTGCGTGGTCGTGCGGGCTGGGGCTGGTGGGGAGTTTCGTCCGGGAACCGGATTATCGCTGCGGGGTGTGCGCTGGTATGGGGTGTGCAACATCGAGGTTCCGGTGTTGCACACTGCCGCGTGTGTAGTCCGTGATCGGTTCTCTGTGCTTTGAGGTGGCTGTCCGGGGATGTGTGAGCTGTGGTCGAGTGCGGGGGCCGGCCGTGTTTCTTGGGGGAGGGGGCGGGGGAGGTGTGGTGGGTGCCGGAAGCGGGGGCTCTGTTCGGGGGGTCTGGCCACCGATGAAGAGCCGGTCGCTGTCACCGTGACGCTCTTTTCGCTGTTCTCGGGGTGTGGTGAGCCCCGGGCCGGGGGTGGCGGGGGTGATCCGTCGCCCGGTGGCGCCGAGGGGATCAGGCCGGCGTCTGCCGGGCACCGCACTGCTTCGGACGGTGTCCCGGGGGCCGGTGGGGGGCTGTGAGCGGGCAGCGTCCGGCCCCGGCGTCACAGCCGTACCGGCCCGGGCGGGTTTCTTCGGGTGTGCAGTCTCCTGGGGCCGGCTCGTTCGGTCCCGCGGGCCGGGTGGCTGTCGTGACGATGGTGGCGGGGGCCTTCGCGCGGGGTGGTGCGGTATCCGCGCCGGGTGTGCTGGAGGTCCGGGTGCGGGGCTGTGTGGCCGGGCAGGAGGCGGTCTGCGCAGGGCCGTGGCCGGGCCGGATGGGAGGGCGGCGAAGGGGCGAAGGCGCAGCATGTGAAGGGCAGGCCGAGAGTGGGCGGGGGTGTCGGGCTGTTTATGGGTGAGGGGTGTGGGTGCGCGGGGCTGTTCGGGGGGGTTCAGCGGTTGTGCCGGTGCTGGGGGCCGGTGGTTTCGGGCCGGGGGTGGGGAGTCGTCTTGTGCGGACGGTGTCATTTCGGCGGTGTCATTTCGGGGTGTGGTGTGGCCGACGCGGTGTCATCGGCCTGGTCCGGGCCCGGGAGATGCGCGTCAGGGGATGCTCTGTTTGTAAGCACTTGTCTTGGCCCCACCGCGCGGATGAGAAGTGGCCCCGCTGGTTCGGTCCCGTTCGAGGGAGAAGACGCAGCTGCAGGGGGTGGTGGGTACGCCCCGTCGCACGTGCCAGTGGAGCCAGAACAGGTCCGTACACCGGGGCCAATCGAGGTGCTTGCAGACAGGATGCTCCGCATGGGGCTCGCCGGCCTGCCGCTTTGCGGGCACGGCAGCCCTGGGCGGTGATCCGGCGGTGATCCGGGGCTCCGCGCAGGTCAGGCGTGGGCCCCGGCGCAGTCTCTGCGGCACCACTGAAACATTCTTTGTCCGCCGTATTCTGGTGGCGGGAAGGGTGGCCGGTGTGCGGGGAGGGGTGTTTTTTTGCGGCCTGGGCCGCCCGGAATGGTGTATTGCCTACTTGAGGTGTGCTCACGGACAGGTGGTGTGCCGCCTGTGCAGGGATGGCACCCCAGTAGAAACCAGCTGTCCGGTTTTGTATTGACAGGGTGTCCTGGATCTATTTGAATCGGTGCGCGGTAGAGGTCGCCCCGCGAGCGGCACCGTCTAGGTTCAGGGGAGAAGCTGTGGACATCGACGTGCTCGGCGCGTTGTCAGTGCGGGAGAACGGGGCCTCCATCACGCCGACGGCCCCCAAGCCCCGACAGGTTCTGGCCCTGCTGGCGCTGCACACGGACCGGGTGGTGCCCGTGCCGGCGCTGATGGAGGAGCTCTGGGGCCTCACTCCGCCGCGCAGCGGGCGCACCACTTTGCAGACCTACGTCCTTCAACTGCGTGAACTCATCGCCGTGGCCCTGGACAAGGGCCGGGCGCAGGGGGCGCGGGGGGCGCGGGGGGAGGCGGGGCGGCGGGCCGCCAAGGACGTGCTGGTGACGATGCCCGGCGGCTACATGCTGGCCGGTGGTGACGGGCACAGTGATGTGCGCACCTTCGAACGGCTCGCGGGCCTGGGGTACCGGGCCATGGACACGGATGACTTCGCCGGCGCCGCGCGGCAGCTGCGCGAGGCGCTGACGCTGTGGTCGGGGACCGCCTTCGCGGACGTGCAGGCCGGGCCGCAGCTGGAGATGGAGATCAAGCGTCTCCAGGAGAGCCGTCTGTGTGCTCTGGAGCAGTGCATCGAGGCCGAGCTGCGCCTGGGACGTCACCGTGAGGTACTGGCCGAGCTGACCGTGCTGGTGAACCGGTACCGCACGCACGAGAGCCTGCACGCCCAGTTCATGCTCGCGCTGTACCGCTCGGGACGGCGCAGCGAGGCGCTGGATGTCTACCGGCGGCTGCGTGTCACGCTCGTGCGGGATCTCGGTCTGGAGCCCTCGGCGGGACTGCGCCGGCTGCAGCAGTCCATCCTGGCGGCCCGGGGCGAGTCCGTGGCGCAGGGGCCCGGTGTCGTCAGGGCCGCCCGTCCGGTCAGGGAGCGGCTCGCGCCGGTGCGCTGAGTACGCGAAGGGCTCGACGAGGTGCGGAGAGAGCTCGTGAAGGTTCAGGTTCTGGGTGCGCTGGCGGCGGAGGTCAACGGGGAGTCGATCGTTCCGACGGCCGGTAAACCGCGGCAGATCCTGTCCCTGCTCTGCCTGAATCCCGGGCGGGCGATGCCGGTGTCCACGCTCATGGAGGAGATCTGGGGGTCCGAGCCGCCGCCGAGCGCGCTCACCACTGTGCAGACCTACATCCTGCAGCTGCGCCGGCGTCTGGGTGCGGCGTTGGGGCCCGGCGCGCCCGGCGCGCCCGGCACGGCCAAGGAGGTGCTCGCCACCCGGCACCGCGGTTATCTGATGCAGATCCCGGCGATGAGTGTCGATGTGCACCAGTACGAACGCATGGTCGTGCGGGGGCGGGCTGCCAGGGAGGCCGGTGACGACGCCACTGCGGCCGCCTGCTTCAGCCAGGCGCTCGAGCTGTGGCGCGGGCCCGCGCTGGTCGACGTACGGGCCGGGCCGGTCCTCGGGATGGAGGTTCTGCGCCTGCAGGAGAGCAGACTCGCCACCGTCGAGTGGCGCATCGACGCGGATCTGCGGCTCGGCCGGCACTGCGAACTCCTGGCGGAGCTTGTCGGGCTGATGGCGCGTCATCCTTTTCACGAGGGGCTGCACGCGCAGGCCATGGTGGCCCTGTACCGTTCCGGGCGCCAGGCAGCGGCCCTCGATGTCTACCGCAGACTGCGTATCCGGCTCATCGAGCATCTGGGCGTGGAGCCCTCGCCGCAGGTGCGGGGGCTGCATCAGGCGGTGCTCGCCGTCGATCCCAAGCTGGACATCGCCGCCGGGGCGCAGCGCGGCTCGACCTTCGACCTGTATGCCGCCTGACGGTGGGTGACCCCGGCCCCGTATCCCGTGTCTGACGGGCCCGGGGCGCCGGCCCGAGGCGGACTCGAGCCGTGTCCGGCCGCGTCTCCAGTGGCTCCGGACAGGCTCTGCTGACTGCCGCCGTTCGACGGGCACGTCGACCGTGTGCCCCGTACGGCCACGGCCGGGCGGTCCGTTGGAGGAGGGAAGGTGGTTGCGGTGCCGGGTGAGTGTGTACGCCGGCTGTCACACAGCATCGATGTGGACGCGCCCGCGGGGGTCGTCTACACCTTGGTCGTCTCCGCCGAACGCCGGCCGCTGCACTTCCCGTCGAACGTGTATGTGGAGCGGCTCGACTTCCACGATTTCGGCGGCGTGTGCGAACGGCTGCGCGTGTGGGCCCTGGCCGACGGTGAGGTCAAGTCCTGGACGTCCGACAGGATCCAGGACTCCGCGCGGCGCTCGCTCTTCTTCCGGCAGGACCGGATCATGGAGCCTGCAGGGTCGATGGGCGGGACGTTCTCGGTGCAGCCCCTGGGCCCCGACCGCTGCCGGCTGACGATAGACCACGCGTTCACGTCCCTGGACGACAGTCCCGAGAGCATGGCGTGGCTGGAGGCGAACGTCGCCGCCACCACCCGCTCCGACCTGAAGAACCTGCGGTTTTTGGCGGAACGGTGGACGCGGCTCGATGAACTCCTTCTGTCGTTCGAGGAGTCCGTGCGGGTCAAAGGGCCCGCCGAGCTCGTGCACAGCTTCCTCTACGACGTCGAGAGCTGGCCCGGGCACCTCCCGCAGGTCCGCCGGGTCGATCTGGACGAGCCCCAGGTCGGCGTCCAGAAGGTCACCATGGCCCTCGCCGCGGCTGACGGCACCGTCCAGGACATCACCTCCGTCAGGCTGTGCTTCCCGCACGCCGGACGCATCGTGCACAAGGAGATGACCCCCCGCAAGCTGCTCGCGGCGCACTGCGGGGAATGGTCGGTCGTCTGCGACGAGTACGGCGTCACCGTGACCTCACAGCACCATGTCGTGCTGCGGGAGAGCGACATCGAGCCGGTCCTCGGCCCGGGTGCCACCCTGGAGGACGCCCGCCGCCGTGTGCGCGCGGAACTCGGCGAGGAAAGCCTGCGGACGCTGCACCTGGCCCGGCAGCACGCCGAGTCGGCCGTGCGCGTGCTGTGAGGAGGCAACCGGCCCCGGCCGCCGCGCCGCGGCCGGCCGCGCACCGCAGGCGATACCTGCCACCCCACGCGGCCGGCCTCGTTGGTGCGGGGGCGGGACCACGAGAGTGGACGGCGAGGGCACACACGGCGCCCCGCGGCACGGCAGGAGGGCGTAAGGCACGTCCGGTATCCGGGCGGCGATCCCGCCGCACGGGAGCGGCCCTCACGGCCCCGGCAGCCGGCGGGCAGGGGGCGGGTCCTCGCGGGCGCCTCGAGTGAGCGCACAGGACCCGCGCCGCCGATGACCGCCACACGCGATGGGGCCGTGCCGCCGTCCGCGGGCCTCGTTCTCCTTGGCGTCCGGGGCGGTCCGCCTCGCCGCACGGCGGCGCGCCCGGTGCGTTTGCCCGGCCGGTCGATGTCCGCCGCGCGCAGAGCGTGCTCGGCGAGTCTTGGCCCCGGGCCCGCCAGGGCTGTCGTGGCGGGCGGCCGCGCCGGCCCCGACGGAACGGGACGGGCCCAAGCCCGGTGCGGCTGTGCCAGGCCAGGGCCCCTCTTCGGATCCAGGGGCGGCGTCGGTGGCGCAGCCGCATGTCTGTGGGACGGGCAACGCGGTGACGCTCGGTTCCCGGCCGCCGGCCATCACCCGTATAGGGCTGCCGGCTGACTGAGGAGTATCCGGACAGCCGGTGGCCGAGGTGCTGCCGGCGGTGCTGCTGCTGGAGTCCGGCTCTGTCCCCACGGGCGGGAAGTTCGGGCCTGGTGCCCGGATGTGCGGGGCGGTGATGTGCTGCGGGCCGGCGAAGACGGCCGTCCGACGTTGTCGGGCGGGGAAAGAACCTGTGCGTCCCAGCATATCGGCACGGCCGCTTCACCTCTGAGGCTTCGCCGGCCTCAGGAGACCGGTCGAGGATCTCAGGGTGGTGACCCAGGCGCCGGCGGACCCTGCGCTTCGTTGCCTCACGGCCGGCCGCTCGACCGGGTTGCCGGGGATCGAGCAGGTCATGGATATCTGGGCCGCAGGTTCTGAAGGCTCGAGTGGTGGTTCGGCGCCGGGGATTGAGCAGGCGCGGCCGGCCGGACAGGTCAGCGGGCGGACCCGATGGGCAGGGCAGCGACGAGGAGTCCGGCCGGTAGACGCCACCACTGCACCTGGCGTGACGCACGTCACTTTCTTGGGGTCTTGGCCCGCCGGTGCTCTGCGTGTCACGATTTCCGCACCTCCCCCCTGCCCGAAAACATCGGCGGGGGTGTTCTCTTTCGATGCCCCGTCCCGCATGCCGGGACGGGGCATTTCTGTCGGCCTGGAGTAGGCCGCATCGCTCATTGTCCTTGCCTTCACCCGACCCGGGCAGCACTGGAACGGTGCGAGCGATTCCTCCCGTGCAGAAGGCAGACTCTAGAGAAAGTGGACTCAGATATGCCAAGGCTGTGCAAGCCCGCGGTGAGTGTGCCGGAATACGTCATCACAGCGGAAGAGACCCTCGCGTTCGCCGAACGGGTCCACGCCGGAAAGCCGCAGCTCCCGCTGGCACTTCGCCTCATCCGGAACACGGGGGTGTTGAAGCGGCATATCGTCCAGCCGATCGAGAAGACCCTCCACCACCCCGGCCTGACGGAGCGCAACCGGATCTACGAGATCGAATCCAAGAAACGGACCCCCGAGGTCATCGAACGGGCCCTGAAGAACGCCCAGGTAGCGGCACGTGACATCGACGCCATCATCTACGTGTCGTGCACCGGGTTCATGATGCCCTCACTGACCGCGTGGCTGATCAACCGCATGGGGTTCCGGGACGACACACGGCAGATGCCGATCGCGCAGCTGGGCTGCGCGGCGGGCGGCGCGGCGATCAACCGGGCCCACGACTTCTGCACGGCCCACCCCGGCAGCAACGTCCTGATCGTCTCGTGCGAGCTGTGCTCGCTGTGCTACCAGCCCGACGAGGACGACATCGGATCACTGCTGTCCGACGGGCTGTTCGGCGACGCGGTCGCCGCCGCCGTCGTGCGGGGCAACGGAGGAACCGGCATCGAACTGGAGCTCAACTCCTCCTACCTCATCCCGAACACCGAGGACTGGATCTCCTACGCCGTGCGCGACACCGGCTTCCACTTCCAGCTGGACCGCCGGGTGCCCGGAACCATGGAGCCGCTCGCCCCGGTGCTGCGTGAGTTCGCCGCGGGCCACAGCTGGGACGCCTCCAACCTCGACTTCTACATCGTGCACGCGGGCGGCCCCAGAATCCTCAACGACCTCGCCAAGTTCCTCGACGTCGACCGCAAGGTGTTCCGGCACAGCTGGGCGACCCTGACCGAGTACGGGAACATCGCCAGCGCCGTCGTACTCGACGCGGCCCTGCGACTGTTCGAGGGGGACACCCCGATGCCCGAAGCGACCGGCCTGATCGCCGGCTTCGGCCCCGGCATCACCGCCGAGATGGCGCTCGGCCGCTGGAACAGCGACGCGTAGCCGGTCATCGACCCAGGCAAAGGAATCAAGAGCACATGACTGACCTCATCATTCCGGCCGGCGGAGGACGAAAACTGATCACCCCGGCACAGGAAGTGACCTTCAAGGCCACGAAGGAGCAAGGATCGTCCATATCGATCTTCGAAGTGGTCGTTCCGCCCGGATTCGACGTCGGGGCACACGTGCACAGCCACTCCCAGGAGTTCTTCTACGTCCTCCAGGGCCAGCTCGACCTGCTGTGCTTCGAGCCCACCGAGCGCACGACCGACACCTGGCACCACTGGAGATCCGCCCGGGGCGACCGCGTGATCCGCGCGGCGGAGGGCGGCTGCATGTTCGTCCCGCCCGGCACCCCGCACGCCTTCCGCAACGCCACGGACAAGCCCGTGAAGATGCTCTTCCAGAGCTACCCCTCACCCGACCACGAAGAGTACTTCGAGGAGATCACGGAAATCTGGTCGCGCGGCACCACAGTGGACGCCGCAGCCGTCAAGGACATGCGCAAGCGCTACGACGTCACCCAGCTCACACCGCTGCGCTTCGAGCCGCCCGTGCCCGTGATCCCCGGCCAGGAAACGAACGAGGAGCGGACCCGACGATGAGCACCAGCGAACCGATCCCCCTGGTCCACGCGAGCCTGGGCGAACAGGAACTGGCCGCCGTCGCCGAGGTGTTCGCCTCCGGATGGCCGGCCGGACAAGGCCCCAGGGGCAAGGCGCTCGAAACCCGGCTCGCCCGGGAGTACAAAGTCGCCGACGCGGTCGCGGTCAGCAACTGCGGCGCCGCGCTGCACCTCGCCCTGATGGCGCTCGGCGTCAAGCCGGGCGACGAAGTGATCGTCGCCGACTACACCTTCCCGGCGCCCGCCCACGCGGTGCGCTACCTCGGCGCCATCCCGGTCTTCGCCGACGTACGCGCCGACACCGCAACCGTCGACCCGCAGGCGGTCGCCGACCTCGTCGGCCCCCGCACCGTGGGCATCATCGCGGTGGACACGGTCGGCCTGCCCGCCGACTACGCACCGCTGCAGGCCATCGCGGACCGCCACGGCCTGTTCCTGGTGGAGGACGCCGCCTGCGCGGTAGGCGCCACATACCAGGGACGCAAAGCAGGCTCCCTCGCCGAGGTGGGGTGCCTCTCCTTCCACGGCCGCAAAGGAGCCACCAGCGGAGAGGGCGGGGCACTGCTCGCCACCGATCCCCGGATCGGCGCGGACGCACGGCTGCGCTCCTCCTTCGGCATCGGCAGCATCTTCGACATGGGGCAGGTCGTCGGCCTGCCCATCCCCCAGTTCACCGAGATCGGCTACAACTTCAAGCTGTCCGACATCGCCGCGGCCATCCTCCAGGTACAGATCAGCCGGATCGGCGAACTCCTCACCCGCCGCGACACCGCCGCCGCCCAGTACACCGAACTCCTCACCGACGAGGAACTGCTGACAACGCCCCAGGTACCCGACGACCGCACCCACGCCTGGCAGTCCTACATGGTGACACTGGACCCCGGCGTGGACCGTGCGGCCGTCGCCGCCGATCTGCGCGCCCAGGGCATCGGATGCGGACACGGAACCTGGGCCACCCACCTACAGCCCGTGTTCGCGACGGACCACACCTGCCCCGTCTCCGCAGACCTCTTCCAGCGCAATCTCGCCATCCCCATGCACGCGGAACTCACCACGAGCCAGATCGAACGGGTCGTGGACGCCCTGCGCGGCTCGCTGCGGGCCCACTCGACGTCCACCCGGGTCCTAGGAGGGGCCGCATGACGGACAACCAGCCGGCACCGGACGGCGTACTGCGGCTGATCAACGGCTACTGGGCCACCGGCGTCCTCGGCGCCGCGGCCGCCCACTCACTGTTCACCCACCTCGAGAACGGGGCGGACACGACCGCTCAACTGGCCACCCGCGCCCGGATCTCCGAGCGCGGCGCCCAGACCCTCCTCGACGGACTCATCGGCGTGGGTCTGATCGAACTGCACCAGGGCCACTACCGCAACACCCCCGAGGCGGCCGCCTACCTGGTGGAAGGCAAGCCCGCCTCCCTGAGCAGCTTCGCGCAGCTCAAGCTGAAGCACATGGGAGCCCTGACCCACCTGCCGGACGTGGTCCGCGCCGGGGGACCGGTATTGGACCCGGCCACCGAGGTGGCCGACAACCCCCACTGGGAGGAAATCGTCCAGGCGATCGCCGCGCAGTCGGTCCCCGCCGCGACGGTCGCCGCCGAAGTACTCAAACTCGCCGACGCCGGCGAACTCTCCATCCTCGACGTGGGCGGCGGCTCGGGCATCTACTCGGCGATCTGGCTCGAGACCAACCCGGCCGCCCGCTCCACCCAGCTCGACTGGGAGCCGATCAACGCGATCGCCCGCCGCCTCCTGGCCCAACGCGGCGTCACCGACCGGTTCACCACCATCGACGGTGACTTCCACACCACCGACTTCGGCACAGCGCGTTACGACATCGCCCTGTACTCCCACATCGCCCACCAGGAAGGAGCCGAAGGCAACATCGACACCTTCACCAGGCTGCACGCCTGCCTCAAGCCCGGCGGCGCGCTGGTCGTCTGCGACTACGTCGTCGACGACGACCGCTCCGGCCCGCCCTTCCCACTGATCTTCGCCTCGGAAATGCTGCTGAAGAGCCAGCAGGGCGGCACCTGGCGGCAGTCCGAGTACCGCGACTGGCTCGTCAAGGCCGGCTTCGAAAACATCTCGTTCCACTCCGCGCCACCCGCGACGCTGATCGTCGCCCGGTAGCCGCGCGCGGCCCGCTCCGCACTCCCCGCCGCCCTCCAGGAACGCCCGGGACGCACCACCCCTGCTGGTGTCCGACCAGTCGGCCCGCCACCAGGCCCACCACACCCCCGACACCACCACCGCGCTCACAGCCGGCCGCACCGCCCGCCCAGCAACCGGCCCGAACCCGCACAAGGAGAACCCCCCGTGAACGTCGCCCTGTGGATCGTCGCGGCCCTGCTGGGCGCAGTCAGCCTGGCCGGCGGCGCCATGAAAATGCTCCAGCCCCCACAGAAGCTGGCCGCCTCCGGCTACGGCTGGGTCGAGGACTTCCGCCCCAGCAGCGTCCAGGCCATCGGCGCCCTCGAGATACTGGCCGCAGTGGGCCTGATCCTGCCCGCCGCACTCGACATCGCACCCGTGCTGGTGCCGACGGCCGCCGCCGGAACCGTGCTCCTGATGACCGGCGCAGCCGCCACACACCTGCGCCGCCACGAGAGCCAGGCGATCGCGGTCAACGCGGTCCTGCTCGCGGCAGCGGCCTTCGTGGCATGGGGCCGCTTCGGCCCGCACTCCTTCTGATCGCCCCCGGCGAGCACCCCCACCCCCACACCCCACACCCCACACCCCCCACACCCCCCGTGACCCCCGAACTCCTTTCAGGCCCGACGCGCCCCCGGCACGCAACCCGGCGGCACGCCCTCTCGCGCGCCGCCCAGCGGCGACCGTCCGCGTCCGACCCGCTCACCGCAAAGGAGACAGCCCACATGAAGGGCACCACGGCCTACAGATCCATACAGAAACGCGGTCTGCACATCGGCCTCCTGCCGGAGATGGCCGCGGCGGTGAACCCCTCGACGCCCATCACCCTCGACCACGACCTCGGCGTCTTCCCCGAGGCCGGACGACACCTGACGGTAACTCAGTACGCCGAGCACGTGGACGACCTGGCGGCCCGCCTGTGGGCCGCCGGCGTCCGGCCCGACGAGCACGTCGTCCTCTACAAGACCGCCAACGCCGACCACTGGATGCTCGCCGCCGCAGTATCCCGTATCGGCGCGGTCGTCGTGAACCTCTCACCCTCCCTGGACCCCGCGACCGTGGCCGTCCTGATCGAACGGGTGGACCACCCGACGCTGCTCACCGACGGGCCCACACTCGACATCCTCGCCGACGTGCCGCTGACGGACATCACCCGCCGCGTGATCACCTCGCACGGCCACCGGCCACAAGCCCTCCCCCTCGCCCAGCTCGCCGGATCACCACGGGTCAAGCCGGTGCTCCGGCCGATCGACGAAGCCGCCGTGATCACCCACACCTCCGGCACCACCGGCATCCCCAAGCTCGTCGTCCACACCCCCCGCACCCAGAGCATCCGCCTCGTACCGCAGTGGCGACTGCTCCGCCTGCTGCGCAAGAAGCAGACCGTCGCGATCCACATCCCCTTCGTGCACTCGCGCATGGTCGCGGCGATGTCCCTGGCGCTCCTCAGAGAATTCCCGGTCCTGCTGATGCGCGAGGCGTCGCCCGCCGACGTCGCCGAGCAGCTCATCGAGCACCGGCCGGTGCTCATCGAGGCGCTGCCCAACTCGCTGATGGAATGGGAGGTACTGACCCACGACCCACGCGCACCGTTCGGCTCGGTGAAGGTCTTCAGCTCCACCTTCGACGCGATCCACCCCGGGACGATGAGCAAACTCCTCAACTCCTCCGACCGGCGCGGCGCCCTCTTCTTCCAGATCTACGGGCAGAGCGAGGTCGGCCCCGCCGTCGGCCGCGCCTACTTCCGCCACTTCGCCCACAGGGCCAACGGCCGCTGTGTCGGCTGGGCCATGCCGAAGGGCGCCGCCCGCATCCGCGTGGTCAGCCGGGACGGACAGCCCCCGTCCGAGAAACACCCCGGCTTCATCGAAGTCGCCTGGGACGGCCTGGCGAAGACCTACCACGCCGAGCAGGAGCGCTACGCCACCAACCGCGACGGCGACTGGTGGCGCACCGGCGACGTCGGCTACCGCACCAGGTTCGGCTGCCTGCACATGCTCGACCGGGAGGTCGACATGATCCCCGGAGTGCGCAGCTCCCTGGAAGTCGAGGACGTCGTCCTGAGCAAGCTCAGCGAGCTCAGCGAACTCGTCGTCGTGCAAGGCCCCAACGCCCAGCCGATCCCGGTGATCTGCACCGTCGACGACAAGCCGCTCGACCGGGCCCGCTGGCGCGCCGCCGTCGCCGGCTTCCCCCAGCTGGGCGACCCCGTCCAGATACCACAGGCCGAACTGCCCCGCACGGCCACACTCAAGGTCCAGCGCAACGCACTGGCCCACCGGTTCGAAGAACAGCACAACGACACGGCCTGACCCCTTCCCCCACACCCGGCCCCGGCAAAGACCGCGGCCGCGAACGGCCCCGGCCCAGCAACCACTCGAAAGGGATATCCGCAATGACGTCCGACGACACCCTCGCCCGGTTCCGCGAATACATGGTGGGCCCCTCACGGTTCATGACCCTGCTGGCCACCTTCGAGCTCGGCATCGTCGACAAGCTCAGGCAGACACCCGGCCTGACCGCGGCCCAGCTCGGCGAGGCCGTCGGCGCCAAGCCCGACGCCATCGAGCAACTCCTCCTCCTGCTCGTCAAGGAGAGCTTCATCGCCCACGACCAGGACAGCGGCGCCTACACCCTCGACGCCCTCGCCGACGTCGCCGAGACCGACCTGCGGCGCGCCCTCGCCTACATGAACCTGATCAAGGTCACAGCGCTGCGGCAGTTCTTCTACCTGACCCAGAGCGTACGCACCGCCAGCACCGCCGGCCTGAAAGAGCTCTACGGCGTCGAGGGCACCCTCTACGACGCCGTGGCGGACCACCAGGACCTGCGCGACGCCTGGTCCAAGCTGATGGACACCGTCACCGCCAACATCGACCCCTGGTTCTTCGGCAACATCGACATCCCGCCCGGCGCCCAGGTCCTCGACGTCGCCGGCAACACCGGCCTCGGCGCGATCCACACCTACCGGCACAAGCAGTCCCCCGGCCTGCGGGTCACCACCTTCGACCTGCCGGAGAAGAAGAACGAGGCCCTGGCCAACTTCAAGGCGCAGGACCTCGACGAGCACCTCTCGTTCATCGGCGGGAACGTCTTCCACGAGATCCCCAAGGGCTACGACACCGTACTGATCAAGCACTTCCTGGACATGTTCGACAAGGACGACGTCCTCATCATCCTCCGCGGCGTCAACGAGGCGCTTCAGGCGGGCGGACAGGTCCACATCCTGGTGCCGGTGTACCCCGAGAACATCAAGGACACCGACAACTACAACGTCGACTTCTTCCCCGCCTTCTTCATCGGCGCCGCCATGGGCCAGGGCGGACCGCAGAAACTGTCGACGTACCAGAGCTGGCTGGAGGAGGCCGGCTTCAAGGTGACGAAGGCCATCACCAAGGACTCCTCCGAGATCCCCCCGGACGTCATCCCCGTACAGGCCATCCTGAGCGCGACCAAGGTGGCGTGAGCCGGGGCCGGCCGCCTTCCCGGCACACGAGCCCCCGCCCCGCACCCACCCACCACCGTTCTGGAGTGCCATGTCCCGCAGCCTGTTCACCTCGGAATCCGTGACCGAGGGGCATCCCGACAAGATCGCCGACCAGATCAGCGACACCATCCTCGACGCACTGCTGCGCCAGGACCCGGCCTCGCGTGTCGCGGTCGAAACCCTGATCACCACCGGTCAGGTGCACATCGCGGGAGAGGTCACGACCTCTGCCTACGCCGACATCGCGGAGCTGGTGCGCAAGAAGATCCTGGAGATCGGATACGACTCGTCGGCCAAGGGTTTCGACGGCGCCTCATGCGGCGTGTCGGTATCGATCGGCGCCCAGTCCCCGGACATCGCGCAGGGAGTCGACACGGCCTACGAGAAGCGCGTCGAGGGCGATGACGACGAGCTGGACAAACAGGGCGCGGGCGACCAGGGCCTGATGTTCGGCTACGCGACGAACGAGACGCCCAACCTGATGCCCCTGCCCATCGAGCTGGCCAACCGGCTGGCGCGGCGGCTGACCGAGGTCCGCAAGGACGGCACCGTCCCCTACCTGCGCCCCGACGGCAAGACCCAGGTCACCATCGAGTACCTGGGCAGCCGTCCGGTCCGCCTGGACACGGTCGTCATCTCCTCGCAGCACGCCGGCGACATCGACCTGGGCTCGCTCCTCACCCCGGACATCCGCGAGCACGTCGTCGAGCACGTCATGGCCCAGCTGGCCCAGGACGGCATCAAGCTGGACACCGACGACTACCGGCTCCTGGTGAACCCGACGGGCAAATTCGAGATCGGCGGCCCGATGGGTGACGCCGGCCTGACCGGCCGCAAGATCATCATCGACACGTACGGGGGAATGGCCCGCCACGGCGGCGGGGCCTTCTCCGGCAAGGACCCGTCCAAGGTGGACCGGTCGGCCGCGTACGCGATGCGCTGGGTGGCCAAGAACGTCGTCGCGGCCGGCCTCGCGGAGCGCTGTGAGGTCCAGGTCGCGTATGCCATCGGCAAGGCCGAACCGGTCGGTCTGTTCCTGCAGACCTTCGGCACGAACACGGTCGCCGTCGACAAGATCGAGGACGCGGTCAAGGAGGTCTTCGACCTGCGCCCCGCAGCGATCATCCGCGACCTCGACCTGCTCCGCCCGATCTACGCCCAGACCGCCGCCTACGGCCACTTCGGCCGTGAACTGCCCCACTTCACCTGGGAGCGCACCGACCGCGCCGACGCCCTGCGCCAGGCGGCGAAGGCGGCCTGAGGCGCAGTACAGCAGCCGGCCCGCCCCGGCCTGCCAGCCGGCGGTGCGCGGTCACCCCCCGGCCGCGCACCGCTTCCTCCCCGCCTGGTCCCGCGTGGCGCCCGCCACCGGAACCGCCTCGTACCCGACACCGGCCCCAGGAGTGCTTCCCGTGCGTATCGCCGTGACCGGATCGATCGCGACCGACCACCTGATGGTGTTTCCCGGACGCTTCGCCGAGCAGTTGATCAAGGAGCAACTGGCACGCGTCTCCTTGTCGTTCCTCGCCGACCGGCTGGAGGTGCGCAGGGGCGGCGTCGCCGCCAACATCGCCTTCGGTCTCGGCCAGCTCGGCCTCGACCCGATCCTGGTGGGGGCGGCGGGCATCGACTTCGCCGAGTACGGCACCTGGCTGCGGGCGAACGGCGTCGACACCCGCGAGGTACGCGTCAGCGAGACGCTGCACACCGCGCGCTTCGTGTGCACCACCGACCAGGACCAGAACCAGATCGCCACCTTCTACGCCGGTGCCATGGCCGAGGCCTCCCGCATCGACCTCGCCAAGATCACCGCGCGCACCGGCAGGCCGGCACTCGTCCTCGTCGGGGCCGACGACCCCGACGCCATGCTGCGGCACACGGCCACGGCCCACCGCCTCGGCATCCCCGTCGCCGCCGACCCCTCCCAGCAGCTCGCCCGCCTCGACCGGGACCAGGCACGACAACTCGTCGACGGCGCCAGGTGGCTGTTCACCAACGAGTACGAGGCCGCCCTCCTGGCCGAACGCACCGGCTGGACGCAGGAGGACCTCCTCGGCCGGGTCGGCACCTGGATCACGACACTGGGCGACGCCGGGGTCCGTCTGGCCCGGGCCGGCGCCCCCGCATCGGTGATCACCGCCGTGCCCGCCGCCAAGATCACCGATCCCACGGGCGCCGGTGACGCCTTCCGCTCAGGATTCCTCGCCGGCACGTCATGGCAGTGGCCGCAGGAACAGGCCGCCCAGCTGGGCTGCGCGCTGGCCACCACCGTCCTGGAATCTGTCGGCACCCAGGAGCACAAGCTGGTCCCCTCGGACCTGATCGCCCGCATCGACCGGACGTACGGCCGTGCGGCGGCCCGTGCCGTCGAACCACGGCTTGCGGGGGTGGGGTCATGAGCGCGGCCCAGCGCACTCGCGTGGACGCCTTGCGCAAGGCCCTCGCCACGCGGGTGGTGGTGGCCGACGGCGCGATGGGCACCATGCTCCAGGCCCAGGACCCCACCCTCGAGGACTTCCAGAACCTCGAAGGCTGCAACGAGATCCTGAACGTCACCCGTCCCGACATCGTCCGCTCGGTGCACGAGGAGTACTTCGCGGCCGGCACGGACTGCGTGGGCACCAATACCTTCAACTGCAACCATGCCGCGCTCGGCGAGTACGACATCGCGCATCGCATCCACGAACTGTCCGAGGCGGGCGCCCGGCTGGCCCGTGAGGTCGCCGACGAGTTCACCGCGTCCACCGGGCGCCAGCGCTGGGTGCTCGGCTCGATGGGGCCGGGCACCAAACTGCCGACCCTGGGACACATCGAGTACCGCACCATCCGCGACGCCTACCGGAAGAACGCCGAAGGGCTGCTCGCCGGCGGCGCGGACGCCCTCCTCGTGGAGACGACGCAGGACCTGCTCCAGACGAAGGCGGCGGTCACCGGCGCCCACCGCGCCATGGAGGCCGCGCAACTCACCGTTCCGCTGATCTGTTCGGTGACGGTGGAGACGACCGGCACGATGCTGCTCGGCTCGGAGATCGGTGCCGCGCTGACGGCGCTGGAGCCGCTGGGTATCGACATGATCGGCCTGAACTGTGCGACGGGCCCGGCGGAGATGAGCGAGCACCTGCGCTACCTCTCACGGCACTCGCGTATCCCGATCTCGGCGATGCCGAACGCCGGGCTGCCGGTGCTCACCAAGGACGGCGCCCACTACCCGCTGACCGCCGCGGAGCTGGCCGACGCACACGCCTCCTTCGTCGCCGACTACGGCTTGTCGTTGGTGGGCGGCTGCTGCGGCACGACGCCGGAGCATCTGCGCCAGGTCGTCGAGCGTGTCCGCGGTGCGGAGCTCACCCCCCGTGCTCCGCGCCCGGAGCCGGGTGCGGCGTCGCTGTACCAGAGCGTTCCGTTCCGCCAG
>NZ_JBSFUO010000051.1:0-19371 GCF_053591835.1 Streptomyces sp. NPDC002911 | reverse complement strand
CAGGGGGGACCCTGTGGGAGAGTAGGACGCCGCCGAACAATTATTCCGGGAAAGCCCCGTGCCCTTGTGGCACGGGGCTTTTCTGCGTTCACAGCTTCTGCTCCCGGACCCCTGTGCATCGGTGATCCGATGGTGAGGGTAAGGTCAGGGGGCATCATTGGCACGTTCTTCACAGGAGGCATCCGGGTGGAGGTCCAGGAGACTCGAGTTCAGACGGACCGAGTACTCACCATCCCCAACATCCTCAGCATGGCTCGTCTCGTCGGCGTACCGCTCTTCCTGTGGCTGATTCTCCGCCCCGTGTTCGGCGGGCCCAACAGCGATGGCTGGGCCCTGCTGGTTCTGATGCTGAGCGGGGTCAGTGACTACCTTGACGGCAAGCTCGCCCGTCGCTGGAACCAGATCAGCAATCTCGGCCGGCTCCTGGACCCGGCCGCCGACCGTCTCTACATTCTCTCGACCCTCGTCGGGCTCACCTGGCGGGAAATCCTGCCGCTCTGGCTGACGGCCGCGCTCCTCGCCCGGGAGCTGATGCTCCTCGTCATGGTGGGAATCCTGCGCCGGCACGGCTATCCGCCGCCGCAGGTGAACTTCCTCGGCAAAGCTGCAACATTCAACCTGATGTACGCCTTCCCCTTGTTGCTGCTCAGTGACGGAAGTGGTTGGCTTGCTTCGCTGGGCACCATTTTCGGATGGGCGTTCGCTGGGTGGGGTACAACCCTCTATTGGTGGGCAGGGATCCTGTACGTGGTCCAGGTCCGCCGTCTGGTCAAGGCGGATGAAGTAGCCGACTAGCTCGTTCCCGTGGCGCCGTGCAGAGTCGCCGGCCCGCACCGCATAGTTGAGGTGTTGCCCGACGGGTGAAGTCGGCTAGACCGTCGTCTCTTCGAGGAGGACGTTTCCGACATGAAGGCCGTCGTTATGGCAGGCGGCGAAGGCACTCGCCTTCGCCCCATGACCTCAAGCATGCCCAAGCCGCTCCTGCCCGTGGCCAATCGGCCGATCATGGAGCACGTGCTGAGGCTGCTCAAACGGCACGGGCTCAACGAGACCGTGGTTACCGTCCAGTTCCTCGCCTCCCTCGTCAAGAATTACTTCGGCGACGGCGAAGAACTCGGGATGGAACTCAGCTATGCCAACGAGGAGAAGCCCCTCGGTACCGCGGGAAGCGTGAAGAACGCCGAGGAAGCTCTGAAGGACGACACCTTCCTGGTCATTTCCGGCGACGCCCTCACCGACTTCGATCTCACGGACCTCATAGCTTTCCACAAGGAGAAGGGTGCACTCGTCACGGTCTGCCTGACCCGGGTCCCTAATCCCCTTGAATTCGGGATCACGATCGTGGACGAGGAAGGAAAGGTAGAGCGCTTCCTGGAGAAGCCGACCTGGGGGCAGGTCTTCTCGGACACCGTGAACACGGGCATCTACGTGATGGAGCCCGAGGTGTTCGACTATGTGCAGGCCGACACCTCGGTGGACTGGTCCGGCGATGTGTTCCCGCAGCTCATGAAGGACGGCAAGCTGATCTGCGGCTATATCGCGGAGGGCTACTGGGAAGATGTGGGCACCCACGAAAGCTACGTGAAGGCCCAGGCCGACGTGCTGGAGCGCAAGGTCGACGTCGAACTCGACGGCTTCGAGATCTCCCCGGGAGTCTGGGTCGCGGAAGGCGCCGAGGTCCACCCTGACGCGGTACTGCGGGGGCCGCTTTACATCGGTGACTACGCCAAGATCGAAGCCGGGGCCGAGATCCGCGAACACACCGTGGTGGGCTCGAATGTCGTCGTGAAATCCGGTGCGTTCCTGCACCGGGCGGTCGTGCACGACAACGTCTACATCGGGCAGCACAGCAATCTGCGTGGATGCGTGATCGGCAAGAACACCGACATCATGCGGGCAGCCCGCATCGAGGACGGTGCCGTAATCGGCGACGAGTGTCTGGTCGGGGAAGAATCGATCATTCAGGGCAACGTCAGGGTCTACCCGTTCAAGACCATCGAAGCCGGTGCCTTCGTCAACACCTCGGTGATCTGGGAGTCGCGCGGCCAGGCGCATCTCTTCGGTGCGCGCGGGGTCTCCGGCATCCTGAACGTCGAGATCACGCCGGAGCTCGCTGTCCGGCTCGCCGGAGCGTATGCGACGACGCTGAAGAAGGGCGCGACGGTGACCACCGCCCGTGACCACTCCCGTGGTGCGCGTGCGCTGAAGAGAGCGGTCATCTCGGCGCTGCAGGCCAGCGCCATCGACGTCCGTGACCTGGAGAACGTGCCGCTGCCGGTGGCCCGTCAGCAGACCGCGCGGGGCAGCGCCGGCGGCATCATGATCCGTACGTCTCCCGGCGTGCCGGATTCGGTCGACATCATGTTCTTCGACGAGCGGGGAGCCGATCTCTCCCAGGCGCGGCAGAGGAAGCTGGACCGGGTCTACGCCCGTCAGGAATACCGCAGGGCCTTCCCCGGGGAGATCGGGGACCTGCATTTCCCGTCGAGCGTCTTCGACTCCTACACGGGTTCCCTGCTCCGTAATGTCGACACGGCGGGCATCGCTGACGCGGGCCTCAAGGTGGTCGTGGACGCGTCCAACGGCAGCGCCGGGCTTGTTCTGCCCAGCCTGCTCGGACGCCTCGGCGTGGATGCGCTGACCATCAACCCGGGGCTCGACGAGTCCCGGCCGACCGAGTCCGCCGAGTCCCGGCGCGCTGGGCTGGTCCGCCTCGGCGAGATCGTGTCGTCCGCACGGGCCGCCTTCGGAGTCCGGTTCGACCCCGTCGGTGAACGGCTGTCCCTCGTGGACGAGCGGGGCCGCATCATCGAGGACGACCGGGCACTGCTGGTGATGCTCGACCTCGTGGCAGCCGAGCGGAGAAGCGGACGCGTGGCCCTGCCGGTGACGACCACGCGCGTCGCCGAACAGGTCGCGGCCTATCACGGTACGCAGGTGGAGTGGACGACCACGTCACCTGACGACCTGACCCGGGTGGGCCGCGAGGACACCACGATCTTCGGTGGTGACGGCCGCGGCGGCTTCATCGTCCCCGAGTTCAGCAGCGTCTTCGACGGTGCGGCGGCCTTCGTCAGGCTGATCGGCCTGGTGGCCAGGACACAGCTCACCCTCAGCCAGATCGATGCCCGCATCCCGCGCGCCCATGTGCTGCGCCGCGACCTCGCCACGCCGTGGGCGGTCAAGGGGCTCGTCATGCGCCGGGTCGTGGAGGCCGCGGGCGAGCGCAGTGTGGACACCACGGATGGTGTCCGGGTGGTCGAGACCGACGGCCGTTGGGTGATGGTGCTGCCCGACCCGTCGGAGGCGGTCACCCACCTGTGGGCAGAAGGCCCCGACGACGCTTCGGCCCAGGCACTGCTCGACGAGTGGGCGGCGGTCGTGGACAGCGCGGGCGACTGAGCAGGCGACCGTTGGTCCGAAAGCCGTGCGGCACGGCTTCCGGACCAACGGTGGGGCCATTCGGCGGCAGCGGGCATGACGTGCGACGATGTGCGGCATGTCGCAGCCGCCCCCCGATCGGAGTAGCGCTCCGCCGCGTCCTCGCCCCGACGCGTCCATGTCGCTGCTGACCACCGTGATGGAACACAGCCTCGACGAGGGGTACGCCGAGGCCTCCGCACGTCGCCGGTCCGAGGGCAGCGACGGAATGCCGCGCACGCTGAGGGCGAAGCTCGGCCTCGCCGCGGGGCTGGTGCTGGCCGCCCTCGTGGTGACGCTGGGAGCCGCCGAGGCACAGGTCGCGGCGCCGGTCGTGGCCAAGGAACGCGAAGAGCTCATCGACCGGGTGAACGCCGAGACCTCCACGGCGGACACGCTCGAAGCAGATGTCGAGAAGCTGCGCAAGGACGTCGGCGAGCGGCAGCGCAAGGCACTGCAGGAGCACGGCGGGGATCAGGGCGGCCTGGTGGCGTTGCTGTCCGGAGCCACCCCTGTCGAAGGCCCCGGGATCAAACTGGTCGTGGACGACGCGGAGGACACCGACCAGGGTGGGGGCGGGCCCCGTGAGTCCACCGGCTTCTCCGACACCGGCCGCGTCCGTGACCGGGACATGCAGCGCGTGGTCAACGGCCTGTGGCAGTCCGGTGCCGAGGCGGTCTCGATCAATGGCCAGCGGCTCACGGCGCTCTCCGCTATCCGCGCGGCGGGCGACGCCATACTGGTCGACAACAGGCCGCTCGTGCCGCCGTACACGGTGCTGGCGGTGGGGGACGGCAAAAGGCTCGTCACCGCCTTCCAGGACAGTGCTGACGGCCAGTATCTTCAGGCGCTTCACGAGAGCTTCGAGATCCGCACCAGCATCTCCGAGCAGGAGAAGGTGCGTCTTCCGGCCGCGCCCAGCCTGATCGTACGTACAGCAGAGCCTCAGGCCGCAGACACGGGCAGTGGTGCGGCAGACACAGGGAAGGGCACATCGTGATCGCCGTACTGGGCCTCGTCGTGGGAGTCGTGGTCGGACTGTTGGTCCGGCCCGAAGTGCCGGCGGTGGTCGAGCCCTATTTGCCGATCGCCGTGGTGGCCGCGCTCGACGCCGTCTTCGGCGGTCTGCGGGCGATGCTCGACGGGATCTTCGTGGACAAGGTCTTCGTGGTGTCGTTCCTGTCGAACGTCGTGGTGGCCGCGCTGATCGTCTTCCTCGGCGACAAACTCGGCGTCGGAGCCCAGCTGTCCACCGGCGTGGTGGTCGTGCTGGGCATCCGGATCTTCTCCAACGCCGCGGCCATCCGCCGACACGTCTTCCGGGCGTGAGGCCGATGAGCAGCGAACAGAACCCGAGCAGCGAACGGAACCCCGGCGGCGGGGGCCCTACCGGGGCGCTCCCGGCCGAAGGGCCCGCGCCGGAACCGTACCCGCCGGTCCGTTCCGAGGAAATCTCCGGCCGTCAGCGGCTCCGGGCCGGACTCTGGCCCCCCAGGGTCAGCAGGGCCCAACTGATCGTGGCGCTCCTCTTGTTCGTCCTCGGACTGGGGCTGGCCATCCAGGTCAGGTCGAACAGCGACAACAGTGCCCTGCGTGGTGCCCGCCAGGAGGACCTGGTCCGTATCCTCGACGAACTCGACAACCGCACCCAGCGCCTCGAGGACGAGAAGCAGCGCCTCGACGACCAGCGCACGGAACTCGAGAACAGTTCCGACCAGGCGGAGGAAGCGCGCAAGCAGACCCTCGAGAAGGAGCGCCAGCTCGGTATCCTGGCGGGCACCGTCGCGGCGCACGGCCCAGGGATCACGTTGACGATCAGTGACCCGACCAGCGCGGTGGAGGCCGACATGCTCCTGGACACCATCCAGGAGCTGCGAGCCGCGGGCGCCGAAGCGATCGAAATCAACGGCGTGCGGGTGGTGGCCAGTACATATTTCTCCGGTGACGGGGGAGAATTGAGAGTCGACGGCCGGAAGATCGAGGCGCCCTACGCGTTCAAGGTCATCGGCAAGCCGCAGGACCTGGAGCCGGCTCTGAACATTCCCGGAGGTGTGGTGCAGACGCTCGTGGGGGAGCAGGCCACGGCGGAGGTGGCGCGCGCCGACGACATCGTCGTGGACGCCTTGCGTCCGGCGGAGCAGCCTGATTACGCTCGGTCGTCGCCCCAGTGAGGCGGGGGTGCGCGGTGTTCGAAGGACACGGTCGGCAGGTTGCGGGGGGTCGGCGCAACGGATCGGTGACGCGTGGTGGAAACTGTCGGGTGGCTACGGACGTTGTGAAGATGTCCGGGTCGGCAGGTGTGTTCATTCAGGGTTCGTCCTGCCCCACGGGCGGGTCTATTTCGGTCAAGGGGAAACGCCCGTGAAGTTGTTTGCGAAGTTGTTCGGAAAGAGTGCCCGCGAGGACAGCAACAGCGCTGCCCGCCACCGCGCTCCGCGTCAGGGTGCCGAGGAGCAGGGCTCGGAGCGCCCACTCTTCCGCGACGAGGTCCAGGGGGCCGGCGCGTCGTCCGTTGACCCCGGAAGTGCAGGACGCATAGGTTTCGGAGGGTCATCGACCTCAGGCACGGGTGGAGGGTTCGGCCCCACTCCGGGTGGCTCGGCCACGCCGGTTTGTACGAGGTGCGGGCACCACAATGCCGAGGCCAGCCGTTTCTGCTCCAACTGCGGTGCGCCGCTGAGGGGCGGAGTGCCCGAGCGTGCCTCGGAAACGACCTCGACCATCTCGATCTCCGGTATCGAGGCCTACGAGGCCGAGGCGACGGGCCAGACGGCTCTTCCCTCGCTCTCCCCGGAGGCTCAGGTCGCGGTCGACGCCCTGCCGGCCGGTTCCGCGCTGCTGGTGGTCCGGCGCGGCCCGAACTCCGGCAGCCGCTTCCTGCTGGACGGTGACCTCACGACGGCAGGCCGTCACCCGCAGAGTGACATCTTCCTCGACGACGTGACCGTGTCGCGGCGACATGTGGAGTTCCACAGGAGCCCGGAGGGTAGTTTCACCGTGGGCGACGTCGGCAGCCTCAACGGCACCTACGTCAACCGCGAGCGCATCGATTCCGTCGCGCTGACCAACGGCGACGAAGTCCAGATCGGAAAGTACCGTCTGGTCTTCTACGCGAGCCAGCGGGGCGTGTGACCTCCTCCGGACTTCGTCCGGGGGGACCCTCAGGAAGGTCCATGCTGCGAACACCCACAGGCGGTGCCGGTAACGGCACCGCCGCCGCAGGCGAGCGCGCGATGAGCATCGGCACGGTGCTCCTGCAGCTGCGCGACGAGTTTCCCGAAGTCACCATCTCCAAGATCCGCTTTTTGGAGGCGGAAGGGCTCATCGAGCCTCAGCGGACGCCTTCGGGGTACCGGAAGTTCGGCCCTGCCGACGTTGAGCGGCTGGCTCAGGTGCTGCGCATGCAGCGGGATCACTACCTGCCGCTCAAGGTCATCCGTGAGCACCTGGAAGCCTTGGCCGGCGGTGAGCAGGCGGTACTGCCGTCCGGCGGGGAGGGTGAGCCCGCCGATGCCTTCCGCGACCAGGGTCTGGGGCAGGCCACCGCCGCCCGTATCGGGCGCGCAGAGCTCCTGGCCGCCGCAGAGGCCAGCGAGGAGCAGCTCGAGGAGTGGGAGTCGTACGGGCTGATCGTGCCCGCCTCCGGGGGCAGCTACGACGCCGAGGCGGTGACGGTGGCGCGTTTGGTGACGGACCTGGGCAGATTCGGCCTGGAACCTCGGCACCTACGGGCGGTGAAGGCGGCCGCGGAGCGCGAGGCAGGCCTGGTCGAGCAGGTCGTCGCGCCCCTGCGCAGGCACCGGAATCCGCAGACCAGGGCCCATGCGGAGGCCACCGCGAAGGAGCTTGCGGAGCTCTCCGTCCGGCTCCACGCCGCGCTCGTGCAGAGCGCTCTGAAGGCCGGGTTCCACTGAGTGCGGAAGAGCCCGACTATCCAAACATGGCGGGCACGTCCTAGGGTTGCTGTGTGAACGAGCTCGACGTTGTGGGTGTCCGGGTGGAAATGCCCTCCAACCAACCGATCGTTCTCCTGCGTGAAGTGGGAGGCGACCGGTACCTCCCTATTTGGATCGGCCCTGGGGAAGCGACCGCGATCGCCTTCGCCCAGCAGGGCATGGCTCCGGCCAGGCCGCTGACCCATGATCTTTTCAAGGATGTGCTCGAGGCGGTAGGCCAGGAGCTCACCGAGGTCCGCATCACGGACCTTCGGGAAGGGGTCTTCTATGCGGAGCTGGTCTTTGCCAGTGGGGTCGAGGTGAGCGCGCGGCCGTCCGACGCCATAGCGCTCGCCCTGCGCACCGGCACGCCGATCTACGGCAGTGACGGGGTGCTGGATGACGCAGGCATCGCCATTCCGGACGAGCAGGAGGACGAGGTGGAGAAGTTCCGCGAATTCCTCGACCAGATCTCGCCGGAGGACTTCGGTACGAACAGTCAGTGACCGTCCTGCGGTGGTGGTGTCAGCGCATCCGACAAGCCTTTCCCCGGAATCAGCCACGGGAAACCACCCTCAGGGTGATTATCACTCGGCGTGCCGAGTGTGGCGATCGTTGACGCACCCCTGGTGACTGCCTACCTTCGAGGTGGCAGGTCAAGGACGGAGGTCGGCGTGAGTAGCAGCGGCGACGGTACGGTCGCGGGTGGGCCGTATCAGCAGCACGGCAGTGCGGCCGACCATTCCATCAGACAGCCGGTTCAGCCGGCGGTGGTGGCAGCGGACGGTGTGGCAGTGGCAGGGGACATCGGCTATCGGGGACCGACGGCGTGTGCGGCGGCCGGTATCACTTACCGACAGCTCGACTACTGGGCGCGTACGGGGCTCGTGGAGCCGAGCGTGCGTCCGGCGTACGGGTCGGGGACGCAGCGTCTCTACAGTTTCCGGGACGTGGTCCTTCTCAAGATCGTCAAGCGGTTCCTCGACACGGGTGTCGCTCTCCAGAACATCCGCACCACCGTGCAGCACCTCAGAGCCCGCGGATTCACGGATCTCGAGCGGATGACTCTGATGTGTGACGGGGCGACGGTCTACGAGTGCTCCTCGCCCGACGAGGTCGTGAATCTGCTCCAGGGCGGCCAGGGCATTTTCGGTATCGCCGTCGGTGTCGTCTGGAAAGACGTCGACGCGGCCCTGTCCCAGCTCCACGGGGAGCGCGTCGACACGGGGGAGACCCTGGTCGGTCACAATCCCGCTGACGAACTGGCGCGGCGGCGCAATCGCGCAGGCTGAGGCCCCGGGGCAGGACGGGATGGTGCGAGTGCCGGGCGGGGCGGTTGTCAGTGGCGTAGGGCAGCATCGGTTCATGTGAGAGCCGCGCCGACCATCCTGCATCTGGACATGGATGCCTTCTACGCCTCAGCCGAGCAGGCGGCGAAGCCGAGCCTCCGCGGCAAACCCGTGGTGGTGGGCGGTCTGGGGATGCGCGGCGTGGTCGCCACCGCGTCGTACGAGGCGCGGCGACTCGGCGTGCATTCGGCGATGCCGATGGCACAGGCGAGGCGGCTCGCGCCCAACGCCGCGTATCTCGTCCCCCGTTTCGCGCTCTACCGGACGGTGAGCGATCAGGTGATGGAGCTTCTCGGGCGGCTTTCTCCGCTCGTCGAGCCGCTCAGCCTGGACGAGGCCTTCGTCGATCTGGAGGCCGGGGGCGTCGCCGACGACTCGGCTTTGGCGCGTGCGATCGGTGAACAGCTGCGCACCGTGATCAGGGACGTCACCGGACTCAGCGGTTCCGTCGGCCTGGCCGGCTCCAAGATGCTGGCCAAGATCGCCTCCGAGGAAGCGAAACCGGACGGACTGCTGCTGATCGAGCCCGGCACCGAACGTCAGCTCCTGGCACCCATGTCCGTGCGCATCCTCCCGGGCGTGGGGCCCGCCACCGGCGACCATCTCCGCCGCGCCGGCATGACCGTCGTCAGCCACCTCGCGGAGGCAGGCGAGGCGGAGCTCGTGCGGCTGCTGGGCAAGGCTCACGGTGTCGCGCTCCACCGCATGGCTCAGGGCTACGACGACCGTCCCGTCAACGCCGAACGCGACGCCAAGTCAGTGTCGGTGGAGGACACCTTCGACGTGGACCTGCACGACCGCGTGCGCGTCAGGACGGAGGTGGTGCGGCTCGCCGACCGCTGTGTGCAGCGGCTGCGAGGCGCGGGGCGGTCCGGGCGGACCGTCGTCCTCAAAGTCCGCCGCTACGACTTTTCGACGCTCACCAGGTCCGAGACGCTACGCGGCCCCACCGACGACCCCACGGTGGTCAGGGAGGCCGCTGCGCGCCTTCTGGAGGCCGTGGACACGACCGGCGGTGTAAGACTGCTCGGAGTGGGCGTCACGGGGCTGGCGGACTTCACACAGGAGGATCTCTTCGCTCAGGCGGCCGACGCGGAGCATGCCGCCGAGGAGTCAGCAGCGGCCGACGCCGCCCAGGACGAGCGGGATGCCGCGGTGGAGGGGGCGAGAGGGGTGGGCCCCCGGGAGAGCGAGGAGCCGCCGGCCTCGCGGCGCTGGCCGGCCGGGCACGACGTACGGCACGAAATCCATGGCCATGGTTGGGTGCAGGGCAGCGGCGTCGGCCGCGTCACCGTGCGCTTCGAGGAACCCTGGACGCCACCCGGCCGGGTGCGTACGTTCCGTGTCGACGATCCGCAGCTGCAGCCGGCCGATCCGCTTCCCCTGGTGCGGGACCCGGTGGACTACTCCTCGTGGCCGGCGAGCTTGCCGAAGTCCCTGTCGGCGCCCGTACCGGGGGAGGAGGGAGAGGTGTCCAGCCCGTAATGACGGTAGAGCTGCAGTTCCTGCTCGGGAGACAGATGACGGCCCACGCCGAAGTCGGGCGCGTCCTTGATCAGGGCCCGGTCGAAGGGGATCAGCAGTGAACCGTCGACGAATTCGCTCGGCTCCAGCGGGACGAACGCGTCCCGGGTGAAAAGACCGGTGCGCACGGCGGCCCACTCGGGCACCCCTGTGGCGTCGTCGAGATAGACCTCGTCCACCGTTCCGATCTTGGCACCTTGACGGTCGAAGGCCTTGCGGCCGATCAGGCTGCGCGGATCGATGTCGGTCTGCACGGTGCCTCCCACTGGTCACGACGGCATCAGGTGGTCGCGGCTGCTCCACAGGCTCTACGAAAGGCCAGATCCGGGCCGTCGGCCACTCGAGACGGGCCGCTCCGGGCTCGCTGGTAGGCTGGGACACGGCTGCTGACCCTGTGCGGGAGAGTCCTCCGGAGCGATCCGGGGGCGCCGAAGGAGCAACTCCTCCCCGGAATCTCTCAGGCCCCCGTACCGCACGGACGAGGTCACTCTGGAAAGCAGGGCGATATCCGGTACGGCACGAGCCGCGACGGGCACCTCCCTCACCGACGGTGAAAGCCGGTACGCCCCAGGGCGCGCCGGTGAAGCTCTCAGGTCGAGATGACAGATGGGGAGGCCGTTCGGGCAGCCACGCCGTGGCGCCCCTCGCAGGTCGTGACAGACCAGGAGGCCTCCATCATGACCCCCCGCCGCACTCCGCTCTCCCAGTTGGAGCAGGGCATTCCGTTCGAGCAGCGCCACATCGGGCCCGATGCCGGGGCGCAGGCGAAGATGCTCGCCCTGGTCGGCTACGGCTCCCTCGACGAGCTCACCACCGCCGCGGTGCCCGACGTGATCAAGAGCGCAGAGGCGCTGAACCTCCCCGAGGCCCGCACCGAGGCCGAGGTCCTGGCCGAGCTGCGAAGCCTTGCCGACCGCAACCAGGTGCTCGCCCCGATGATCGGGCTCGGCTACTACGGCACGTTCACCCCGCCGGTGATCCTGCGCAACGTCATGGAGAATCCTGCCTGGTACACGGCCTACACGCCGTACCAGCCGGAGATCTCCCAGGGCCGTCTCGAGGCCCTCCTGAACTTCCAGACGATGGTCGCCGACCTCACGGGGCTGCCGACTTCGGGCGCCTCGCTCCTCGACGAGGGGACGGCCGCCGCCGAGGCCATGGCGCTGGCGCGAAGGGTCGGCAAGGTCAAGGACGGTGTCTTCCTGGTCGACGCCGATACGCTGCCGCAGACCATCGCGGTGATCGAGACCCGCGCCGAGCCGACGGGTGTCGAGGTCGTCGTCGCCGACCTCAGCGACGGCATCCCCGCTGAGGCCGCCGAGCGCGGCGTCTTCGGTGTGCTGCTCCAGTACCCGGGCGCCTCCGGTGCCGTGCGGGACATCAAGCCGGTCATCGACCAGGCGCACGAGCTGGGCGCGATCGTGTCCGTCGCCGCCGACCTGCTGGCTCTCACGCTGCTCACCTCGCCCGGTGAACTGGGCGCGGACATCGCGGTCGGCACCACGCAGCGCTTCGGCGTCCCGATGGGCTTCGGCGGACCGCACGCCGGCTTCATGGCGGTACGCGCGAACTTCGCCCGCAGCCTGCCCGGCCGTCTCGTCGGGGTGTCCGTCGACGCGGACGGCAACAAGGCCTACCGCCTGGCGCTGCAGACCCGTGAGCAGCACATCCGCCGGGAGAAGGCCACCAGCAACATCTGTACCGCACAGGTGCTGCTCGCCGTCATGGCCGGCATGTACGCCGTCTACCACGGGCCCGACGGACTCCGGACGATCGCCCGGCGCACCCACCGGTTCGCCACCGTCCTGGCCGAGGGGCTGCGCGCCGCCGGGACCGAGGTCGTGCACGACGTGTACTTCGACACCCTCACGGTCCGCGTGCCGGGTACGGCGGCCGATGTGGTCGCCGATGCGCGTGAGCGCGGGGTGAATCTGCGCCTGGTCGACGCCGACCACGTCTCCGTCGCGTGTGACGAGACCACCACCCGCGCCCGGATCGCCGCGGTCTGGGCGGCCTTCGGGGCCGGTGGCGACATCGAGGCGCTGGATGCCGAAGCGGCCGATGTACTGCCCGACGGGCTGCTGCGTACCGACGCCGTCCTCACCCATCCGGTGTTCCACCAGCACCGCTCCGAGACGGCAATGCTGCGCTACCTCCGCAAGCTCGCCGACCGTGACTACGCGCTGGACCGCGGCATGATCCCGCTCGGCTCCTGCACCATGAAGCTCAACGCGACCGCGGAGATGGAGTCGATCACCTGGCCCGAATTCGGCGCGCTGCACCCCTTCGCGCCGGCCGAGCAGGCGCAGGGCTTCCTCACCCTCATCCGTGAGCTGGAGGAGCGTCTCGCCGAGGTCACCGGTTACGACGCCGTCTCCATCCAGCCCAACGCGGGCTCGCAGGGCGAATTCGCCGGGCTGCTGGCCGTGCGCGCGTATCACCGGGCCAACGGGGAGCACGGGCGTACTGTCTGCCTGATTCCGTCCTCCGCGCACGGCACCAACGCCGCGAGCGCCGTGATGGCCGGCATGAGGGTCGTCGTGGTGAAGACCGCCGACGACGGTGAGGTCGACATAGAGGATCTCCGGGCCAAGATCGCGAAGCACCGCGACGAGCTCGCCGTCCTCATGATCACCTACCCCTCCACGCACGGCGTCTTCGAGGAGCACGTCGCCGACATCTGCGGTGAGGTGCACGACGCCGGCGGCCAGGTGTACGTGGACGGCGCCAATCTCAACGCGCTGGTCGGTCTCGCCAAGCCGGGGCATTTCGGTGGCGACGTCTCCCATCTGAACCTGCACAAGACCTTCTGCATCCCGCACGGCGGCGGCGGTCCGGGGGTCGGTCCCGTCGGGGTGCGCGCTCACCTGGCGCCGTACCTCCCCAACCACCCCCTCCAGCCCGCTGCGGGCCCGGAGACCGGCGTCGGTCCGATCTCGGCCGCTCCGTGGGGCTCGGCGGGCATCCTGCCGATCTCGTGGGCGTACGTACGCCTCATGGGGGGCGAGGGCCTGAAGCGTGCGACGCAGGTCGCCGTACTCGCGGCCAACTACATCGCCAAGCGCCTGGAACCGCACTTCCCCGTCCTGTACAACGGTCCGGCCGGCCTGGTCGCGCACGAGTGCATCGTCGACCTGCGTCCGATCTCCAAGGCGACCGGCGTCAGCATCGACGACATCGCCAAGAGGCTGGTCGACTACGGCTTCCACTCGCCGACCATGTCGTTCCCGGTGGCCGGGACGCTGATGATCGAACCGACCGAGAGCGAGGACCTCGCCGAGCTCGACCGGTTCTGCGACACGATGATCGCCATTCGCGGCGAGATCGACAAGATCGCCTCCGGTGCCTGGAGCGCGGACGACAATCCGCTGCGCAACGCCCCGCACACGGCCGCGGCGCTCGGTGGGGAGTGGAATCACACCTACACCCGTGAAGAGGCGGTCTTTCCGGCCGGCGTCACGCCCTCGGACAAGTACTGGCCGCCGGTGCGCCGGATCGACGGCGCGTTCGGTGACCGCAATCTGGTCTGCTCCTGCCCGCCGCTGGACGCGTACGACCAGTAGGACAAGGCATACGCCTCGGGGCCGGTGCGGAAGCTTCTTCCGGGCCGGCCCCCGTGTCCTGTCAGCCGTGGTCAGGCAACCTTCATCACCTGGCCGCCCTTCAGCGGGCGGTGCGGGGCGATGATCTGCCCGTCCGGGAGCAGCTCACCGGTGTCCTCGAAGAGCAGGACGCCGTTGCACAGCAGGCTCCAGCCCTGCTCCGGGTGGTGGGCCATCAGGCGTGCGGCTTCCCGGTCGTTGGAGTCGGCGGTCGGGCAGGGTGACTTGTGCTGGCACATGGGTGGTTTCTTTCGCTGCGTTGAGTCGAGTGTTCTGCGGCTGGACGATGTGTTCATGGCAGCCCCCGTATCAGTCGGTCCGGTCCCAGTGTTGCCCCGCGGGCGTCTCTTCGCAGGTATTTCGCGGCAGCCGCTGTTCTCCTCCCGCGACGCATCACCCGGCCGGACGGTTCAACGCAACTGCGCTGTCTGTTCGGATGGTTCGGGGCGACCTGACCGGACTAGTCCGGACGGGTACGCACGCGCCCCCGCCGAGCAGCTCGGCAGGGGCGCGTGCGGAAGGCGGGTCAGGCGGGCGACCCGAGGAGACCGGGGACCCCGGGAACGTTGGGAAGAGGTGCCGGGGTGACACGCAGCGTCATGACCGGGAGCAGGTCCGCGACCCGGTGCGGACGGTGGGCCGTGATGCCCGGGGGAGCGGGTGCCAGGGGCACCAGCACGTCGGTCGGTGCGAGAGCACCGCTGCCTGCGTCGGCCTCGATGTCGTGGTGCAGCCACAGCGTGAACATGTACAGCTCGGGCACCGACAGCAGACGGGGCTGGTAGGGCCTCGTCGTCGACTCCGCCTGGCGTACGGCGAGTTCGGTAGAGGCGATATAGGGGCCCTCGAAGAAGTGAGAAAAGGTCCAGCCGTCGGCGGTGAGCATGGTGTCCGCGGCGGCGACGGCGCGCCCGCCGCTGCGGATCAGGAAGCGCCAGCCGGCGAGGCGGGTGCGCGGCGCGGTCTCGTTCGGCAGGATTCGGTCCAGTACGTGGACGGGAAGCGGGAGTTCGGGGCTCAGCGATCCCTGGACGGAACGGAGAGCAGGCGTGTGGGCCTCGCGGACTGCGGTGGGAGAACCGAGTGCCGCGAGAACGCTGCGGAGTGCGGGCGCTGGGGCCGGGGAAATATGCAGCGGCATGGTGGGTTGCCTCTCACTTCGGAGACACGGTGATGCGTGGGCGGGTGCAGACGGCGCTGTCGGCGTGCGGGGCCAGAGGAAGGCCTGTGACGGGACGGACGGGCCGGTGCGTCAACTCTCTGCCTCGTTCGCAGAGTTTATACGACAAATCTTCACACGATGTTTCGGCTAGCCGTCTCGCCTATTTAGCAAGGCGGATTTGAGCCTTTGAATAGCACGGTTTCTGTGGATTCGAGACGCTTCCGACGCCCGCCGCCGGGTATTTTCTCGATGCGACGGTAGGCTGAAACTCGTCGGTGTTTCCGCCGTGCGCCTCGATCGCGCACCCTGCATATGCCTCATGCCTTCGGAATGTGCCTCCGGCGTCAGTCATCAGACTACCGGGTGCCCGTGGGCCGTGGAGGCGTTACGGATCATCTCGTCGGGGCATTATCGATCGTGATACAAGCGGCCTGAGTGTCGGGCCGACCACTCGAGGAGGGACCCTGCGATGGGCGAGAAGGTCGTGGCGGGCGCCTTTGCCCCGTCCGATCGGCAGGCGTACCGCGAGAAGCTCACCCAGTGCCTGACCGGGCTGGAGAGGCTCCTGTCGGAGCGGAGGTTCGATCGTCCCAGAAATCTCATGGGGCTGGAGATCGAGCTGAATCTCGCGGGGTCGGACGGCATGCCGAGGATGCGGAATGCGGAGGTGCTCCAACGCATCGCCAGCCGGGATTTTCAGACGGAACTGGGGATGTTCAATCTGGAAGTAAATATTCTTCCTCACCGGCTGAGCGGCCGGGTATTCGATCAGCTGGCCGAGGAGTTGCGCACAGGGCTGGCATATGCCCACAGGAAGGCCGCAGAGGTCGACGCCGGGATCGTGATGATCGGCATCCTGCCGACCCTCGGACAGGACGACGTGGTTTCGGCGAACTTGTCGGACGTCGATCGGTATACGCTCCTCAACGATCAAATGGCGGCCGCGCGGGGAGAGGAATTCACCCTCGATATCGAAGGGGTCGAGCGACTGGTCTCGACCTCCGCCTCGATCGCCCCGGAATCGGCGTGCACGTCGGTCCAGTTGCACCTGCAGGTGACACCGGACCGGTTCGCAGACGTCTGGAACGCGGCCCAGGCCGTCGCGTCGGTGCAGATCGCCCTCGGGGCCAACTCCCCCTTCCTGTTCGGCAAGGAGCTGTGGCGCGAGTCGAGGCCACCGCTTTTCCAGCAGGCCACGGACGTGCGGCCGCCCGAGTTGCGGAATCAGGGAGTGCGTCCCAGGACCTGGTTCGGCGAGCGATGGATCAGTTCGGCGTACGAGCTCTTCGAGGAGAACGTGCGTTACTACCCGCCGCTGCTGCCGATCCGTGACGAGGAGGATCCGCTGCGGATTCTGGACGAGGGTGGTGTACCGGCACTGGCCGAACTCGTCCTGCACAACGGCACTATCTACCGGTGGAACCGCCCGGTGTACGGGCTGGCCGACGGCGTCCCCCATCTGAGGGTGGAGAACCGAGTCCTGCCCGCCGGCCCCACGGTCGTCGATGTGATCGCCAATGCCGCCTTCTACTACGGCCTGGTGCGTGCGCTCGCAGACGAGTCCCGGCCGGTGTGGTCCAGGCTGCCCTTCGAGGCGGCAGCCGAGAACTTCGACGCCGCCTGCCGCCACGGGATCGACGCCGAACTGCTCTGGCCGCGCCCCGGCCGCTCCGGCGGCGTGGCCAAGGTGCCTGTCGTCAAGCTCGTACGGGACGAACTGCTGCCGCTCGCGGCCGCCGGGCTCGACGCCTGGAACATCGAGCCCTCGGACCGTGACCGCTACCTCGGTGTCATCGAGGAGCGGTGCAGGCTCCAGGTGAACGGCGCCTCCTGGCAGGTCGATACGTACCACCGTGCCGTGAGGGCCGGCCTCGACCGGGAGGGCGCGCTGGCAGCCACCACCCGGCGCTACGGCGAGCTGATGCAGGCAGGTGAACCGGTGCACACCTGGCCGGTCGGCTTCCCCGCCCGCTGAGGAGCCGGCCCGCCCGGTGTCCCGCCGCCCCGGCCCGTCGGGCAAGCTGTGTCGACGCATGGCTGACGGCAGGTGTACAGGTGGAGGCGGGGCGCGTGGCTGATTCCAATCCTCACGAGGGGGTGTCCCGGCGGACCCTCCGGGCGGAGACGCTGCTCGTGCTGGCTCTCTCACTCGGGGCCAGTGGGGTGTCCGCCCTGATCAGCTTCATCGGGTCGCTCACGAAACCGGGGGGTCTCAAGGACCAGGCGGCGACGCTGAACGGATCGCATGCCCCCGGGCGGCCGTGGCTGGACCTGACCTGGCAGCTCTTCGGTATCGCGACCGCCCTGGTGCCCGTCGCGCTGGTGGCTCATCTGCTCATGCGGGAACGGGCCGGTCTGCGGACCCTCGGACTCGACCGCACCAGGCCCTGGCCGGACCTGGGCCGGGGCACCCTGGTCGCGGCGGGGATCGGCAGCTCGGGGCTGGCGTTCTACCTGGTGGCGCGGGCCACGGGGTTCAACCTGACGGTCGTTCCGGAGTCTCTGCCCGATGTGTGGTGGAAGTTCCCGGTGCTGATCCTCTCAGCGGTGCAGAATTCGCTCGTGGAGGAGGTCATCGTCGTCGGCTATCTGCTGCGCCGGATGGGGCAGTTGGGGTGGACGCCGATGGCAGCCCTGGTGGCGAGCTCCGTGCTGCGCGGCTCGTACCACCTGTACCAGGGGATCGGCGGCTTCATCGGGAACATGGTCATGGGCGTCGTTTTCGTGCTGCTGTACAGGCGCTGGGGGCGGGTCGGGCCGCTGGTCGTCGCGCACGCCCTGCTCGACATCGGGGCGTTCGTCGGCTACGCGCTGCTCGAGGGAAAGGTGGACTGGCTGCCCACGCCGTGAGCAGCCGGTCCGTCCCGTGAGGGCGGCGGGTCCGCCCCGGCGTTCTCAGAGCCCGGTGAGCAGTTCCCCGTCGATCACCGTGACAGCCCTGCCGGTCAGCAGCGTGCGCTCGCCGCGCAGCGAGGTGTGGACCAGGCCGGAGCGGGCGGAGGCCTGGAGGCCGATGAGGTCCTCGCGGCCGAACCTCGCCGACCAGAAGGGCGCCAGGGCGGTGTGGGCACTGCCGGTCACCGGGTCCTCGGCGATGCCGACCCGGGGGAAGAAGCCGCGCGAGACGAAGTCGTACGTGCTCGTGGGGTCCGCGGCGGCCGCCGTGGCGATGACTCCCCGCCGGGAGCAGGCGGTGAGCGCGTGGAAGTCCGGCCGCAGCGCGCGTACGGCCGCTTCGTCGGCCAGTTCCACCAGTAGGTCGCCGAGGTGCTCACCCGTGTCGTGCAGGGAGAGGGGCGATGCGCCGAGTGCTTCCGCCAGCCCGGGCGGGGCGGGTACCGGCGTCAGCGGCGCCGTGGGGAAGTCCAGCGTCAGGCTGCCGTCGGAGTGGGCGGTGGTGCGCAGGGTGCCGGAACGGGTTGCGTAGCGCACCGTGCCGCTCGCGGCTCCGGTGGTGTGCAGGACATGGGCGGTGGCCAGTGTCGCGTGCCCGCAGAGATCGACCTCGGTGGTGGGGGTGAACCACCGCAGTGCCCAGTCGGCCTCACCGCCCGGCGGCAGCGGGAGGGCGAATGCGGTCTCCGAGAGGTTGACCTCGGAGGCGATGAGCTGGAGGCGGTCTTCCCCGGGGAAGGTGCCGGAGTCCAGGACTACGACTCCGGCGGGGTTGCCGGCGAAGGGGCGGTCGGTGAACGCGTCAACGATGCGGATCTTCATGAGGCCGACCGTAGGCGGGGCCGTTTCGCGCGGTCCAAGGCCAATCAGGGATAAGCGGCCCGGGAGTGCCCGGCTCGTGCGGGCCCGGGGGCGAGGTGGACTTCGTATGCGGTGCAGCACTCGCTGATCTCCGTCCCTTCGTCCGGCTCCCGCAGCAGAGGCGCGGTGACGACGAGTCCGGCCTGGTCCGGGAGGGCGGCGAGCGGCAGGTAGCGCCAGGGGGACACCGGTCCGATGAGCGCCACGGGGCCCCTTTCCGTTCATCAAGGGTCTTCAGGTGGCGATCTGAACGCTAGCAGTTGATGAACGGGAAAATGAACGGTTCTGACGGGAAGTCGGGGCGCAAGGCGGCTCGGCGGGGCGCGTTCGGTAAACGGTCGATTGATGAACAGCTCATGGGGTCCAACGGACCGCCGGTACGCCTATGAAAACAGGGGCTGCCCATTGGGATAGGCGGGCAGCCCCTCCGAGAGTCCTGCACCGGCTACAGAAGATGTCAGGCGGCCTTACGTTCGTGGACGGGTTGATCGAGCCATTCGTAGGGTTGGGTCGCCCAGGGGTGCTGGTTGTGGCTTTCAGGCGGCTGCCGTTCGTGGCTGAACTCGCTTCGCCGCCCGGCACCCCACGACGACCGGGCCGCTGATTGGGAAGTGCGAACAAGT
>NZ_JBSFUO010000050.1:0-19803 GCF_053591835.1 Streptomyces sp. NPDC002911 | reverse complement strand
GCAGGGGGGACCCTGTGGGAGAGTAGGACGCCGCCGAACAATTATTCCGGGAAAGCCCCGTGCCCTTGTGGCACGGGGCTTTTCTGCGTTCACAGGTCGTCACGGAGTACGTCGACGGCCAGGCGCTCGCTCCCGAGGGGACGTTCGTCAGCGCGGGTTCACCAGGCGGGTGTCGTAGGCGAGAATGACCGCCTGGACGCGGTCCCTGGACCCAGTTTTGGCGAGGATGCGGGTGACGTGAGTCTTCACCGTCGATTCGGCGAGGTGGAGACGCGCGGCGATCTCGCTGTTCGTCCATCCCTGTCCGATGACCGTGAGTATTTCCCTTTCCCGCTCGGTCAGCGAGGCGACGCGTGCGTCTCCTGTACCGAGGGTGTCGCCCGGTGCGGCCGGCAGATGGTGCACGTAGGCGTCCAGGAGCCGGCGGGTGAGGCTCGGGGCGACGACGGCGTCGCCGCTCGCGACCGCGCGGATGCCGGACAGGAGTTCTTCCGGCAGCGCGTCCTTGACGAGGAAGCCGCTGGCACCGGCCCGCAGGCCGTCGTAGGCGTACTCGTCGAGGTCGAAGGTCGTCACGATGAGGACCCGGGTGCGGGCGCCGGACGTGATGATGCGGCGTGTGGCCTCGATGCCGTCGAGTCCCGGCATCCGGATGTCCATCAGCGCGACGTCCGGGTGGTGGTGGGCGACGAGGTTCACCGCCTCAGTGCCGTTGGCGGCTTCACCGACGACTGTCATGTCGTCCTGGCTCTCCAGCAGCATGCGGAAACCGAAGCGCTGCATGGCTTGGTCATCGGCGATGAGTACCGTGGTCACGGGGGTGCGTCCTCCAGGGGAAGGCGAAGTCGAGTCTGCCAGCCGCCTGTGGGAAGCCGGCCCGATTCGAGTGTGCCGTTGTAGAGCGAGGCCCGCTCACGCATTCCGCTGATGCCCCGCCCGTTGCCGGTGCCCTCGGCCCCCAGGCCCCGCGTACCGCCTCCGCCCGAATCCATGGCCAGCACCTCCAAGCGGGTAGGCGTGTAGGTGAGGGTGACCTCGGCGTTGGCCTCGGGCCCCGCGTGCTTGAGGGTGTTGGTGAGGGATTCCTGGACCACGCGGTAGACGGCGAGCTGACGGCCGGGTGAGGCGGGGGAGGGCGGGGGACTGCCGTTGATCGTCAGCCGGACGGGCAGCCCCGCCTCCCGTACGCCTGCCAGCAGGGCGTCGAGGTCCGCGAGGGACGGCTGGGGCGCAAGCTCGGCGGCCGGTGCCGGCTCGCGCAGTACGCCGAGTACGCGCCGTAGTTCTGCCAGGGCCTGGCGGCTCGTGGCGCCGATGGCTTCGAGGGCCTGGGCCGCGCGTTCAGGGCTCTTGGCCGCGGCGTAGGCCCCACCGTCGGCCAGGCCGGTGATGACGGAGAGGTTGTGGCCGATGATGTCGTGCATCTCCCGGGCAATACGGGTGCGTTCGGCGGCTGCTGCGAGCTGGGCCTGCTGGTCACGCTCGCGCTCGAGCCGGTGGGCGCGTTCGACAAGGGCCTCGGTGTACTCCTGGCGGGTGCGGACCGCGATCGCGAGCAGGGCGACGAAGGCGAATGCCCACAGGTAGGACACGAGTTGCCAGTCCGCGGTGCCGGAGATCGATCCGGCGGCGGCAGGCAGGCACATCACCACACCTGACAGGGCCAGCGACTTGAGAGGCAGCCGCACGGCGATCGTGTAGGCGGGGATCAGCTGGAGCATGGCGGCCTGGACGACGGCGCCCGTGCAGATGTTGAGCAGGGAGACCGGTGCCATCAGGACGAGCACGGCCATCGGCCGGCGGCGGCGCCACAGGAGTGGCACGGAGAAGCACAGGCTCATCAGCAGGACCAGAGGCTCCGGAGTATCCGCGTTGCGGGCGACCGTGCGCCAGCCGCCGGTGCTGTAGTCGAGCACCGCGACGACGACCCAGAAGCCGGTGACCGAGAGGTCCCACACCATCGGCCGGCGGCGGTCGAAGGACCGGAGCCGTTGCATGAGGTCCTGGACGTACAGGGTCAGGGGTGCGGTGCCGGTGGTCAGATGCCCGGGATTCGGGTCCTCCTCGTCGCTCACCCTGTTCGTCCTCAGTCCGTCCGTCACCGCTCGCCTCTCGCCGTGCCGTCCCGTTAGGCGTCCCTGCGGCGCAGAAGTACCGCGCCCGCGCCCAGCGACGCGCCCGCCCACAGGCACAGGGCCAGCAGCGCCGGTCCGGTAGCTGCGGCGTCCGGGAGCGGGGTGGCCGAGCCGAGTACCCCGGCGGCCTGGGTCGGGAAGTACTTCAGGGCGGTGTCCACGGCATCGTACGGAAGCATGCCGAGCACCTCGGGCAGGATCAGGACACCTCCGAGGTACGCCCCGATGCTGCCGGGCACGGAGCGCAGGGTGGCGCCGAGGCCGAGGGCGGTGAGGCTGAGCAGGGTGATGCCGGCCGCGTTGCCGGCGATCGCGCCGAGAACGCCCGGATCGGTGAGCCCGGCCGCCTGGTCGGTGTCGTGCAGCAACAGTTGCGCGGCGAGGAAGGTGATCAGCGCGGTGGCGATCATCGAGCTGAAGGCGGCGACGGTGAACACCCCCGCCTTGGCCCACAGGACGGGGAGTCGGCGCGGTACGACGGTGAGTGAGGCGCGGATCATCCCGGTGGAGTACTCGCCGGCGGTGACGAGGATGCCGAGGACCGCGAGGCACATCTGGCCGAGCTGGCTGCCGTAGAGGACGAGGACGACGGTGTCGATGTCGGCGTCGCCGCCGCCCGAGGTGTAGGTGGCGCCCATGAGGAGCCCGACGCCGAGGGTCAGTGCCGCCGCCGACACGAGGGTGATCCAGGTCGAGCGCAGGGACCAGAGTTTGTGCCATTCGGAGCGCAGGACACGGCGTGGGGTGACGCGGTACGGGGAGGGCGCGGTGGCGATGGTCATGCGTGGGCTCCCGTCAGGGGTGCGGCGGTCCGGTACTCGACGGCGTTCTGGGTGAGGTTCATGAAGGCCTGTTCCAGGGACACGGTCCGCGGCGTGAGTTCGTGGAGCGGGATGGCGTGAACGGCGGCGGTGCGGCCGATGTCGGCGGCGTCGACGCCGTGCACGGTGAGCTCGTCGGCGGCGCCGGTGCTGATGCGTACCCCGGGGCCGGTCAGCAGGGTGCGCAGCGCGTCGGCCTGCGGGGTGACGACCTTGACCGAGGCGCCGCCCGCGGTGCGGATCAGGTCGCCGACGGTGGTGTCGGCGAGGAGCCGTCCGCGGCCGATGATGACGAGGTGGTCGGCGGTGAGCGTCATTTCGCTCATGAGGTGGGAGGAGACCAGGACGGTCCGGCCCTCTGCCGCGAGAGACGTGAGCAGGGTGCGGATCCAGAGGACGCCTTCGGGGTCCAGCCCGTTGACGGGCTCGTCCAGGATGAGGGTCGCAGGGTCGCCGAGGAGCGCGGCGGCGATGCCGAGGCGCTGTCCCATGCCGAGCGAGAAGCCCCTGATCCTCCTGTGGGCGGCTCCGGTGAGGCCGGCCAGGTCCAGGACGTGCTCGACGCGGCTGCGGGGGATGCCGTGGGTGTGGGCGAGGGCCATGAGGTGGCTGAAGGCGGTACGCCCCGGATGGACCGAGCGGGCTTCCAGGAGGGCCCCGACCTCGGTGAGCGGTGCGGGGTGGGTGGTGTAGTCGCGGCCTCCGATGGTGGACCGGCCGCCGGTGGGGGCGTCCAGGCCGAGCAGCATGCGCATGGTGGTCGACTTCCCGGCTCCGTTGGGGCCGAGGAAGCCGGTGACGGTGCCCGGCCGGATGGTGAAGTCGAGGCCGTGGACGACGGTGGTGTCCCCGTACCGTTTGGTGAGTTCGTATGCCCTGATCATGTCGTCGACGCTACGGAGCGCGTTCGTGGCGGTCGTCCGACCGCGGGCTGGATGTGCGGGGCGCCGTAGTACCGGGGTACGACGGTGGTGCGGGCCGTTACGAGTGGGGCCGGCTCCCGCCCTCGATGACGGGGGTCAGGCCGTCGAGGAAGGCCTTGAGGCCGAGCTCGGAGAGTGTGCCGAGGCGGAGGTCGTAGCCGTCCTCGAGGGAACGGACCACGGTCGCGAAGGCCGGGAAGCGGCCGGATTCGACCAGGCCCTGGAGCGTGTGGGCGCGGCTGTCCACCCACTGGTCCTCGGACTGGCCGGTGGTCGCCGCCGCCTGTGCCTCCCTTTCCAGGTGGATGGCCAGCCCCTGGACATGGCTGAAGAGCAGTACGTGGATGTCGAACAGTGCGTGGTGTCCAGGCCGTGCCCGTCGAGGGCGTTCAGCGACCATTCGCCGTGGACCATCAGGTTGGGGAGGAGCAAGGGGCGGGTGAGGGAGGATAGCTGGGCGAGCCAGGGGTGGCGTCGGTGCAGAACCCACAGCGTCCGCGCACCCAGTTCGAGGCGGGCACGCCAGCCGTCCGGAGCTGCGGCGGGGTAGGACTTCTCGCCGAACGCGGCATCGGCCATGAGCAGGATGAGGTCGTCCTTGCCGGTCACATACCGGTAGGGCGACATGGACGTGGAGGCTCGCGTCGCTGCGGTGGGAGGGGGCGCGTCTGGCCGAGGCAGCGCGGCACGCCTTTCGACCTCTACTGCGATGCCATGGCGCAGATCCGGATGGACCGCTGGTCGCAGGGGCGGGTGGCCCTGCTCGGTGACGCCGGCTACTGCCCTTCGCCGCTCTCGGGGCAGGGCACCAGCCTGGCGCTCGTAGGTGCCCATGTGCTGGCAGACTGCCTGGCCCAGGCGCCCGGCGACCACACGGCCGGCTACGCCCGTTACGAGGAGCGGATGCGTTCCTTCGTCGCCCTGAACCAGCCGCTGGCGACCGAGAACCCCGGAGGGCCCGCCACCGAGGCCTCGGTCGACCACGCCAAGAACGCCATGTCGCTGGACGGCTGACAGCCTGGTGTATCTCGTTTGCCGCAGTCGGGGCGGCAGGGCACGATCGGCGGATGGACTATGTCGTTCGTGCCGTGCGGGCAGAGGAATGGCGACGGGCCAGGGAGATCCGGCTGGCGGCGCTGCGGGACCCGGTGGCCTCGATCGCCTTCCTGGACACGTATGAGCACGCGCTGGGCAGGCCCGATGTGTTCTGGCAGGAGCGGACGGCGGGTGGTGCCGTGGGGGAGCACAGCCGTCAGTTCATCGCTGAGGCGCCCGACGGACAGTGGGCGGGAACGGTGACGGTGCTCGTCGAGCGGCCGGGGGGCGAACCGGGTTTCGGGGAGGCGGCCGAGGTCGATCAGGCCCATCTGGTGGGGGTGTTCGTGCGGCCCGGGCACCGGGGGCGCGGGGTGGTGGACTCGTTGTTCCGCGAGGCGCTCGACTGGTCCTGGTCGCTGACCGGGCCGCCGCTGGAGCGGGTGCGGCTCTACGTCCACGAGGCCAACACGCGGGCTGCGGCCTCCTACCGGCGGATCGGCTTCGTCCCGACCGGCGGGACGCTGCCGATGGAAGGGGATCCGACGGCTCTGGAGCTGGAGTTCGAGATCCGTCGTTAGACGGCGGTTCCGGTCCCTCGATCAGCGCGGTCAGCTCGGTTCGGGTGCCGGAAGGCGTTCCCGCCAGCGGGCGCGGGCCTGTTCCTCGGAGCGGAGCAGGACCAGGGTGCGCATCCCCTGGTCCTGGCCGGCCGACAGCAGCTCCGGAAGCTGGGGAAGGGGAGCCACGGCCGCGACGTCGTCGAGGACGAGCGTCATTGGTGGGTCGAGCCGACCGTCGGTTGACCGTACGGCCATGCGGCGGCCGTGCTCGACCACGTGCGAGGCGAGTGCGGTGAGCAGGGGCATCGCACCGGGGTGGTGGCGGGGATCCTCGATGGGTTCACCGACCACATACAGCGTTCCCCCCTCGCGTGCAAAAGAATCCAGTACGAGCGCATCGGCTCGATCGGGTGTGCACGCCTCACGGATATGGACCGACGAGAGGGCCGCGAAGGTCCGTACGGTCAGTTCCTGTGCCACCTCGCGGCGTTCGGGGTAGGCGGTGAGCGCGGACTCCAGGAGCCCGGCGAGCCCGGACGCCGCCTTGGGGTGGGTGCGGAGCAGACGCACCGGTTCGTGGCCGCCGGCGCCGGAGGCCCAGCGGTGGACCTGGCGAAAGGGGCGGCCGTCCACGGCGGCGGCGTGCAGCCAGCACTGGAGGAGGGTCTGGGCGGTGTCGGCGACGGCCGCGTCGATCCTGGCCAGGGGGCGGACCGGGGTGAGGAGGGCGGCCGCCCGGGAGGCCGCGGTGGCGGGGTCCTCGCAGCCGGCGGTGGGCGCCCAGTGGAGGCGGGCGGGGGTGTCGCAGAGGTGACCCGGGTCGTAGACGAGGACGGGGCCGAGCTTGCTGCGGGCGTCCTTCGTCTCGTCCCAGACGGTGGGGTCCGAGGTGACGACGAGGGCGGGGCCGTCCGCGTCCCGGATGGCCTGGACGACAGCGGGGCGGCGAGTGGCGGCGGCGCCGTAGAGGACGTGTGGGGTGCGGGGCGGGGGGACCAGCGGGGCGGCCTCCCGCGCGTACGCGGTGAGGGGCGCGGTGGGGGCCGGGGCTGCGTCGACGGGCGCCGGGGCGGGCGCCGGGGCGGGCGCCGGGGCCGGAGTGGTTTCGGCGGGTGCCTGCACCTGGACTCGCGCCTCGGCCTGCGCAGGCGCCGTCGCCGGAACGGACGTCGGTGTCGGAACGGGCGTCGGTGTCGGGGGCGCTTCGGCGGGGGCCGCGCGCTTCTGCTTCCGTACCATCCGCCAGCGCGTCACCACACCTACCGCGAACACCGTCAGGACCAGGAGCACCATCACCTCGCCGATGAACAGGCCCCAGAACAGCCCGTATCCGGAGAGGTCGCCCGGTGGGGTGTCCGGCCAGGCACCCGGCAGGTTCGTCGGTTCGACGGCCAGTGCGCGCAGGGCCAGCGGCGTCCGCGTGAACGTGATGTTGTCCGGCCAGCCCCCGTGGGCGAACAGTCCGGCCAGGCCCGTGGCCGTCCACGCCAGGACCGTCAGCCCGAAGAGGAAGGCCAGCAGGCCGAGCAGCAGGCCGTCCGGGATGCCGCCCTGGCCCTCGCCGCCGCGCCCCGGGCCGGATGGTGACTGGCGTGCCATGTCATGCCACCGTTGACTCGGACGACTCGTTCAGCCGCTGCTGGTTCTCGATCCGCGCCGCCCGCTGCTCCGCCTCCAGCTCCGCGGCCCGTACGTCCTCGGGGAGCAGGTCCATCGCGGAGCCCTCGGTCATCGCGCGGTCGGTGAACACCAGGGGGCGTTCCGCCTCGGTGATCAGGTGCTTGACGACCTGCACGTTGCCGTTGACGTCCCACACGGCGATGCCCGGGGTCAGCGTCGGGATGATCTCGACCGCCCACCTGGGCAGACCGATGACCTTGCCCGTCGCTCTGGCCTCGTCGGCCTTCTGGGCGTAGATCGTGCGGGTGGAGGCCATCTTCAGGATGGCCGCCGCTTCCTTCGCCGCTGCTCCGTCGACGACGTCGCTGAGGTGGTGGACGACCGCCACGAAGGACAGCCCGAGACGCCGTCCGAACTTCAGCAGACGCTGGAAGAGCTGCGCCACGAAGGGCGAGTTGATGATGTGCCAGGCCTCCTCGACCAGGAAAATGCGTTTCTTCCGGTCGGGCCTGATCCAGGTGTGCTCCAGCCACACGCCGACGATCGCCATGAGGATCGGCATCGCGATGGAGTTCCGGTCGATGTGCGAGAGGTCGAAGACGATCAGCGGGGCGTCGAGGTCGATGCCGATCGTGGTCGGGCCGTCGAACATGCCGCGCAGGTCACCGTCGACGAGCCGGTCCAATACGAGGGCGACGTCCAGCCCCCAGGCCCGTACGTCGTCTATGTCCACGTTCATCGCTTCGGCGGACTCCGGCTTCGGGTGGCGCAGCTGCTCCACGATGTCCATCAGGACCGGCTGGCGGTCGAGGATGGTGCCGGTGACGTACGCGTGGGCGACCTTGAGCGCGAAGCCGGACCGCTCGTCGAGGCCGTGGCCCATGGCGACCTCGATGATCGTACGGAGCAGGGCGAGCTGCCCGGTCGTGGTGATCGTCGGGTCGAGGGGGTTCAGCCGGATCCCGTCGTTCAGTGCGGCGGTCGGGTCGAGCCGGATGGGCGTGATGCCCAGCTCCTGTGCGATGAGGTTCCACTCGCCGACGCCGTCCTCGCCCTGGGCGTCCAGGACGACGACCTGGCGGTCACGGAAGCGGAGCTGGCGGAGCACGTAGGTCTTCTCCAGCGCCGACTTGCCGTTGCCGGACTCGCCGAGCACCAGCCAGTGCGGGGCGGGGAGCTGCTGGCCGTACAGCTGGAACGGGTCGTAGATGTAGCCCTTGCCCGAATACACCTCACGCCCGATGATCACGCCGGAGTCGCCGAGGCCGGGTGCGGCGGTCGGCAGGTAGACGGCCTGGGCCTGGCCCGTCGACGTACGCACCGGCAGCCGGGTCGTCTCCACGTTCCCGAAGAGGAAGCCGGTGAAGGCATCCGACAAGGCGGACAGCGGATCTCGCATGGCGTGACTGCCCTCTCGTTAGCGACGGATTCCGGTGGCGAACGGCAAGGTGTTCACAAAGGCGCGGTGGTGCTCACGGTCGCACCACTCCAGCTTCAGATACGACTTGCCGGCCGAGGCCCGGATCGTCCGCTTGTCACGGGCGAGGGCTTCGGGAGACCGGGACGACACGGTGATGTACCCCACGAGATTCACCCCGGCCGCACCGCTCGCCAGATCTTCACCCCGCTGGTCGAGCCGGCCGTGGGCGGCGATGTCGCGGGGGTCTACCGTGCGGTTCATCTTGGCCTGGCGGCTCGCCTCGGCGTCGTCGTTGGTCTTCTCCGTCAGCATCCGCTCGATGGCGACTTCGGTGGGTTCGAGGTCCATGGTGACGGCGACCGTACGGATGACGTCGGGCGTGTGGACGAGGAGGGGGGCCAGGAAGTTGACGCCGACGGGCGTCATCGGCCATTCCTTCACCCAGGCCGTCGAGTGGCACCACGGGGCGCGCGTCGTCGACTCACGGGTCTTGGCCTGCAGGAACGTCGGCTCGACGGCGTCCAGCTCGGCCGGCCAGGCGTTGCGCTTCGTCATCGCCTGGATGTGGTCGATGGGGTGGTCCGGGTCGTACATCGAGTGCACGAGTGAGGCCAGCCGGCTCTGGCCCAGCGGCTGCCGGACCCGGATGTCGGCCTCGGCGAGCCGGGCGCAGATGTCCGTCAGTTCGCGGGCCATGACGACGGCGAGACCCGCGTCGCGGTCGATCCTGCGGCCGCCCTGGGGGCGGATGGCGCGGGCCATGGCGTTGGCCTCGGCGGCCAGGTCGCGGCTGTAGTGCATGCAGGCGACGAGGTAGGCGCGGTGTTGCTCACTGGAGGTGGAGACCATCGACTGCAGCTGGTCGTAGGACTCCTGGAGCCAGCCGGGCGAGGTCCTGTCACCGCGCTGGGCGACGTCCTTGGCGTGCGCGTCGGGGTCGGCGGGCAGCGTGCGGGCCAGCATCTGAAGCCGGGTCACGAAGCCGTCGCCGTTCGCCACGTGCTTGAGCAGGGTGCCGAAGCGGTCGACCAGGGCCTCCTGGTCCTCGCTGTCGCGGAGGCCCACCCCGGGGCCCTCGATCTCGATGGCAGCGGTGACCGTACGCCGGTCGGCGTGCAGCAGTACGGCGATCTCGTCGGGGCCGAACGGCGCGGCGAGCCAGCTGATCCGGCCGATGCCGGGCGGCGGCCCGATCTCCACCTCGCGCCCGTCGGCGCTGACCCCGGCCTCGATGGCGGCGGATCGGTAGGCCGTGCCGCGGCGCAGGGTGCGTTTGAAGCTGCGGTTGATCTCGAACCATTTGTAGAAGGTGCGGCCCTTGTAGGGGAAGTACACGACGGCGAGGGCCAGAAGGGGGAAGCCCACGAGCGTCACGATCCGCAGGGAGAGGACCGGGACGAGGAGCCCGCTCATCATGCCGAGGAACGCCCCGGCGATGATCAGCGCGATCTCGCCTGTCTCACGGTTCTTGCCGACGATCGCGTTCGGCCGGGCGCGGCCGATGAGGTACGTACGACGGGGCGCGATCGTGTGGGACGGGGTGGTCAACGTCCTCCACCTCCTGTGTTCGTGTTACCTGTGCTGCCTGAACCGCCTCGTGGGGAGCGGCTGCCGTGGGGGGTGCCGGAGGTGGGCCCGGCCCCGCTGCCGCCCGACGGGGTACGGGAGCTGTGGGCGGCGACACCGCCGCTGACCGGGTTGGCGGGCCGGGCGCCTCCGCCTCCGCCTTCACCGCCGCCGTTGCGGCCGCTGTGGGTCTTGATCCCCTGGGAGACGAGAGCGGCGGGCGAGCTGATCATCGCGGCGGCCTGGGAGCCGTCGGTGGCCTGCTTGCGGTTGGTACGGGCGCCCTGGATCTCGTCGCCGAAACCGGGGACGAAGCGGTAGATCATGGCGGAGGCGAAGATGGCCAGCAGGATGATGGCGAGGCCGGAGACGACGGCCGAGAAGGCGTTGGGGCCGTCTTCGGCGGAGAGCGCCCCGGCGAGCCCGAGCACGATGACGATGACAGGCTTCACCATGATCACCGCGATCATGATGCCTGCCCAGCGGCGGACGTGGCCCCACATGTTCTTGTCGACGAGTCCGGAGTACACGACGACACCCAGCAGGGCGCCTACGTAGAGCAGGGCGGCCCGGATCACGAGCTCCAGCCACAGGATGCCGGCGGCCAGGATCGACACGAGCGAGACGACGATCAGCATGATCGGCCCGCCGCCGATATCGGTGCCCTTCTTGAGCGCCTCGGCGAACGACCCGAAGAAGACATCGGTCTGCCCGCCTGTCGCGGCGGAGATGATCTCGGTGACTCCGTCGGTGGCGGAGACGACCACGTACAGGATGAGCGGGGTGAAGGCCGAGGCCAGGACCGTGAGCCAGAGGAAGCCGATGGCCTCGGAGATCGCGGTGGTGAACGGCACGCCCCGGATGGCTCGCTTGGCCACGGCGAAGAGCCACAGGACCAGGGTGAGGATGGTGGACGCGGCGAAGACGACGGCGTACTGGGTGCGGAAGGTGGAGTTGGTGAAGTCGACGGTCGCCGTGCTTTCCACGGCCTCGCTGAGCTTGCCGACGAGGTAGGCGGCGGCGTCGGCGCAGCCGCGGGCGAGGGAGCTGAGGGGGTCCAGGGCGTCTGTGGTGGTGGGGCGAGCGTTGCGGGCGGCGCCGCCGGCTCCGCCCGCTTCGCCGTCCTCGCAGTAGTCCTTGGCGAGCCCGACGATGAGGTCGCAGGGGTTGTTGCTGGTACTCGGCGCCGGAGTCGGTGTCGGCGTGGGCGCAGCGTAGGCACCGGGCGCCAAGGCGATTACTGCTGCTGGCAGGCTCCCCAGGATCCCGGCGAGCGAGAGCGCGCGGTATGGGCGGTCATCGCGCATAGGTGAAGCCTCCGTATCCCTCAACCGCACTGGCGATGTCGTCCGCAGTCGAGGCCCGGTTGTCGCCGTTGACGGGTGTCGGTCCCTCTGCCTGGCTCGACGACTCGATCTTCCAGTCGTCACCGACCCACTTGAGCTTCTCGGTGATGGTGAACCAGGTGGCAGTGACGGGCTTGGTGGAGCCCTGCCCTGCCATGCCGACGAGCCCCGTGCACCAGACCTCCACGCTCGCGGTGTCCGGGCCCTGTGCCGTGACCTTTGTCCCCACCGGAATGGTTCTGGAGACGAACGTCAGTCCGTTGGGTGTGCTGCCGTCCTCGTTCAGCCCGACGTTCGCGAGGAAGTCGGCGGAGTAAGCCTTGGCCATGTCGGCTTGGAGAGACGCTACGACGGCAGGGTCATGGGTGGCCTGCAGGATTCCGTCACGCTTCATCTTGTCGAACATGTCCACTGACCCCAGCGCCACCGCGTAATTCGCGGCCGCGCTCTGCGCCCCCTGCTCGTCATGTGCGAAACCGGAGGCGATCGTGCCGATCTTGCCCTCGACAGGCTTCGTGCCCGTCGCGGCCGTGGGGCCGGCCCCTGCCGCGTCCGGCTTCTTCTCGCCGCCGCCGCTGGAGGTGCCGCCCCCGCCCTGGTTCGCGAAAGCGATCGCCGCGATCAGCAGGACCACCACGCCCACCACCATGATCAGCGAGCGGGTGTTCCGGGCGGGCCGGCGGCCGTAGCCGTCGCCGTCGTCACCGCCGGGCAGACGCGTGCGCGTCTGGCGCGTCCCGCCGAGGGTGCTGTACGCGTCCTCCGTGCGGCCCCCCGGCTCGTTGCCGCCGTAGCCGCGCTCATCACCCTGGCTCATGCCGCGTCCGCCCCCTCAGCCGTGTGCAGTTCCGCGTGAGGCGACGGTAGCGCTGCTGGTTTCCGCGTGTGCGCGGTGTGGTGACTCGACATCAGGGGACGCAACCTCTGCCGGTGGGCACGACGAACGGACGGTGGGGGGCGGGCGGGGAGCTGGGACGGGCCCGGGCAGGCCGGCGGGCTGACTGCGATCAGACAGCCATCCCGTACACAATGGTGAACAGTGTGCCCAGTGATCCGATGATGAAGACGCCGGTCAGTCCTGCCACGATCAGGCCCTTGCCTTGTTCCGCGCTGAAGGTGTCGCGCAGCGCCGTCGCGCCGATGCGCTGTTTCGCCGCACCCCAGATCGCGATGCCGAGGCAGAGCAGGATGGCGATCGCCATCACCACCTCGATCATGATGCGCGCCTCGTTGCCCAGAGTCCCGAACGGCCCCCAGTTCGGGGCGATTCCGCCGATGATGGTGGTGATGTCGCCCTTTTCCGCTGCCAGGATCATGTAAGTCACCGCCCCTGTTGGGTAGTTCGCAGCCCGCGCCGTGCGACACGGGTCTGTCTCTATCTTCGCTGATGAAACCGGCATCGCACGACGCCTTCCCGGGTCTCTTTACCCGGATCTCGCACGTTTGACCGGAGAAGCCGCCCTGACCTGCGGCTCGTATCGAAATCTGCCCGCATATGCATGGTTACTCTGTGTATCACGGGGTGTGACGGCTAGCAATGACGGTGGCGATGGGTCACGGGTGCGGTTGGTGCGTTCACAGGAAGCGGAGGATTCGTACGCGCTGTTCGAGAGCCGTGTACGCGCCGGTGGCTGCTCCCCGACGCGTCAACAGGTGCCACGCGGGGAAGACCTCGCGCCGTCGATGGCCGGAGCACGGTGCGTGCGGGCGCCGGGCCTCGGAGCGGGGCGGTCCAGTGGGGCGGTGGCTTGAAGTCGCACCAGGAGCCGTCGAACGGGAATGCCCCCGACTCGGCGAGACGGGCCGCGCGTTTCCCCTCGGCGCGGATAGCCGTCGCCTCCCCCCGCTGACCGGTACGCGGGGTGACCGGTCTTTTCGGCGAACGACCGCTCGTCCTTCCATCGCCGGCTGCGGTCCGCCGCCACAGCGATGTCCAGCTCGTGGTCGGCCACGTCGGTGTCCTCGCCGCGGTGGGTCCGGTGCCCCAGGTTCACGTACCAGCCGCGGGATGTCTTGGAGGTGCGCCCCGCCGGACAGTTCTGTACGCCACATAGGGGTACCGCTCTCCAGCCACACCAGCTGGCCCGCGTCCCGTGCGTGTCCGTATGGAGGAGGAAGCCGCGGGGTGGTGCGCCGAGCACGTGCCGGAGCATCTCGCCGACATTCCAGGCGTCGAAGAGCCGGGATTCGGGGATCCGGGCGTGGCACACGCATGGTGGTGGGCTTTCCCGCCCCGAAGGTGCCGTTCAGTCAGACGATCACACCGCAGAGGGTGCGGGCGGTCCTCGTCAGGGCCCCTCGGCCAGCATCGCCGTGAAGCTGCGGCCGTAGGCGTGGTGGGTCGGGACGTCGATGCGGGTACCGCCGGGGACGCGGCGCACGTGGATTCCGGCGTCTGCCGAGAGGCGCCGCAGAGGCCGGCCGTGGAGGGTGACCGATACGGTGCGTCGCGTGGTCGTGGGGTCGGACACCGCGACGGTGTACGCACCGCCCGCAGTCCGGCGCAGCATGACCGACGCCGGGCCGTCGATCGAGAGGCGCCCCGCCCGGTGGGTCCCCGGGGTGAAGGCGTTGGCGGCGGTGATGCCCAGGCCGGTGTGGGCCGCGGCCTGCAGGCGGGCCGTGTTGGACAGCACGGAGAGCGGGCCGCCTTGGGCGTAGCAGGTCAACTGCCGTGCGGAGGCGTTCGGCACGAGGGCGTGCGCCATGGAGGCGGGCCGCTCCCCGGCGGCCTGCTCGTAGGACAGGATGAAGACCTGCTTGGTCACCGCTGTGTCCGCGTTGGCGAGACGTACGAGACGCCGGCTGCGCGTGACCGTGTCGAGGGCGACGGCCGGCGGCGGGCCGGACAGGAAGACGTAACCGACGGCGGTGCCCTGCTCCTCGTCGGCGTACCGCAGCCAGGCCGGCGGGGCGGACCCGGTCCGCTGCCAGGGTGATCCGTCGCGGAGGCCGCCGGTGAGGTCGACGGGGGAGGAGGGGGCGGCGATACGGCTGTCGACCGTGGTGGTCGCCGCGCGGCCGGCCAGGCCGGTCACACCCGCGGAGAGTACGACGATCTCGTCGTCGAACATGAACCAGGACCTGGTGGCACCCGCCGCGCGGTAGGCGACGAAGTCCTCGGGCAGTGTGCCTGCCTGCTGGGCGGCGTACGCGGCGTCGTCGGACTGTACGAGACCGGCTACGCCGTAGGGGCCGAGGCGGGCGCCGCCGGAGAACGACTGGGTGCCGCGAGGGAAGTAGACGTACGTGTTCTGCGACTCGGAGGACGAGGTGAAGCAGCGCTCCGGGTTGTCGTACCAGAGGGTGCCGTAGAGCTCGGGGACGCTGCGCCGCGTCTCGACGGGGGCGGTGACGCCGGCGAGGCGGTGGGGCTCGACTGCGGTGAAGTAGTCGACGCCGAACGCCTGCCGCTGGTCCGCCCCGGAGAGATAGAGGTAGTGGGCGCCGTCACCCTGGAACCAGGGCATCAGGTTCTCGCCGCTCATGTACTCGTACGTGCTGATGCGGTCGGAGCTGCGGGCGAGGGCGAAGGCGTAGCCGGGGCGGCGGTGAACGGTGCGGTCCATCGCGTTGAACGCGGCGTGGGATGCGGTGGGTAAGAGATCCCTGGCGGGCGTGGGTGCGTTCAGGATGTCGAAGTAGCGGGCGATGCTGACCGGGGAGACGAAGGACGTGGTCTCGAGGCTCGCCTTCGAGGTCTGGCGGACGTATTTCACGTAGCCCTCGAGCGCCTCGGTCTCGCTGGCGGCCGTGTACGCGGAGAGGTCGACGACGGCCTCCACGACGGCGGTGACGTCCGCGTAACCCGTGCCGGTCCGTGAGACCGCGCGCCCCTTGACGATCTCCATCATCCAGCCCTCGAAGATCAACGGGGCGAAGCCGTCGGCGATCCAGCCCTGTACGACGCCGACCAGGCTTTCGTCGGAGATGTAGCCGGTGCCGTCAAGGATCTTGATGGTCTGGACGATCCGGGTGAGCAGTCCCTTGCCGTAGGAGCCGGTGTAGGCGACGGAGGAGTGCTGGACGAACGATCCGTCGGCGTAGAAGCCGTCGGTGACCCCGTGGCGCGGCTGGTAGGGGTCGATGGCCGAGAAGACCGTCAGCTGGTCGGCGAGGGCTTTGGTGATGCGGACCTCGTCGCCGAGCAGGGCACCTTGCAGGATCCGGTTCGTCGTGATGTCGGCGAGATTGGCGCCGGTGTGGAAGCGGGAGTCGAGATCGACGTCGCCGTCCTTGCCGTTGCGGAGATACGCGTCCATGGAGGCGATGTACGTGGCTGCCAGCTCCGGCCGGTACGCTGCGGCCTCGTCCCTGAGCAGGACCAGGGTCCTGGTCACGTAGGCCGGGATGCCGATCTCCCAGTGGAACCAGTTGCCGTAGTAACCCGTCGACTGGTCGCCGAACCAGCCGTCGTGGAGGCGGAGCAGACCGTCGAGGACGCGTCGCCGGACCGCTGTGGTGTCGTCCGTGCCACCGGCTCCGGGGAGGCAGGTGGCGAGAGCGATCTCGTAGAGGTACTGGTACGACGTGCTCAGGTTGGGGTCGCTGGTGCCGAGGGGTACGCCCGCGAAGAGCTCGCCCTGCCCGGCTCCGTCCATGGCAGCGAGCCGGGCGCGCGCCGTCGCCCGCAGGGAGGCGAGCTTGGGCGCCACCTCGGGGCGTACGTGGGACTCGGCGGTGCCGGCGAAGACCGCGACGGTGTTGGTGAGGAGGGCGGCCGGATTTCTGGCGGCATGACCGAGCTCCGGCGCCGTCTCGGCCCGCAGGGTCCGGGACAGCGCCCAGAGAGTGGCGGCGGGGATCACGGACAGTGCGGAACGACGCGAGAGCTCCACCAGTACGCTCCAAAGTCCGGCCCGTAAGCGTGTGTTTCCCCTGCCGCCCAGCCAAGCAACGGCATCTCACCGGTGTCAACGGCCGGGCCCGTTGTCGGTGCGCGCAGCGCTTCCACGACGTGGATGCAGGCGGCGCTCATCCGGCTGGTCGTACGAGCGTCGGCATGCGGAGGCAGTATCTCCGTGAGCATCAGGCGGAGCACATCGCGCGGGTGGGGCCGGTCGCCGTGCTCCTCGAGACGCCGGCCGACGCACGACGCGGTCTGCGCGGAGGCGTAATCCATGGCGAAGGAGAGCATCGACTGCCGGGGGCGGAGTGGTGATGCAGCTGTCCCGGGGAGATGCCTGCCCCTCCTGTCCCCCTGGCGTTCGGCACGATGGACAGACCGTCCGGCAGGCAGACCCCCGGTGATCGTGCAGGCCTCCCACCGGATGTGGGGAGGCCGGCCTCCCGCCCCTTCGTTCTTTGTTAGCTTCCTCTCCATGGCGGGACACCAGGACGAAACCAGGACGGCCTACGACGGGGTCGTCGAGCTCTACGCGTCGATGTTCGCCGACCGGCTGGAAACACAGCCGTTCGCGCGGTCCATGATCGGCACCTTCGCCGAGCTGGTGCGCGGGACGGGGAATTTACGGACAGCCGATGTCGGGTGCGGGCCCGGGCACCTGACGGCCATGCTGCACGACCTGGGGCTGGACGCCTTCGGGCTCGACCTCTCCCCGGGCATGATCGGCCACGCCCGGCAGGCTCATCCGGCGCTGCGGTTCGACGAGGCGCGGATGGAGGCCCTGCCGGTCGAGGACGGCGCGCTCGGCGGTGTGCTGGCCCACTACTCGATGATTCACACTCCGCCCGGGGAACTGCCCGCGCTGCTCGCTGAGCAGGTCCGGGTCCTGGTGCCGGGCGGCCTGCTCATGACCTCGTTCTTCGGGACCGACGGGCCCGAGCCGGTCCGCTTCGACCACAAGGTGGCGACCGCATACAGCTGGCCGGTGGACCGGTTCACCGAGCTGCTCGCCGGGGCGGGGCTCACCCCGTTCGCCCGGCTGCTCCACGACCCGGCCTCCGAGCGGGGCTTCCTCGACACCCACGTGCTGGCCCGCCGGCCGTAGGGCGCGTGCTGTGTCCGGGTCCTTGTGTCAGCGGCCCTGGTCGCCCTTCGGTCCGATGCCTTTGATCCTTGTCGGAGTTCCCTCCGGGGCGAACGAGTGGTGAAAGGTGAAGGCGTGCGGTGCGGCGCCGTGGTGGTGGAGGTGTTCCAGCCTGGAAACCCCGTCCTGCCAGGTGGGTATCACGCCGTCGGAGACCCACCAGAACACGTAGTTCGCGTGTCCTGTCCGCTCGAACCAGTCGTAACGCCTGTTCAGCGCCTCACGGTGCAGACCGGTGTAGATGGCGTCGAAGGCGGGGCGCAGGTCGGTCCAGAGTGAGAGGGTCGTGGCCAGGGCGGCGGTCTCCGCCGTATGGCCCTTGCCGTACCAAGTCGGTACGGCGAACTCTCCCCATGCACCCCAGTCCGCCTCGAAGAGCGCGCCCCGGTCACCGTCTGCCGCTTGAGCACGAGTGAGGTACCCGGGGTGCTGACTGATCTTCTGGTGAACGGCCTCACCAATGTCGTAGAACTCGCGCGTGAGAGGCGCGGGATCGGCGAGAGGTGACTTCAGGACGCCGAATGTGTACAGCGCAAGATGGGGCATGCGTCTCTCCCTGGTCGGTCTGCCTGGCGTGGACCCGGTTCGGTGGCTTACGCATGGAGGCGAGGGTTCGCGGGGCGTGACCAACTCATCCCGTCGCGGCTGGCCCAGCCTGAAGGACCCCTGTGCGACCGTGGGCGACCACCGAAGACCAGATGAAGGTAGCCGCCTCTGCGGATCACGTCGATATTGCGTTTTTCCTGTCCAAGTGGCCTCCCGCATTGCTCGTTTACGAAAGAGTTGGGGCGGTGACGGGCAGGGCAGGCTGCGGGGTATCAGTGATCCACTTCGGCCGATCGGTTCGCCCGCCATACCCGCCCGCACCTCTGTCCGACAGCTCCGAGTGCCGCCGAACGCGTGCGGTGGCAGGCGAGGGAACGACGGAGCGTCAGTTGCCGTTGCTGCTGGCTGAAGGGGGGTGCGGGCCAGTCGAGACGAGGAGGTTCACTGCCACGCCGTGGGAGATCGACGACGAGTTGTGGGCGCGTACTGAGCCGCTGCGGCCGGTCATCCTCGGCTGCGCCATCATCTGCCGGCGACGACTCCGCACGGCGCTTTGTCGGGAGTCGGGGCAGGTGATGCCTCCCAGGAGATGGCCTGCTTGATACGTCAGAACGCACTCGCAGCAGTCGGGCCGGTGCAGCCTCACATGCGGGATCTCAGCACGTCGACCTCACAGCCCGGTGCGAAGGGGTCAAAGCCGTGCTCGATCAGCCAGCGGACCGCCAGCAGGCTTCGCAACGACCACCACGCGTGGATCACGTCGAGGTCGACGTCGGTGCCGTAGCCGGCGATGACGTCGTCGAGGTGCTCCTCGTGTCCGAGCGTGAAAGTGGCGAGGTCGTACAGGGCATCACCCTGGCCCGCCTCGGACCAGTCGATGATGCCCGTGACCTCGTCGCTGTCGACGAAGACGTGCGCGATCTGCAGGTCGCCGTGCGTGAACGCCGGAGTCCACGGCCGGAGGGCGGCCTCGGCCACCTGGCGGTTGCGGGTGACCAGATCCGCGGGCAGGACGCCGTTCGTCACGAGCCGCTCGCACTCGTCGTCGAGTTCCGCCACCAGCGCGGTGTTGCTCCGGCCGGCCTGGCCCGGCCGGGGCGGCAGCGGCGCATCGTGCAACATCCGGATGGCGGCACCCGCCGCGGCCCATGCCGTCGGAGACCCGGTCGACGGCCCGCCGAGGCGTCCTAGCGTCGTCCCTGGGAGTGCGGCGATCGCGAGCACGGGCGGCTTGCGCCACAGGACCTCCGGGGTGGGGACCGGCGCGAGGGACATCGTCTCGACCTCGACGTCGATGCGCGCCTGATCGGCGTCCACCTTCAGAAACACATCGCCGACGCGCAGGGTCACGCGCTCGGAATGGGCGACGACGACTTTGACCTCATCCATGGGCGACCAGTATCCCGGGGGTGATCGCCGACGTCGCCGGCTTTCTCACGTGCGATCACGCGGCTGACCGCATCCCGCTACCCGGCGGCCTCGTGTACGACACCGGCCGCTGACCAAATCAGGCGAACCACTTTTGTCAGGAGTCCTTAGGGGGTACTCCAAGGTCTTGCCGGATACCGGGCGGCGCGCACGGGGACGATGCTCGACGCGACGAGTTCGTGGCGTGGTGTGAACGGACCGAGAGTTGTGCCCTGCACGGTTCGGACGTGCCAGCACTCTGGGCGGATCTGCTGGAGCGCGCCGAGCGGGGGGAACTGTCGGACGGCGGCGGGACGCTGCCCCGTTCGGCCTTAACCTCGCCGTTTCGGTTGGGGCGATGAGGTGTCGTTGAGGGGGAACTGCCTGGTGGCTGACGCGTTTTCGGTGTTCGGACATGGTGGAGACCCGGC